>JACQZT010000281.1 GCA_016213755.1 Acidobacteriota bacterium | reverse complement strand
GGTGAAGACGCCACCGCCCATGTTCTGGGTGGGGTTGAAACTGACCGTCGCCGTGCCGCTGCTCAGGGGAAAAGGAACATTGGCGGTGTTGTATTGCGCCAGTACGTTTAAGGAGGCGGTGTCGTAGAGCGTGTAACCCGCCATAAACCGGCTGCCGTCCGGAGCCACCGAGAGCACGGTGGACTGCCCGGTGACGGTCCGGCTGCGCAACACGCTGGCGGAATGAACCTCGTAAACGAAGACGATGGTCTGCGCATTGTTATTCACGGTGCTCAGGCCGATGATGAAGTTGCCGTCCGGCGTGCGCATCAGCTTGCCGCGGAAGGTGGTCGTGGGGCGGCCGATGGTCACCGTCGCCAGCGGAGAGGGCGTGGCCGGCGGCGGCGGGAAGGCCACGGGAGTAACTTGCGATTCCTGCGACTGACGAGAGTCGTACAAGAGCAGCGAATTGATCTGGTCGGTGCTGCTGGTCCCTTCGGTCGAGATGAGCACTCTGCCGTCGATGCCCGCTTCCAGGCCTTCCGGCTTGGCGCTGAGGGCCACGGTCCGCACCACGCTGTCGCGGTTCAGGTCGACCACCGTCATCGACGACGCCGAATTGTTGGTGACGTACAGATAGCGGGCGTCCATCGAGATGGCGGCCGCCACCGGCGATTCACCAGTGGGATAGCTGGCCACCACCGCGCGCTGAAGATAACTGTAAACATCGACGCGGTTGGCGGCCTGGCTGACGCAGTAGAGGCGGCCGCGCGTCTCGTCCAGCACGACGTCGGAAGGGGTTCCGCCCAGGCGCACGACATCGCCGAAGGTCGCGCTGCCGGTCTGCGCCGCGACCCGCGGCAGTGCCGGCCCAACAAGTGCGAGACTTATCGCCGCAATATGACTTACCCGCATTGAGAAACACCTGCCCTATACCTGAGAAGCCGTCGCCAGAGTCAGACGCAACGTGAAATAGGCCCGGTTCACCAGCGCCTTCACGGCGCTGACTGAACAGCCCAGAACCTGCGCGATCTGGACATAGTCCAATTCGCTGTACTTGTGCAGCAGCACCGCCACCCGCTGCCGTTCGGGGAGCGCCTCCACCGCCGCACGGACCCTCTGTCGTTTCTCCGACCGAAGCAGTTCCTGTTCCGGCGTGGCCCACGACGAGGCCCGCGGCACCAGCAACTGGTCCAGGGATTTCGCGTTGCGGTGATGGCGGTTGTCGCGAACCCAGTTGATGGCGCGGTTCTGCGCGATGCGGTACAGCCACGTCGTGAAGTGCGCGGAGGGTTGGTAGCTGTCCCGGGCCCGATAGACTCTCAAGAACACATCCTGGGCGAGTTCTTCCGCCACGGCCGAGTTCTGCACCATGCGGTACAGAAAGTGGATCAGCGAGTTCCGGTGACGCCGCAGCAGCGGATCCAGCAGCTCCGGCGCGCCGTTCTTCACCCCCAGCATCAGCTCGATGTCGCTGAGATCGCCGGCCAAGGACATCGCGCTGGCGCTCATGGAAGGACACTCTCTTCAGTAAGACTCGCACCGGAAACTGGCCGCGAATGAACGCGAGTGAACGCGAATGGTGGAATTCGATTCGCGTGCATTCGCGTGCATTCGCGGCTCAACCGTTCTTCGAACACTTGGAACATCACGTCAGTTTGGATGGCAGAACTTGCAGGGGAGAGTACAGCGGCGGCGGACTCTTAACAAAACTTTGCAGTCGGTGCGAGAGAGGGGAGCGCTTGCACCCAAAACGGCTGCCGCCGCATCTGAATTATGGAGATTCAATCGAAAGCGAATATGTGGAACCAGATTCGGTTCGCGGGTGCTGTCGCCGGCCTTCTGATGCTCTGCCCGGCGATTGCGCCGGCCCGCACCAACAGCGGCGGGAGTGGCGGCGCCATCGAAGGAACGGTTCTTGACCCGTCCGGACTGGCGATCCCGGGCGCGGAAGTAACGATTGTGAACCGGCTGGCCGGCTTCCACGCGACGGCCGAAACCGGACCCGGCGGCGCCTTTCAACTGCAAAACATCCCGCCCAACCCATACCACCTGGAAGTGAGCGCCCCGGGATTCGCCACCTGGCACCAGGACGTCTCCCTGCGCTCCACCGTGCCGCTGCGCCTGAAAGTCTCGCTAAGACTGGCCGCTGAGGCGACCACCCTGGTGGTGGAGGGCGGCCAGGCGCAGTTGGAAGAGGTTTCCTACGCGCACCACGACGTCGGCCAGGCCGCTTTCTCGAAGCTGCCGGTTCGTTCGGCCGGCGCGAGTTTGAGCGACCTCATCACCCTCGCCAGCCCCGGCGTGGTGGCCGATTCCAACGGCTTTTTCCACCCGCTGGGCGATCACGCGCAGACCACTTTCTCCATCGACGGACAGCCCATCAGCGACCAGCAGAACAAGCAGTTCTCCGCCGAGCTGCCGCTCAACGCAATCCAGTCCATGGAACTGATCACCGGCGCCGCCAGCGCGGAGTTCGGGGACAAAACCAGCCTGGTGGTGACCGCCGTCACGCGCTCGGGCCTGGGCCTGGGCCGCACGCCCCACGGTGATGTGTCGGCCAGTTACGGCTCTTTCGGCACGCTGGCCGAAGAGACGGCCGTGGGATTGGGAAGCTCGAGAACCGGCAACTTCCTGGCCGCCAACGCGCTGCGCTCGGGGCGGTTTCTGGATACGCCCGAGTTTCGCCCGTTTCACGCGGCGGGAAACAACTACACCCTGTTCGACCGCTTCGATTATCAGCCCGGCGGCAAGAACTCCTACCACGTCAATTTCTTCCACGCCCGCAACTGGTTTCAGGTCCCCGACACCTACAATCAGCGCTGGAACGGGCAGGACCAGCGCCAGAAGGTCCTCACGCTGAACCTGGCGCCCAGCCTCCAGCACGTCTTCAGCCCGAACGCGCTGCTCAGCCTGAACCCCTTCTGGCGGCGCGACCAGGTGGATTACTATCCCAGCCGCGATCCGTTCGCCGACACCCCCGCGACGCTCTCCCAGGACCGCCACCTGGCCAACTGGGGCGCCAAAAGCGAGCTGTCCTATCTGCGCGGCCGGCACAACGTCAAGACCGGTCTCCAGTGGATGCAGACGCGCTTGCAGGAGCGCTTCCGGCTGGGCGTGACGGACCCCGCGCTGGGCGCCGAATCGGGGCTGGCCCCTTACGATCTCACGCGCGGCGGCCGGCCCTTCCTCTTCGACCGCAACGCCAACATCGACCAGTTCGCCGCCTTCGCGCAGGATGCCATCACGCTCGGAAAACTCACGCTGAACGCCGGCTTGCGCGTGGACCGCTACGCCGGCTTGAGCCAGGCCACCGGAGTGCAGCCCCGCCTGGGTGTGGCCTACTTGCTGAAACCCCTGCACACCGTGCTGCGCGCCGCTTACTCGCGCACCTTCGAGACGCCCTACAACGAGAACCTGATCCTTGCCAGCGCCACCGGCGAGGGAGGCCTGGCAACCAATGTTTTCGGGGCTTACGCGAGCCGGCCGATCCAGCCCGGAAGGCGCAATCAGTACAACGCCGGACTCCAGCAGAGTCTCGGCAAGTGGCTGCAACTCGACGCGGACTACTTCTGGAAGTACACCCGCAACGCCTTCGATTTCGGAACTCTCTTCAACACTCCCATTGCGTTTCCGATTTCCTGGCACAAGTCCAACATCGATGGCGTGTCGGTTCGCGTGAGCACGCTCAACGTGCACGGGTTTCAGGCCTACACCACCCTGGGGCACACCCGGGCGCGCTTCTTCGGCCCCTCCAACGGAGGCCTGATCTTCAACTCGCCCCTGGACACCGCGGTCTTCCGCATCGATCACGATCAGGCTTTCGAGCAGACCACACATCTGCGCTACCAGCGCCCCAACCACGGACCTTGGATGGCATTCACGTGGCGTTACGACAGCGGCGCGGTGGCCGGAGCCGTAAGCGGACTCGATGACGCTCTCGCCCTGGCGGCGGCCGAGCAGGCGGCCATCGGCTTTTACTGCGCCGGCCGGCAGGCCACCCTCACGGACGGCATCCAGGCTTGTCCGGGCGGAATGTTCGGCGCCGTGCGCCTGCGCATTCCGGCGCCGGGCACTGCCAGCGCGGATCACAATCCGCCCCGCCTGACGCCGCGGCACTTGTTCGACGTGGCCGTGGGTAGCGACAACCTGCTGCACAAAGAACACGTGCGCACGACCCTGAAACTGATGGTCACGAACCTGGCCAACAACGTGGCCCTGTACAACTTCCGATCCACCTTCAGCGGCACACACTTCATGGCGCCGCGCGCATACTCGGTCCAGATCGGGCTCGTGTTCTGATCGGGTCGGCCGTTCGGACGGGTCATGAGAGGGCTGGCACGCCCCACTTCAGGGCAGCCAGACCGAACAGCAGAAAAGCAGCTCCGGCGCCCGGCAACCACCAGGCCTCTGAGATAATACCGGGTTCGAGCACCGCCAGGTCGGGGTCGGAAGGGTCGTAAGCTACCTTGACCTTCGCGCCAGGCGGATAGCGGTCGGCGATTTCGTCGGCCCAATCCTGGCTGGCCCCGGCCAGTTGTCCGAAGCGGCGCACATTGGCGAAGTGGGTGGTCCCGCCGACGTCGTATTGGTAGACCAAATCCGTGGCGTAGGATGTGGATTTCCGAAGGGAGCCGTCCTCGCGGCGCTCGGCCGAGGTGCTTTCGTCCTGTTTCTGGAAAACGATTACCCCGGCGGTGACGGGCCAACGTTGGCTCGCGTGGGCGTGCCAGAGGCGCACCGACCCCCAGTACAGCATCACCGCGCCGATCATACAAAAGATCATTGCGAAGAGGCTGAGCCCGATGGCAAAGCCGGGCAGATTCATCTCCGACGTCAGGAAGAACAGCAGCCCCGCCACGGCGGGGAGAACAAACGCCAGGCCGGCGCCGAGCATCCAGAACACCTCGGGATAAATCCCCGGCTTCACGGCGCCCAAAGAGGGATCTTGGGGGGCATAGGAGACCGACACCGCCGACCCCTGCGGGTAGCGCAGGCGGCGGAGTTCCATGTCGGACGAGTCGCCAGAACCGGTCGTTTGCCCGAAGTGTATGGTGTCGGTGGCGTAAGCCCGGCCGTTCACCCGATAACCGAAAGTTATCTGGGCCTGGTAGCTGGTGGACGCGACGCCGGTCTTACTGTCCCGGCTGACGCTCGAGGAAGTGCTCGATTCCAAAACCACGCCCGGAACCGCGGGCCACCGGTTGCTCGCCCAAGCGCGCCACACGTTGCGCACGCCGATACCGAAGATCACCAGCCCGAAGACGATGACACTCGAAATGAGCGTTATCGCAAGAATTCGAAGCGCAGTCACAGGCCACGTCGTCCCGGGAACGATTCCCGGAGTATACACCCGATCGGCCTTCCGACCGGCGGACAATTTCCTGCCACAATGCTCTTGATGCGCGAACCATCGTTCAGCCGCCGGACCTTTCTCGCCCTGCCGGCGGGCGCGCGGGCATCGGCCCTGGACCGGCGGGACCTCGTTTCCCGGCACAATCCCGTGCTGCGCGCCGCCGATCCTCGTTCGCCTCTTTCGGTCGGCAATGGCGAGTTCGCTTTCACCGCCGACATCACCGGACTGCAGACGTTTCCCGGGCTCTATGAACGCAGCCTCCCCCTGTGCACGCAGTCGCAGTGGGCCTGGCACAGCTTTTCGATTCCCGCGGGCCTGAACCCGTCTCAACTGCGCCTGGAAATGTTCGACACGTACGGCCGCAAAGTCGGTTACGCCACCAGCGCGAAGGGCCAGGAAGTCCTGTTCAACTGGATGCGGGAGAATCCCCACCGCCTGAACCTGGCGCGCATCGGGCTGCTCGTCGACGGCCGTGCGCCGGCGCCGGCGGAAGTCGCCGGCATCGAACAGAAGCTCGATCTGTGGACCGGAACCCTGGAGAGCCGGTTCCAACTCCTGGGCTCCCCGGTGACGGTCATCACCGCCTGCCACCCGGAGCGCGATGCCCTGGCCGTCTCCGTGCGCTCGCCGCTGGCAACGGCCGGACGGCTCTCGGTAGCGTTCGATTTTCCCTACGGTTCACCGGGCATGAATGCTTCGGACTGGACCAATCCCCAGCGGCACGCCACCCGGATCGTGGTGCAGAGCGGCCGCGAACTATCGCTCGAGCGCCGCCTGGACGCGGACCGTTACTTCGTGCGCCTGGCCTGGGAAGGCGAAGCGCGCGCGCAAAAGCCGGGGGAACACCGCCTCGTGCTGGCGGGCCGGCGGCTCGAGTTCGCGTGTGAATTCAGCCCCGCCAAGCCTGCGGCGCCGGCAGTGTCCGCCGCGGCCCTCCGCAAGGCCGGCGCGGCGCATTGGAACCGGTTCTGGTCCACCGGCGGCGCCATCGACCTGGCGGGCAGCACGGACCGCCGGGCGGAGGAACTCGAGCGCCGCATCGTGCTGTCGCAGTACCTGACCGCCATTCAATGCGCCGGCTCGGCGCCGCCTCAGGAAACGGGCCTCACCTGCAATAGTTGGTACGGCAAGTTTCACCTGGAAATGCATTGGTGGCACGCCGCGCACTTCGCTGTGTGGGGCCGCACGCCGCTCGTCGAGCGGAGCCTCGGCTGGTACGCGCGAATTCTTGCGGTGGCGCGCGAGAAGGCGAGCCGGCAGGGTTACCGCGGAGTGCGCTGGCCCAAGATGACGGACCTGGAGGGGCGCGACAGCCCGTCTCCTGTCGGGGAGATGCTCATCTGGCAGCAGCCGCACCCCATCACGCTGGCCGAGTTGTGCTACCGGTCGCACCCCAATCGCGAGACCTTGCAGCGCTACCGGGACCTGGTCCTGCATTCGGCGGAATTCATGGCCGGCTTCGCGGTCGAGCGCGAAGGGCGCTGCGTTCTGGGCCCGCCCGTGATCCCGGCGCAGGAGAACCACCCGCCGCGGGAAACCTGGAATCCCACCTTTGAGCTGGCCTACTGGCGCCAGGCTTTGGGAGTGGCCCAGACGTGGCGGGAGCGGCTCGGGCTGCCGCGCGAGGCGAAGTGGGACGATGTGCGTTCGCGGCTCTCGCCCCTGCCTGTGAAGGACGGCGTCTACCTGGCGCACGAGAACTGCCCGCAGACATACACCGAGCGCAATCGCGATCATCCCTCCATGCTGGGAGCCTTCGGCGTTCTCGATGGCGCAGGCGTGGACCGCGAAACCATGCGCCGAACCTTGAACAAAGTCATGCGCGAGTGGCGCTGGGCGGAGACCTGGGGATGGGATTTCCCGATGGTCGCGATGACCGCGGCGCGGCTGGGCGAGCCGCGGATGGCCGTGGATGCGCTGTTCATCGATTCTCCCAAGAATACCTGGCTGCCGAACGGCCACAACTGGCAGCGCGCGAATCTGCCGCTCTACCTGCCGGGCAACGGCGGTTTGCTGTATGCCGTGGCGATGATGGCGGCGGCGTGGGAGGGTTTTCCAGAATCCACGTGGAAGGCGCGCTGGGAAGGCCTGCGCGCGGAGGTGGCATGAAGATTACACCGATCTGGATCGCGCTGGTTGCATCCTGGGCGCCGGCCGCCGATGTCCCCACCGGTTTTCGCGTTCACCAGGGCCGCGCCGAGATCCTCTCCGGCGCGGAGGTGATGGCGCAGTCGCCGCCCGAGGGGCTGTGGTCGATCGCCTGCGACTGGCGCGAAAGCTGGCCGGCGGACTGGCATCACGCCGCTCCGGCGTCGACCACGCAGGCCGGCGAGTGGACCATCGTCAAAGGCGAGTTGAACGCCTGCGGCGGCACGTGGCTGCTGGAAGACGCTTACCGGCCCGAGGGGCGCGCCGTGCGGGCCCTGCGCCGCTTCACCTGGAAAGGGAAAGAGACCGCGCCCAAAGTCACGCTGTCGGTCCGCTTCCAGGCTAGGAGCGCGGGTGCCGAGGTCCTGCTGCCCGGCATTATCTATTGCGGCAATCCGTCGGGCGCCCGGAGCGGGCGCGTTCCGGTTTTCACGAACCGGCCGGGCGAAGAGGCCTACTACGAAGAACACCGCTACCCGATGCCGTTCGCTTACGCCGAGATGCGGCGCGGCGCCAGGCTCGCGGGCGCGGCGCTGCACAGCATTCCCTCTCCGGCGCCGCACGCCAACATTCGCGACCAGTGGTGGTCGCTGGGCGTCACGGGGCTGGGCGACGGGACCGAGCTGGCGCTGCTGTCCGGCCCCTGCGCGACCAACGGCAAGCGCAGTTCGATCAAGGTTTATCAGCAACTCTTCGCCGGCTACGACAACACCTACCTGAACGTGCCGCCCGGCGCCGTCATCGAAAAGGAGTTCCTGCTCGAAGGCTTCCCCGTCACCCGGCAGGGCGACGGCTTCCGGCGCCCGCTCAAGACGTCGCTGGACATCTTCTCGCCCTGCTCGGTGGAAGACATGCCCAGCTTCGCCGAAATCCTCCGCGCCAAGTGGCGGTACGCCCAAACGCGCTGGCGCGAAGGCGTGGGCCTGGCGGTGTTCCAGAAACACCCGGACCGCAAACAGGCGGTCATGGGCTGGACCGGACAGGCTGAGGCGCCCGGCTACGCGTTGCAGATCCTGTCGGAAGGACTCGGCGATCCCGCCGCGCCCGGCCTGGCCCAGCGATCGCTCGACTTCCTCTCCGGCGCCGGTTTCTACGCGGGCGGATTCCATAACTGGTACGACCTCGAGAAGAAGCAATGGGGCGGTGAAGAGCTGCTCAGCCAGGGGCAGGCCATGCTGGCCTTCGGCCGCGCCATCGCCGCGGGCCGCCGGCGCAAGGCGGACACGCGGCTTTGGGAGACCTTCCTGCGCCGCGCCTCCGACCTGCACGCAGCCCGCATCTTGCAGGAAAGCTGGCGTCCGGTTTCGACCAACGAAGCGGTCTTCGTGGCCGCGTTGGTGAAGGCTCATGAGCTGTTCGGCGGCGAAACCTACCGACGAGCCGCGCTCAAGGCGGGCGCGCACTACGCCCAGCGCCACCTCACCATGCGCGAGCCGTACTGGGGCGGCACCCTGGACGCGCGCTGCGAGGACAAGGAGGGCGCCGCGGCGGCCTTCCAGGCGTTTCTCGCGCTGTACGAGATGACCCGCGACGCCGCGCACCTGGAGTGGGCGCGGCACGCCTGCGACGTGATGCTGACTTACACCGTGGTGTGGGACATCGACATGCCGCCGGGGCGCCTGCGGGACCACCGCCTGCGCACCCGCGGATGGACCGTGGTGTCGCCGCAGAACCAGCACCTGGACGTCTGGGGCGCCATCAGCGCGCCGGATGTTTACCGGCTCGGGCAGCTCGACAACCGCGAGGACCTGAAACGCCTGGCCATCCTCATGTACCGTTCCTGCGGGCAGATGATCGACCCCGGCGGCAGCCAGGGCGAGCAGTTGCACCACACCAACTACATCCAGCGCAACCAGGCCTTCGATATCCTGAAGCTGCGCGGCGACTATAACGAAAGCTGGACCGTATTCTGGATCACCGCCCATTTCCTCACCGGCGCCGCGCGCTTTGCGGAGATGGGCGTGCCGATATGGAAGTGACCGGCACCAGGAGGACTTATGAAGCTGATTGTCGTTCTCGCTCTTCTGGCTACTGCCGTTCTGGCGCAGCCTCCGCAAAGCGCCGAGCAGTGGGGCGTCTTCGAGTTGTCGCTGCGCGGGCCCGCCGGCGGCAACCCGTTCCTCGAGGTTCAATTCGGCGCCGAGTTCCAATTCCAGAACCGCGTGGTGAAGGCGCAAGGCTTCTACGACGGCAACGGCGTCTATCGCGTCCGCTTCATGCCCGACGCCGTGGGCGTGTGGACCTGGACCACCCGCGGCAATCGTCCCGAACTGGACGGCAAGAAAGGCCAGTTCACCTGCACCGCGCCGTCCAAGGGCAACCACGGCCCGGTGACCGTGCGAAACACGCGCCACTTCGGCTATGCCGACGGCACGCCCTATTTTCCCGTGGGAACCACCTGCTATGCCTGGGCGCACCAGGGCGACGCTCTCGAAGAACAGACTCTGGCCACCTTGCGGACCGCGCCGTTCAACAAGATGCGCATGTGCGTCTTCCCCAAAGACTACGCCTTCAACAAGAACGAGCCGCGGTATTACCCGTTTCCGAGCGACCCGGCCGGCCGCAACGACTTCACGCGTTTCGACCCGGCCTTCTTCCGGCACTTCGAGAAGCGCGTGAAAGACCTGCTCGACCTGGGCATCGAGGCCGACCTGATTCTGTTCCATCCCTACGACCGCTGGGGCTACAAGAACATGCCCGCCGAGGCGGACGACCGCTACCTGCGCTACACCGTCGCCCGCCTGGCCGCCTTCCGCAACGTGTGGTGGTCGATGGCCAACGAATTCGACTTCATGAAGGAGAAGAAGCTGTCGGACTGGGACCGCTTCTTCCGCATCGTGCAAGAGAGCGATCCTTATCGGCGCCTGCGCTCGATCCATAACGGCGCGGTGCTCTACGATCACGCCAAACCCTGGGTCACCCACGCCAGCATCCAGAGCGACGAATTCACGAAGACAGCCGGGTGGCTGGAGGCATACAGCAAGCCGGTGATCTTCGACGAGTGCAAGTACGAGGGCAACATCCCGCAGCGCTGGGGCAATATCTCCGCGAAGGAAATGGTCCGCCGCTTCTGGCTGGGCACGGCCCTCGGCGCTTATGTGGGCCACGGCGAAACCTACCTGCATCCGCAAGACATCCTGTGGTGGTCCAAAGGCGGCGCGCTGCACGGGGAGAGCGCCCCGCGCATCGCCTTCCTGCGCAAGATCCTGGAAGAGGGTCCACCCCAGGGCCTCGACGCCATGCCCGGAAAGTACCCCATGGCGGGCGTGCCTGGCGTGTACTACCTGTGCTTTTTCGACGTGCACCAGCCCGGCGAGTGGGAGTTCGATCTCCCCGCGGGCGTTCGCTACCAGGTGGAAATCCTCGACCCCTGGGAGATGACCATCGCGCCGGTGAGCGGCACGTTCGAGGGGAAGTTCAAAGTGAAGCTGCCCTCCCGGCCCTACCTGGTTGTGCGCGTCCGCAAGCTGGATTCGAAATCGTAGAGCGCCCCTTTGATGGATACTCCGCGCACGTCGATGCGGCTGAGGTCCGCGCTGCCCAACCCCGCGGCTTCGGCCAGCAGCATCGGGTTGTCGGCATAGTCGGCCTCGCCGGGCTTGGCCGGGCTCATGCGGTGGAAGGGGCCTTGGCCCCGCTTGGCGCGCGGGTCGTAGCCCATTACGGCGGTGGCGACCGCATCGGTTGAAACCGGGTTGCGGCCCAGGATCAGCACCTGCGGGTTGGCGTAATTGAATCCCTTGACCCACGGGCCTTCGCCGCCGATGGAGGTTTCGATGCCGTCGATAATCGCCAGATCGACCGGCCGGGCGGCAATCAGGTCCACGCAGATTCTCGGTACGCGAACCCCTTCAAAGCGGTCGGACGCGAAATCGACTTCCTGCGGGGCGCTCTTGGGCGGCTGGCGCCGGCCGTAGTGCAGAATCGACTCGCGGCCGCGGCGCGGATTCTCATTCGGTTCGTCCGCGCCGGCGTCGTCTCCGTAGATGGAGTTTGGCGCGATGCCGAAGCTGTTCTTGATGGTGAGCGTGATCCCGCACTCCTCGTGATGCTTGAGCTTGCTCATGCTCACGAAAACGTCCGTATCTTCGTAGGAATGGTTCAGGTCGAAGGCCGGATAGATGTACGGCCGGGCCACCTTCAGACGCGCATAGCGCTTGCCGCTGCCCAGGCGGTTGGTTTCTTCGAATTCCACGATGGGCGCGGAGGTGCGCAGCGCCTCGACATCCCAGCCGGCGTTGAGCATCTTGTCTTCCAGCGATTCGCCCCGGCCGGCGCCTTCCAGCAGGCGGATCCGTTTTGCGCCCGCGCCGGACAGCAGCCGGCAGCAAGAGCCGACCAAGTTCGGATGCACCCAGTGGGTTTGGCCGGGGGTGTAGCTGCCCAGCCGGCTGCCGCCGGTGAGGTTCAACTTGATGGCCACGGTCTTGCCGGCGACCAGCTTGCCGATGCCGCCGATCTGGTCGAACTGCTTGCGCAGCACGTCCGCCAGTTCGCCGCCGTAGCCGGCGCACTTGCCGATCGACACCGGGGCGGCCGGGGCCGCCGCGGCCACCAGGCTGAGGCCCGAAGCGGCCAGCAGTTCGCGCCGGGTCATTCCATTCCTTCTCTCGTTCATGGCACTCCTCCTCACTTTTCAAACAGTAGCGCGGCGTAGACCGCGACCTCCTCCAGCCGAACCTCGGTGTTCCCCTTGGATAGGCGAGTTTTGAGTTCCACGGACGGCGCGTGGGGGCGGAACAGCCGTGCGCCGCGGTATTCGCCCCGGACGCGCACCGTAATCAGGTCCGCGGGCTCGCTCGCGTAGTTGATCAATTGCACCAGCAGCGGAGCGCCGCCGGAAACCTGCAACAGCACAGACGCGGCGTTGAACAACCGTACCGGAAGGTTCTCAGGTCCGAGCAGGTCCAGCAGGTCGCGGGAGAGGGTTTCCGGATCGGGCGGATCGTCTTTGTACTCGACGACGCGGCCGCCCTGGCGAGCATAAGCCGCCAGCAGTTTTCGCTCGCGCTCAGAGGGCGGCGCGAGGTCGGTGGCCAGCACGGCCGGAAGACCGGCGAGCGCTTCTGCGCTCAGACCGGCGCGCTCGAGGATGCGGTACGGAATGCGGCGGCGCGCGATCAGGTTGAGATTCTCGTCCGAAGGGCGGCGTGTTTGCCCGCGCGGTCGCGCACGATTCCCAGCGCCGCGACGGGAGCGAGCCCGCGCCACTCGGCGTGCCGCTCGTGAAACTCGAGGCAGGCGCCGATGCGCCGCCACAAAGCCAGCGCTTCGGGAAGCCCGCGCCGGAGGCCCGCCGCCAGCGCGTCGTCCGGGCTGACCACCCAGCGGCCGCCGGCCGCCGCGGCTTCCGCGATGGCGCGCTCGTAATCGGCGGGCGAAGGATTCTCGAGCCGGTGGCCCAGCCAGACGGGACGCGCGCCGGCCCGCGCGCGCAGCGAGTGGACCAGCCAGAGGTTGGAGTCGATCCACGGCTCGCTGGTGGGCGTAGCGGTAGCGGCCTCCATGGGCCGGATGCGCGCCGTCACCGACTCGCTCGTGTACAAGACCGGCCCGCCATCAGGAGAGAGCGGCCCCACGACCGCAATGCCCCGCCGGCGCGCCTCGCGCGCGCAATCCGTCGCGCTCTCGTCCATCAGCAGGCAATTGATGGGAGTGTCCTTCAGCAGGTCGAGCGCGCCGGCGCCGCACCAGTCGCCTGTGACCGGCCAGTGCACAGGCACCCAGCTCTCCGGCCCGGCGGCGCCGAGCGCGGTCGAGAGCAGCGCGAACGCGATCAGTCGCGGTAGTCCTTGCCCTGGTTGCTGTCGGAGCATGAGGTTCGCCAAGTCCTCAGTGTTTCGGTCATGGCACGCACGCGGTCGGGCATGGACCCGGCCAGGTTGCGGGTCTCGCCCGGGTCGTCGCGCAAGTCGAAGAGCAGGTCGTCCTTGCCGTTCAGGCTGCTCAGAAGTTTGTAGCGGTTCTCGATCAGAGTGAGCGCGGGCGACCCGCGCGTGTTGCCCATGGTTTCGAACGCGATGGGGTGCGGGCGCTCCTTGAGCTTGCTTTCCAACAGCGGGACCAGGCTGAGGCCGTCGATAGGCTCGGGCTGTTTGTCCATGTGGAAGCCGAGGACGTCCAGCACGGTCGGATAGTAGTCCTGGGTGGAACAGGCCATGCCGGTCACTTGGCCCGGCGTCACGCGGCCGGGCCATTCCAGGATGCCGGGCACGCGCACGCCGCCCTCGAACAGGCTGCGCTTACGGCCGCGCCAGGGTCCGGCCGTGCCGGGCCAATCCGGACCTTCGGCGTCGCCCTCGGGGCCGTTGTCGCTGGCGTACCACAACATCGTGTTGCGATGCACGTCGAGGCGCCTCAACTCCCGACGCAGCCGGCCCATCTGCTCGTCGAGCGCGGTGAGGGCGCCCCAGTAGTGCTGCTGCTTCTCGGTGTAGCGCGCGAATTTGGCGCGCTGCTCGGGCGCGGCCAGCACCGGCAGGTGCGGGGTGTGGAACCACAGCACGGCCAGAAAGGGCTTATTCGCCGCCACCGACTTTTCGAGAAACGGGATCATCCG
>JACQZT010000284.1 GCA_016213755.1 Acidobacteriota bacterium | reverse complement strand
CGATGTGGCGGCGGATGCCCCTGGCGATCGCCTGAAGTTGTGCCAGGTCATTAGTTTTCAGCATAAGAATGAAATCTCAATGTAACATAGCCTCTTGTGATGGGCGGATCGCCCACCGAAGGCGATGAAAATCGGCGCGAGGCGGTTCGGTATTCTGGCATACAGCGGGTGACTTTCGAGGGTGTCCCCGAAACTCGGCTGTGCTAGGGTGAGTTTATGGCACAATCCGTTTGTAAGGTAGAGGTTTTCACCGCCGAGATCGCCAACAAGGTCGGCGCGGGCGCCAAGGCGCTGGCCGCTTTGAAAGAGGGCGGCGTGAATCTGGTGGCGTTCTGGGGCTATCCGCTGGGCGCCAAGGCCAAGAAGGCGGCCATCGAGATCGTTCCGGAGACCGCGGCGGGCTTCAAGAAGATCGCCAAGAAGGCGGGGCTCGAAGTCGAGAAGAGCACCGGATTCATCGTCGAAGCCGACGACCAGCCGGGCGCGCTGGCCGGCATCCTGGGCGCGCTGGCCGCGGCGGACATCAACGTCAGCGCCGTGAAGTCGATGCAGACTGGCGCGGGCAAGTTCAAGGCCGGGATTTTCGTGGCCCCGGAAGACGTTCGCAAGGCCGGCAAGATCCTGGGCGCGTAGCTTCAGCCCAGCAGGCGCGCGGCGTCTTTGGCGAAATAAGTCAGGACAAAGTCCGCCCCGGCGCGGCGGATGGAAGTGAGCGACTCCATCATCGCGCGCGGCTGGTCGATCCAGCCGTTGCGCGCGGCGGCGACGATCATGCTGAATTCGCCGCTCACCTGGTAGGCCGCGAGGGGGACTTCGAACCGGTCGCGCGCCTGCCGGATCAGATCCAGGTAGGGCAGCGCCGGCTTGATCATGATCATGTCGGCGCCTTCTTCCAAGTCCAGTTCGATCTCCCGCATCGCTTCCCGCCCGTTGGCGGGGTCCATCTGGTAGCTGCGCCGGTCTCCGAACTGCGGCGCCGACTCGGCGGCCTCGCGGAACGGGCCGTAAAAGCAAGACGCAAACTTGGCCGCGTAGGAGAGGATCGGGACTCTCGCGAATCCCTCGCCATCCAGAGCCTTGCGGATGGCGGCCACGCGCCCGTCCATCATGTCCGAGGGCGCAACGATGTCGGCTCCCGCGCGGGCGTGCGACAGCGCCGATTTCGCCAGCCATTCCAGCGTCGTATCGTTATCCACATCGCCGTCCACCACCTTGCCGCAATGGCCGTGGCTGGTGTACTCGCAGTTGCACACGTCGGTCATGACGATGAGCCTGGCCACTTCGCGCTTGATGGCCCGCACGGCGCGCTGCACAATCCCCTGGTCGTCGTATCCGCCCGAAGCCGTCTCGTCCTTGGTCTCCGGAATGCCGAACAGGATGGCGCCCGCCACGCCCAGCGAAGCGACCTCGGCACACTCCTCCACGATCCGGTCGACCGACATTTGGTAGTTGCCGGGCATGGCGCCGATCTCGCGCTTCACGTTCTCGCCCGGACAGACGAACAGCGGCAGGATGAAATCGTCGGGCGCCAGCGCGGTTTCGCGCACCAGGGTGCGAATCGACTCGGTCGCGCGCAGACGCCGGGGGCGGTGAACGGGAAAGGCCATATCCGAATTCTACCGCGGCGCCTCGAACGGGTACGTGTCCGGCGTCACCACCACTTCGGTGGTAAACACCCAGGGGTACTTGCCGCCGCTCGGGTAGGTGAGTTCCAGAAAGAACGCGGTCCATCCCTCGGCGGGCCTCGGGACCGGGGCGATGTAGACGCCGTCCTCGCCGGTCAGAGTCATGCTGGTCCAGGTGGGGCCGATGCTCACGAGGCGGAAGTCGCGGGCCTGGGAGTTGCTCGCCTGCCAGAGCTTGACCGCGGCGGGCGCATCGATGGTGCGCAGGCGGATCTCGCCCGCGGCGCGGTCGGCCTTCCAGGAGAAACGCGGCCGCGGCGTGCCGCCGAGGATGGCCTGAAAGTAAGCCAGCAGACTGAAGGGCACGCTGAGCGAATCCAGGCCATGGTCCGTGTTGGGCACGTAGCGCAGGTACTTCTCTCCGGGCAGGTCGTCAAAGTAGAATTGCGACGAGTCGGGCAGGAAGAACTGGTCTCCCGCCGAGTTGACGATGTACTTCGGAAGGGAAAGCCGGTCGCGGTATTCGTAGGGGTCTTCGATGCGCATCAACGCGCGGAATCGTTCCGTGCCGAGCCATTGCATCAGGTTCACGTCGGCGTAGTCCTGAACCGCCGGAGCCCAGAAACCGTAGGCTCGCCAGTGGTGAAGGAAGGAAGGCTCGACGTTCAGCGTGTCGATCACCAGGGGCATGATGGCGGCCACGCGCGGGTCTACGGCCGCGGCGGTCCAGGTGGTCCAGCCGCGCTTGGAGCCTCCGGCGACGACGAAGCGGCTGACTTTGACGCCGCCCGCGGCCGGGCCGGCCAGAAACGCCTGCACCGCGTCCATGGCGCGCACCGCGGCTTTGGTCATGGGCAGTCGGGCGGGCCAGCGCTCGTCGCCGGTCTTCAGAAACTGGTCCCAGGTGAAGGCGATCAGCGCGTCCTCCGAGCGCGGGCGGCCGTCGGCGAAGGTGAGCGGCTGGTTGGGCACCATGCGCAGATCGGCAATGACGGCCCCGCTTTCCAGCGCCAGCAGCGCCATCAATGGATCGGGCGCCGGCGCGCGCCCGCCGTTGGATCCGCCGTTGATGAACAGGAGTGCGGTTTGAGTGGCGGGCCGGTCGGGTTTGGTAATGAGCAGCCAATGGCGCCACTCGGTGCGATCCACCTCGGACGGTGTAAGCCAGTCCTGCGAGACCAGGTCCAGGACGTAGGTGGTCACACCCGGCATCGGCACGGTGGCCGCCAGTTCGTAACGGAAGGAAGGATCGGGAGCCTGGACGTAGCGGTCCAGCGCGGTCGCTTCCTGCGCCCAGAGCGAAGACGCCGCGCAAAGGGCGAGCGCGAACCTGAGGATGGGCATCGCTACCGCTCGGAACCGGTGGAGACTTTTACAATGCCGGCCGGGCGCTTCGGCGGCGCAACGGGCTTTGGCGGCCGGCGCGGAGTGGTGACCTCGGTTTCGTCCTTGCCCTCCTTGCCGATGGGCGTGCCCTGTCCCTGGTCCCACCAGATGGTCGACTCGACGGCGTACTTGGCCAGCAGGTCCATCAAGGCCTGGACGTTGCGGGCTTCGTCGCGGCTGAAGCGCCGGCCTTCTCCGTTGAAGGTCATGGTGGCCGCGGACATGTCGATGAGGTAGGTCTGCGACTTGACGGCCTTGTACTTGCCGGCGGCATCTTTGACGCCGTTGGAGATGACCCAGGTCAGCTTATGGTCGCTGGGGCTCCAATTGACCGATTCCAGGCGACGCGGAGTCTTGTCCTGCGCACCGGCCGTCCAAGTCCCAGCCATCGACAAGGCCAGGAGGCCCAAAATGCGGGTAAGGTTCAAACGTGTTAATCTCACGGGCTGCGCCTCTCGCTGCTTCTCACTACAATGATGGAGTGGGCCGGGAAACGGTTGCAAGACGTTTTTTTGTGAGCGGCCGGGTGCAGGGGGTCGGATACCGCTATTTTGTGGAGCGGCACGCCGGCCAACTGGGACTGGACGGCTACGCACGAAACCTGGACGACGGGCGGGTGGAGGTGTACACCGCGGGCTCGCGTGAGACCGTGAACGAGCTGGCTCGCCTGCTGCGTCAGGGACCGCGCTGGTCGGACGTCCGGGAAGTGCAGGAACTGGAGGCCCCGGCGGAGCGCTGCCACGGGTTCCGCATCAGGGATTGAACATGGACTTCAAAAAACTTATCCGCGAAGTGCCCGACTTCCCCAAACCGGGGATTCTTTTCTATGACATCACCACGCTGCTGAAGGACGCGGCGGGGCTGCGCGCGGTCATTGACGGCTTGCAGACGCGCTACCGGTCCACGCCGCTGGATGTGGTGGTGGGCATCGAGGCGCGCGGCTTTATATTCGCCCCCGCCGTGGCCTGCGCGCTGGGCAAGGGTTTCGTGCCGGTGCGCAAGCCCGGGAAACTGCCGGCCGAGACGGTGAAAGCCGAGTACGCCCTGGAGTACGGGACGGACACTCTGGAAATGCACCAGGACGCCATCCAGCCGGGGCAAAACGTTCTGATCGTGGACGACGTGCTGGCGACGGGCGGAACGGCGGCCGCGGTCGCGGGACTGGTGGAGAGCCTGGGCGGCAGGGTGGCCGGTCTGGCCTTTGTTTGCGAACTCGACTTCCTGAAGGGCCGCGGGAAGCTGCCCGGGCGGGACGTCTTCTCGCTGGTGAACTACCAAGCATGAGCGTTGCGACACGCCGGGCGCGCGTGACGGCGCTGGCCAAGCTGAACCTGGGTCTCAAGGTGCTGCACCGGCGCTCGGACGGCTTTCACGAGCTGCGCACGGTGTTCCAGACCATCTCGCTGGGCGACCGGTTGGAGGTGGAATTCACGCCCGGCCGCCGCGCGGAGGTGGAACTCGACTCGGCGATGGAGATCGCCGACAACCTGGTGATTCGCGCGGCTCGCCTGGTCATGGAGATGCTGAAGATTCGCGGAGCGGCGCGCTTCCGGCTGGTCAAGCGCATCCCCATGGGCGCCGGGCTGGGCGGAGGATCGAGCGACGCCGCGGCGGTGCTGGTGGCGCTGCCGGTGCTGGCCGGCAAGCGGCCGGAAATGGAGCAGTTGCTGGAACTGGGCGCGCGGCTGGGCAGCGACGTGCCGTTCTTTCTTCTGGGCGGCATGGCGGTGGCGCTGGGGCGGGGAACGGAGCTGTATCCGCTGCCCGACGCGCCCGAACGGTCCGCCCTGGTGGTGGCGCCGCCGGTGCATGTCTCGACGGCGGAAGCCTACCGCGCGCTGCGGCGCGGATTGACAGCGGCGCCGCCGGCACGCCACAATAATAAGTTCCAGGCGCTGGTTTGGAGAGTGGGCGGCGGTGTGCCGCAAGAGCGCTGGGAAGAGCCGCTGGAAAACGATTTCGAAAGCGTGGTCTTCGACCAGTACCCTCAACTGAAGTCGATCAAGCGGAAACTCCGGAGACTGGGTGCGCGGTCCGCAATGCTGACGGGCAGCGGGGCGGCGTTGTTTGGCCTGTTTCGTTCCCCGGCCGATGCGGCGCGGGCGGCGGAGGCGTTTGAAGGAGCGCCCGCGTTTCCGGTGCGGACCGTGAGCCGCGCCCGGTACCGGGCGATGTGGTGGCGGAGCCTGGGGGCTCATTTGAGCCGCAAGGAGTGGCCGCCGGTGAGCCGATACTCGTGATAGACGCACACCTGATGAAGGTTTTTACCGGAAACGCCAACCCCGCGCTGGCACAGGAAATCTGCGGGGCGCTGGGCATGGAGATGGGACAGTCGTCGGTGCGCAGGTTTCAGGACGGAGAGATTTACCTTCAGATCCTGGAAAACGTGCGCGGCGCCGACGTTTTCGTGGTGCAGCCGACCTGCACTCCGGTGGACCGGAACCTGCTGGAACTGCTGCTCATGATCGACGCGCTGAAGCGGGCCTCGGCGGAACGCATCACGGCAGTGTTACCCTATTATGGGTACGCCCGCCAGGATCGCAAGGACCGCCCGCGAGTTCCTATTTCGGCCAAACTGATCGCCAGTCTGCTGGAAAGAGCCGGAGCGAACCGGATTCTGGCGCTGGATTTGCACGCGGCGCAGATCCAGGGTTTTTTCGACATACCGGTGGATCACCTGTTCGTGACGCCGGTGATGATCGAGTACCTGGAGAGCCTGTCGCTGCCGAATCTGACAGTGGTTTCGCCGGACGCCGGCGGCGTGGAGCGGGCGCGCGCTTTTGCCAAGCGCCTGGCGGCGCCGCTGGCGATCATCGACAAGCGGCGCGTGGAAGTGAACGTGGCCGAGGTGATGCACATCGTCGGCGACGTGGAGGGGCGCCACTGCCTGATTGTGGACGACCTGATCGACTCGGCGGGAACGCTGGTCAAGGGCGTTGAGGCGCTGGCCGAGGCCGGCGCCGCGAGCATCCGCGCCTGCGCCACGCACGGCGTGCTGTCGGGGGAGGCCGTGCGGCGGATCGAGGAGTCTCCGCTGCTGGAAGTGGTTTTGAGCAATTCGATCCCGCTGCGGGACGAGGCCCGGCGTTCGGGCAAGATCCGGACGCTGTCGGTCGCGAATTTGTTGGCCAGCGCGATCCGCTCGATTCACGAGGGCGGAAGCGTAAGCACTTTGTTTGTGTAGGACCGCGCGCCGAGACGCGCGGTTTTCGAGGAGTGGGAATGAAGAAGGACATAACGATCACCGCCGAGTTGCGCGACTCGCGTGGGAAGAACGAAGCCCGCCGTCTGCGAGTGAGCGGCAAGATCCCCGCCGTGGTGTATGGCTCTCGCCAGCAGCCCGTGGCGGTGGCGGTGAGCCCCAAGGAACTGAGCCGGATTTTGCACAGCAAGTCCGGCCACAACACCATCTTTAACGTCGACATTCCGGGCCTGGAGACCGCGCCCGTGATGATCGTGGACTGGCAGAAAGACCCGCTGAAGTCGAATCTTCTGCATGCCGACCTGAAGCGCATCGACCTGACCGCGCGCATTACGGTGAAAATCCCGGTGCACACCCTGGGCGAGCCGAAGGGCGTCAAACAGCAGAGCGGTTTGCTCGAGCTGGTGGCGCGCGAGATCGAAATCGAGTGCCTGCCGGAGGAGATTCCCGAAGAGTTCGTGGTGGACGTGACGGAGCTGATGCTGCACGAAAACCGCCGCGCCAGCGACATCCCGATGAGCGGCTCGATGAAACTGCTGAGCGCTCCGGAGATGGTTTTGGCGCACGTCATCGCACTGCGTGCCGTGGTGGAGGAAGCCGCCACGCCGGCCGAGGGCGCGCCTGCCGCCGCCGCCGCCGAGCCCGAAGTGATCAAGAAGGGCAAGAAGGAAGAAGAGGGCGAGGGCGAGGCGAAAAAGAAGAAGTAGCCCGGCCGGGCCGCGGAGCGAGGCGCACCTGTGGAGCAGCCGGAAAGCGACGGTCCCTGGCTGGTGGTGGGGTTGGGCAATCCAGGGCCCGAGTACGAGTGGACCTACCACAACCTGGGGTACCGGGTGGCCGAGCGCCTGGCGGTGCGCAACCGCATCCGGCTGTGCCGTCCGGAATGTTCGGCGCTGGTGGGAGAAGGCTCGATCGGGGGTCGGCCGGTGCTGATCGCCCAGCCGCGGACGTTCATGAACCTGAGCGGGACCGCGGTGCGGCGGCTGGCGGAAAAGTACTCGGCGCCAGCCGGACGGCTGGTGCTTGTGTTTGACGATCTGGCCCTGGACTGGGGTTCGCTGCGGATCCGGCCGAAAGGTTCGGCCGGAGGGCATCACGGCGTGGAAGACGTAATCCGCGGCTTGGGAACGAGCGATTTCGCCCGGGTTCGTCTGGGCATTCATCCCGGCCATCCCGTCTCGGACGGGGCGGCCTTTGTGCTCGCGCCGGTCAAGCGCGCGCTTAGAGAGGAACTGGACCAACTGCTGGACCTGGCGGCCCAGGCGGTGGAGTCCATAATTGCCGAGGGCGTCGAAAAGTCCATGACGAAATTCAATCGTCGCGCTCAAGGCGCAGAGGAAGAATGAGAATCTACGAAGAACTGTTTATCCTTCGGCCGGACGCGGCCGAGGAAGAGATCGAAGCCTACGTCGAGCAGTGCAAGCAACTGGTGATCGCCGGCGGAGGCACCCTCGACAAGGTCGACAAGTGGGGCAAGCGCAAACTGGCCTATCGCGTCGAGAAGCGCGAAGAGGGCTTCTATGTGCTGATGCAGTTCACTTCCGGCCCGGACGTGGTGAAAGAAGTGGAACGCCGCATGCGCGTCAGCGACCTGGTGCTGAAGTACCTGACCGTGCGCATCGACGAGAAGCTCAAGCGCATCGAAAAGCGCCGCAAGGCGCGCGAGAAGCGCGCCGCGCGCAAGCCGGCCCCGGCCAGTTCCGGTCCCGGCGCGCCGGGCGTGCCGAGCGCGGAGCAGTTGATGGCCGCCGGAGCCGAGACTCCGGGAGCCAGGGAATAGGCGGAGGAGACGGACATGGCGGAAACACCCAAGGGCGGAAGACCGGTGGCGGCGAGTCAGAGGCCGACCGGCGGCGACAAGGCGATCGTAACTCAGCGGAAGCAGTATTTTCGCCGCAAGAAGATGTGCCGCTTCTGCGTCGACAAGATCGACGACATCAACTACAAGGACGTCAAATTGCTGATGGCGTTCGTCTCCGAGCGGGGCAAGATCACTCCGCGGCGCATCTCGGGCGTGTGCACGCCGCACCAGCGGCGGCTGGCCGAGGCCATCAAACAGGCGCGCAACATCGCGCTGCTGCCGTTCGCGGCGCAGAGCTGATCCGGCTCAGGAGGTTTTCATGGAAGTCATTCTCAGAACAGATATCGAAAAACTCGGCGGCCGGGGCCAGGTGGTGAAAGTGTCCGACGGCTACGCCCGGAACTTTTTGCTGCCCAAGAAGATGGCCGTGGCGGCCACCGAATCCAACAAGAAGATCGTCGAGCAGGAGCGGACGGCCCACCTGCGCCGCGAAGCCAAAGTCAAGGTCGACGCCGAGGATCTGGGCAAACTGATGGCCGGCGTCACCGTCACCATCGCGCACAAGGCTGGCGAGCAGGATCAGTTGTTCGGCTCGGTCACGGCCAAGGATATCGCCGAGGCGCTCGAAAAACAGAACTACACCATCGACCGCAAGAAGATCCACCTGGATGAGCCCCTCCGGCAGTTGGGCGAGTTCAAGGTGCCGATCCGGCTGCACCGCGAGGTGACGGTCGAGATCGGCGTGCTGGTGGTGAAGGAAGAAGAGTAGGGCCGGCGGCGGCGGGCCGCCGGCGAAACCGATGCTCGATCCCAGCCAATACGACCGCGCCGCGGCGTACGACCTGCTTGATGCCGCGGCCAAGGGCTGGATCGGCGTGGACCGGCGGCTGCTTCACGCTCTGCTCGACGATCCGTCGAAGTCCCTGGCGGACCTGCTGCGCTTTGCGCTGGAATCCCGCCCCAACGATGCGGTGGTCCTCGAAGAGGACCTGATTTCGATTTTCCGGCACCTGAAAACGCCCGAAACGCTGCCCTTCTTCGTGGAACTGGTCCGGCGGAACCCGTACGAGATCTCCGACGAACTGGTGGAGGCGTTTTCGCAGTTTCCGGCCGAATCCTCGGAACTGCTGCTGAACCTGTACCGGGAGTTGGGCGAGACGGAAGGCGCGGAAGTGGCCTTTCTGCTCGCCGCATTGCGCGTGCGGGACGAGCGCATCCGGCGAGTGCTCTTGCGGCGGCTGGAAACCGACCCCGGCGACGGGGCGTTCTGCCTGGGACTTTACGGCGACCCTGCCACGCGGCCGGACCTGGAACGCGCGCTCGCCTCGGCGGCGACGGACTGGGTCCGCCAAAGCGTCGAGGAGGCCCTGGCCGATCTGGACCGGCCGGCTCCGCAAGCCGAACACCCGGCTTTCGACATCTGGGACCTGTACCCGGAGCGGGCCGATCCGCAGTTTGACATCCTTTCCGACGGCGACCGGCTCGAGTTTCTGAGCAGCCAGTCGGCCGATTATCGTGCGGCGGCGGCCGGGAGTTTCTTCAACGAGGATCTGAGCGGAGCAGTCCGAAACCGGCTGCTCGAAGCTGCGCGGCGGGATCCGGCGACCGAGGTTCGCGCGCGCGCCTGGGAGGCGCTGGGCGGCGCCTCGGAGCGGGACGAGATCCGCGCGGCGCTGACCGGGCGCCTAAACGACGGCGGCGCGCCCATGGCCGAGCGTTGCGGAGCGATGGTCGCCCTGGCCGGGGCGGCCGGCGAGGCGGGCGTGCGGGAGCGCATCCTCGAGTTCTACGCCATCCCGGAGGCCCGCGGCAAGGCGCTGGAAACCATGTACCGGTCGCTGGACCGGAGCTTCGCGCCGTTTTTCCCGCCTCACCTGGACGACCCGGACCTGGAAATCCGGCGGCGCGCGATCTGGGGCGTAGGGCACCTGGGCATTCACGGCGAGGCCGGACGGCTGCGGGATTTCTTTGACGACGGCGAACTCCGGGAAGACGCGCTGTTCGCCTACACCCTGGCGGTACCCTTCGAGATCTCGCGGGGGCGCGCCGGGATGCTGCTGCGCAAGGTGGACCAGGCCGCCGGCGGGCTATCGGCGTCCGAAACGGAACTGGTGCAGTGGGCGGTGGACGATCGCTTGGTGCGCCACAGCCTGGCTCCGGTGTTCGATCGCGACCAGGTTCCCGAGCCGGAAGAGACGGTGGCGGCTGCCAAAGCGGGCCGCAACGATCCTTGCCCGTGCGGCAGCGGCAAGAAGTTCAAGAAATGCTGCGGCGCCTGAGAAGTCGCAAAAGAACCGCCGGTGCCGCTCCCTAAGGAGCTGTCAAAAATTCGGCCTAAAACATTTTTATAGGATTATGTTTTGGTTTATCCTGGTAGAGATGCCGGATCAGGAAACCCTGTTTGAGATGCCTGCCGCCGAGTGCGGCCCGAAGACTCGCCCGGAAGAGCCGG
>JACQZT010000280.1 GCA_016213755.1 Acidobacteriota bacterium | reverse complement strand
GACTTGCGGCAGGATGGCGCGCTCCAGTTCGGGGTGGTAGCCGATCCAGGTGTCCAGGGCGGCCACGCGGCGGACAGGGGCGTCGAGCGAGGCGAAGAGCTCGTCTGCGATGCGGGCGGCGATTTCGGCGCCGTAGCCGAACGACAGGCAATCCTCGTGGGCGACGAGCACGCGGCTGGTTTTGAGGACCGAAGCGCGGATGGTCTCCCAATCGCAGGGCGCCAGGGTGCGCAGGTCGAGGATCTCGATGGTCCGGCCGGGGTGCTTCTGCTCCACTTGCGCGGAGGCTTGCAGCGCCTTTTGCACGACGGCGCCGTAGGTGATCACGGTCAGGCTGCGCCCCTGTTTCACCACCCGGGCCTGGCCGAAGGGGATGGTGAAGTCCGGCCCCGGGTGCGGCGAGCGGTTGTAAGGCTCGCGGTACAGGCGCTTGTGCTCGAGAAACAGCACCGGATCGTCCGAACGCAGCGCTGTGCGCAACAGACCGCAGGCGTCCAGGGCGTTCGAAGGCATGACCACACGCAAGCCCGGGATGTGAGTGAAAAGCACCTCGCCGGACTGGCTGTGATAGATGGCGCCGCCGCCCAGGTAGCCGCCGGTGGCGACGCGGATCACCGCCGGGCAGGAGAAGCCGTTGTTGGAGCGCCAGCGCAGGACGGCCAGCTCGTCGCGGATCTGCATCATGGCGGGCCAGATGTAGTCGAAGAACTGGATCTCGGCCACCGGCTTCATGCCCCGCGTGGCCATGCCGATGGCGCGGCCCACGATGGCCGCTTCGGCGATGGGAGTGTTGAACGAGCGCGCCGCGCCGAAGCGGCATTGCAGGCCGGCGGTGGCTTTGAAGACCCCGCCTTTGCCTTTCACCTCGCGCAGGTTTTCTTCGCGGCTGCAATCGGCGACGTCTTCGCCGAAGACCACGATGCGGGCGTCGCGCTGCATCTCCTCGGCCAGCGTCAGGTTGATTTCGTCGACCATGGTGCGCGGCTCGCCGGTGAATTGCGGCTCGGTTGCCAACGCCGGGGACGCGGGGTCCACCCGGTCGGAGTAGAGATGCCGCAGGGTCGTGCCGGGCGCCGGAGACGGGGCGCGCAACGCCGCGTCGGTGGCGCGCTGAATCTCCTGCTCGACGTCGTGGATCAGAAGCTGAAGGGCTTGCCGGTCCAGAATGCCCTCGGCGACCAGGCTTTCGGGGAACCGCAGGACGGGATCGCGGGCGGCTTCGGCCTGGCGCTCGGCCTCGGTCTTGTACATGCGCTCGTCGTCGGAGAGCGAGTGGGAGTAGGGGCGGATGACGTGGGCGTGCACCAGCGCCGGGCCTTGGCCAGAGCGGCACCACTCGGTGGCGTCGCGCAGAGCCGCGTGGGAGGCGGCGAAATCGCAGCCGTCCACCTCGGCGCGGAACAGGTGCGGGAAGCCCCCGGCCAGCTTCGAGATGGAACCTCCGGCGGTCTGCCGTTCGACCGGCACCGAGATGGCGTAGCCGTTGTCTTCGACCAGGAACAGCAGCGGCAGGCGGTCCAGCGAAGCGATGTTCAACGCCTCCCAGAATTCGCCTTCGCTGGTGGCGCCGTCGCCGGTACAGACCAGCGTTACCTCGCCGCCTTCGGGGTTCAGGTAGCGGGAGGCGTGGGCGCAGCCGACGGCCTGGAGGAACTGGGTGCCGGTGGGGGACGAGGAGCTGACGATGTGCAGGTCCGGATCGCCCCAGTGGGAGGGCATCTGGCGGCCGCCGGAGGCGCGGGCGGCCGCCGCGCCGGCGGCTTGGAGCAGCCTCTGCGCCGGAGTGACGCCGAGCAGGAGGCACAGGGCGCGGTCGCGGTAGTAGGGGTAAAACCAGTCGTGCGCCGGCCGCAGGACCAGGGCCGCAGCCACCTGGACGGCTTCGTGGCCCGCGCCCGATATCTGGAAAAAGATGCGGCTTTGGCGTTTGAGCAGAATCTCGCGGTCGTCCAGCCGGCGCGAAGTATGCATCGCGCGGAAGGCGCGAATTAGATCCTCGGGTTCGAGGCCGTTCCACCGGGAGGGCACGGCCATATTCAAGTCTCCGCTTCCGAGTTTCGGGGACAGGCTACGAAACTCACCAGGCCGGGGGGGGCTTGGATGGGTTGGGCGGCGGCGCTGAGGTCGCTGGCGGCGACGGTGACGCGCTCGGTGCGGTCACCCTGCACTTCGAGGAAGGTCTTGGTTCCGGCGGGCGCGACGCAGCCGCGCAGGAAGGCGCGTCTGGTCTGGATGAGCTTTACTACGGGCTGGTTGGAAGACACACTGGCCGCGCGAAAGCCGTCCAGATCCAGGCTCTGGACATCGTCGCAGATGAGGGCCGGGCGCGATTCGCCGGGCGCGGCGCCGAACTCGAGGCCGCGCAGGCGGAGGTCCTTCACGTGGCGGCAATAAAGCCCGTAGGCGGGCAGGCGGCCGAACATGCGCGCTTCGGGGTAGGAGCGCTCCTGCTCGGGGACGGCGCGCGAGGCCCACTCTTCCTGGCCGGCCTCCTCGCTGTCAATACGAATGTGGCTGAGGGTGACATCCTCGACGCCGAAACCCGGCAGGCCGGTGATGGAATTGGTGAGGATGGCACCGGTGGCGTGGACGTTCGAAATCATGACCCCGCGCAGCGTGCCGGGCGTGCCGTCGGGCCGCGGGCGGCGGTTGCCGCGGCGGATGAAGATGGGCGTGCGCACGTTCTGCATGCGCACGTTGGAGATCGTCACGCCCTCCAGCCACCCGCCATCCACCATCTCCAGGGCGATGCCGGAGATGACGCGGGCGCGCGGGTCGACGCGCTCGTTGAAGATCACCGAGTTGGTGAAAGTCACGTTCTCGAAGCCGCCGCGCGTGGCGGTGCCGAACTTCAGTCCGTTGCAGCAGCAGGTGAGCACGCAGTTGGTGATGGTGACGTTCTTGGTGACGCGCACCTCGCCGCCGTAGGGGTTCTCGCTTTTGAGGCAGATGCAGTCGTCGCCGGTGTCGATGGTGCAGTCGGAAATGGTGAGGTTGCGGCAGCCGGTGGGGTCGATGCCGTCGGTGTTGGGGCCGATGACGGGGTTCTTGATGAAGATGCCGCGGATGACCACGTGGTCGCAGTTGACAGGCCGCAGGGTCCAGCCGGAGGCGTTCTCGATGCGCACGTCTTCGATGCGCAGGTAGCGGCAGCCGGCGAACTCGACCAGCGGCGAGGCGCGGTCGAGCGGCTTCCAGTCGTAGGTGGCGACGTCGCGCCAAGCGTCTTCGGCGAGCGGCGTGACCCGGCCGCTGGGAACCCAGAAGGCGGGCCCCTGCCCGTCGATGCGCCCGGGACCGGCCAAGCCGACGTTCTCGGCATCGCGGGCGAAGATGAGGTGCTTCTGGTTGGCGTCGCCCTTCTCGGGCGGCCCGGCGTGAAGTGTGTAGTCGGCGAGGTTCTTGCTGCCGAGCAGCGTCGCGCCGGCCTCCAGGTAGAGCGTGACGTTGCTTTTGAGCACCACGGTGCCGGAAAGATAGATGCCGGGGGCCAGATATACCACTCCACCGCCGGCCTCGTGGCAGGCGTCGACGGCGGCGTTGATGGCGCGCGTGTCGAGCGTGCGGCCGTCGGCCGCGGCGCCCGAGTTTCTCGCGTCGAAAATCTTCACGCCCGCGGGCGCGAGGGCCAGGAAGTCTCTGCGGTTCATTTCGACCCTATTGCACCATGCCGGCGGTGGAGGTGTAAAGAGTAACCAAGGTACCATGGCATACAATGGAAACAGCCGATTCCCATGCATGATCTTTCTTTTTTCCGCAACCACCTGGATGCCGTCGCCGCCCGGCTGGCCACGCGCGGCTTCGCGCTGAACCTGGAGGAGTACCGGGCGCTGGATGCCGAGCGGCGCGCCGCGCTGGCCGAAACCGAGGGGTTGAAGGCACGGCGCAACGCCGAGAGCGCCGAGATCGGCAAGCTGCGCAAACAGGGCGTCGACACCAGCGAGCGGCAGCAGCAGGTGCGCGAAGCCGGCGAGCGCATTACAGCGCTGGACCAGAAAGCGGCCGAACTCGAGGAGCGGTTCCGGGCGCTGCTGGCCTCGGTGCCCAACGTGCCGCACGAGTCCGTGCCGGCGGGGCGCAGCGAGGAAGACAACGCCGAGATCCGGCGCTGGGGCGATCCGCGCCGCTTCGACTTCGAGCCGAAGGCACACTGGGACCTGGGTCCGGAGATGAAGATCCTGGACCTGGAGCGCGCCGCCAAGGTCACCGGGGCGCGATTCGCGGTGTATTGGGGCGCGGGCGCGCGCCTGGAACGCGCGCTGATCAACTTCATGCTGGACGTGCACACGCGCGAGCACGGCTACACGGAAGTGCTGCCGCCGTTCCTGGTCAATTCGGCGAGCCTGTACGGGACCGGGCAACTACCCAAGTTCTCCCAGGACCTGTTCAAGCTGGAGAGCACGGATTTCTGGCTGGCGCCGACCGCCGAAGTGCCGGTCACCAACCTCTACCGCGACGAGACACTGGATGCCGAGCGCCTGCCCATAAAGCTGTGCGCCTACACTCCCTGTTTCCGCAGCGAGGCGGGCAGCTATGGGCGCGACGTGCGGGGCATCATCCGCCAGCACCAGTTTCAGAAAGTGGAACTGGTAAAGTTCACGCGCCCCGAACAGAGTTACGACGAGTTGGACAAACTCACGGCGGATGCCGAGGACATCCTGCGGCGGCTGGGGCTGCCCTATCGCACGGTGGTGCTGTGCACCGGCGACATGGGCTTTTCGTCGGCCAAAACCTACGACATCGAGGTTTGGCTGCCGGGACAGAACGATTATCGCGAGATCTCTTCCTGCTCGAATTTCGAGGCCTTCCAGGCGCGGCGCGCGGGCATCCGGACGAAGTCCGGCAAGGGCAAAGCCGAGTTCGCACACACGCTGAACGGCAGCGGCCTGGCGGTCGGCCGGACCTGGGTGGCGGTGGTCGAGAACTACCAGCAGTTCGATGGCAGCGTTCTGGTTCCCGAGGCGCTGCGGCCCTACCTGGGCGCCGAGCGCATCACCCCGCAGGGCGAATATCGGTAGGGACCGGTAAGTCGTTCACATCCCTTAGAAACAAAGAAAGATTAGAGTAACCCATTCAGATTGAGTGAGTTATTGTTTGCGGCCCGATGTTTGGAGGCCGGGAAGCGCGGTTTCGGAGGCTAGAATGTGCATGGCAGTAGGGCACATTTCTGGAGGTTTCCCGGTATGCACATGTCGCGACTTTGGCTCCCGTTGTCGATCTCGTTGTTGGCGTGGGGCGCGCCGCCGCTCACGACTATTCAAGACCTGCTTTACCGCGCGGACGGAACCACGTTCAGCGGAATCGCGCTGATCGAATGGAGCAGTTTCGAGGCCGGCGGAACGTCCAACGTGGCCGGCGGCAGCCTGTCGATCACGATCGCGGGCGGCGTGCTGCGCGTGCAACTGGCGGCCGGCGGGAACTACACGGTGAGGTACAACAGCGGCGGGAAGACGCAGTTCACGGAGATCTGGAACGTGCCGCTGAGCGCGACTCCGCTGAGACTGCGTTCCGTGCGCACCATGGCCGGCCCGGTCACCGGCGGCGCCCTGACTGCGCCGGTGCCGATTTCCGATGTCACCGGATTGGCGGGCGAACTGGCCGCGCGGCCGGTGATGGGGCCCGGGTTCGCGGCTTCCCGCACGGCGGTGATCTCGGCTGCGGGCCAACTGGAGGCCGCGTCCGGCGATCCGGTGGATTGCCTGCGCGTGGACGGCACGTCGGGGCCGTGCGGATCGACGGGCGGCACGCTGGCCAGCTTCGTCGACGGCGACACGCCGGCCGGCGCGGTCGACGGCGCGAACGGCGCCTTCACGCTTTCCAGTGCTCCGTCGCCGGCCTCGAGCCTGCTGCTCTACCGCAACGGCATTCTCCAGAAGCGGGGGCTGGACTACTCGCTGAGCGGGAATGCGATTGTGTTCGCGGGCGCGTCGATTCCGCAGACCGGAGACGTGCTTCTGGCTTCCTATCGCGTGTCCGGTTCCGGGACCGGGACGAGGCCCGAGATTCTGTGCATTGGCAGCGGGGCGGCCACCAGCCAGGCCACCCCGGTATCGCTGGCTCAATGCACCATTCCGGGGGGAACGCTGAAAACCGGCGACCGGGTCGAGATCCGCTTCGATGTGTCGCACGAAGGCACGGCGTCGGGTTTCACGCTAGACGTGAAGTGGGGCGCCACAGGCGTGGCGACGCGCTCGGCGGCCTCCGCTGAGACGCTGCTGACCGGCCGGGCCGAAGTGAGCGTGCAGAGCGGCGGAGCGCAATGGAGTTCGCAGACCTGGGGCGGCACGAGCGCGCTGGCGGCTGCCGCGGGCACGAGCGCCGAAACCGGGGTATCCGACCTGCTGGTGGATTTCCAGGGCCAGACCGCCGCCGCGGGCACGGACACGGTCACGCTGCGCAACTACCTGGTCCTCCGCCACCCTGTCCCAGCATCAGGACTTTGAGGGTCCCTGCTTGGGCGGCGCGGGCGAAGGCTTGAGGGGCTTCCGAGAGGGAGAAGCGGGCGGAAATCATCTTCTCGACGCGGAGCTTGCGGCCGGCCAGAAGCTTGAGAGCCGGTTCGAAGCGACCGCAGCGCGAGCCGACGAGCGAGATCTCGTTCACCACCACCGGCGCCGTGTCGAGCGATACCTCGCCGTGCACGGTCGATTTCAGAATCACGGTGCCGCGGGGGCGCGTCAGGGCCACCGCCTGGCGCAACCCTTCAGGCGCTCCGGTTGCTTCCACCACCCAATTGAATGCGGCTGAGCTAGGCCGCCGGGGCTTTTGCCGGCCGAACAGATGCACCTCGGCGCCGTGCGCCGCCAGGACTTGGGCGATGATGCGGCCCAGTTTGCCGTCGCCCAGCACGGCGACGGGCGCGCCGCGCGGGATGCGCACCTGGTCGAGGATCTCGCACGCCGCCGCCACCGGTTCGGCGAAAACGGCGCGCTCGTCGGAGACGTGGTCCGGCACGACGTGAAGGTTGCGTTCGGGCAGCACGAAGAACTCCTGGAACGCGCCCGGGTGACGGACAATGCCGAGCACGCTGCGCCGGGGGCAGTGGCGTCCGAGCCCGCGCCGGCACCAATCGCAGCCGCCGCAGGCCAGGTTGATCTCGCCCACCACGCGCCGGCCCACCAAGACCGGAGAATCCGCCTCCACCACCCGCCCCACGAACTCGTGGCCGGGCACGCCGCGGAAGCCGTAATAACCGCGCTGGAGTTCCAGGTCGGTGTTGCAGATGCCGCCGCACAGCAGCCGGATCAGCGCAAAACCCTTGAGCCGGCGGGGCCGCGGGCGGCAGACGATCGAAACGACTCCGTTTTCCAGGTGAACCGCGAGCATAGCAGCAAGTATAACGGGCTTGAAATCGTCGACAGATCGGCTGTGAACAGCCAACTTCTACTTTTCTCTTAGAACCTTCTTTCAACCTAGAAACGGCAGTCGGCCGCACCAAACCACCTGTAGACTCACGGCTCGCAAGGAGTTGGAAGCGCGAGTCTTATCACCCGTTGGGTGAAATACGCGGCAGTTCAGAAAACACCAGCAACTGACCGCTCCCTCAGGAGCTGTCAAATTTTCAAAAACTCGCGGCACCGGATTGAGCGACGCGAGCCGGGCGGGGGCTGCCATTTTTCCGGGCGCAACGGAACGCCAACTTCTCTCGACGTGTGGCGGGGCGCCCCATGCCT
>JACQZT010000277.1 GCA_016213755.1 Acidobacteriota bacterium | reverse complement strand
GCGCGCCCTCACCGGCGGGATCGAGTTTCTGAAGTAGCTCCCCCACCGCAACGTCCTGATCGAGATCAACAACGAGACCAGCGTGGGCGGCTACAGCCATCCAGTCCTGCTCGACGGCAAGCCCTACAGCTACCGCCGCAACGCGCCCTATCTGCTCGGCGGGCAGGAATGGTGGGACCCGAAGCAGCTCGCCGCCGCCTACGACATGCGCGGGCCGCGCTTCACCGAGACGTGCAGTATTCTGGAAGTTCCTTTCGTGGTGGAGAAATAGCGATGAAACAGGCCATCATTTCCGCCTTCCTGGGACGGCTGCGCGACCGTTTCTGCGAGTACCAGGAGGTCCGCACCATCGAGCAGAAACTGGAATGCATGGCGCGCATCCCGGGCGTTTCCGGCGCTGAGGTGGTCTACCCTTACGAGGTCGATCCGCCGGAGCAAATGCAAGCCACGCTGGCGCGCCTGAATCTGGAAGTTTCGGCGGTCAACGTCAACATCAAGGCGGACCCCGTTTTCGTCAACGGCGCGCTGTCTTCCCCCGACCCCAAGGTGCGCGAGAAGGCCGTCGGGTTGATCCGCGGCGCCAAGGACTACGCGCACGCCATCGGCGTCGGCCAGGTGACCTGCTGCCCGCTCAGCGACGGCTACGACTACTCCTTCCACACCCACTATGTGCGGGCCTGGGAGCGCACCGTCGAGGCCGTGCGCGAGGCGGCCGCTTACCGGCCGGAAATAACGTTGCTCATGGAGTACAAGCCCTCGGAGACGCGCGTGCACTGCCTGCTCGATTCGGCGGCCAAGGCGCTGCTGCTGTGCTCGGCGGCGGGTGAGAAGAACTTGGGCGTCACCATCGACGTGGGCCACTCCATTTACGGCGGGGAAAACCCGGCCGAAGCGCTGGCCCACGTGGCCATGAGCGGCCATCCCTACTACGTCCACATCAACGACAACAACGGCAAGTGGGACTGGGACCTCATGGCCGGCACCTGCAACCTGTGGCAGTACGCCGAGTTCCTGTTCTACCTCCAGGAACTGGGTTATGACGGCTGGATCACCTCCGACACTTCGCCGGTGCGCCAGGATGCCTTCGAGACGTTTGCCTTCAACGTCCGCTTCACGCGGCGCATCTGGGACTGGCTGGAACGCGCGGACCGCGACTTCATCCGGCGGAACCTGGAGAATCACGAGTTCCTGCCCATCCTGAAGTCGTTCGAACCGGCCCTGTTCGGCGCGCCTACTTCACCGTGAAATCGTCGGGCCAGCCCAGCTTCTGATAGAGCTTCTTGCGGCCAACCTGGTCGCCCTCGAGGATCTTGCGCGCGGCCTTGGCCACCACTTCGGCCTTGGCCCGGGGCACCACCGCCACGCCGTCGATGTCGGCCACGATGATATCGCCCGGCATCACCAGCACGCGTCCCACCGAGACGGGCTGGTTGAAAGACTCGATCTGCTGGCGGCCGGGATCGATGCCGCGCGTAGTCCCCAGCGGCCCGTTCTTCTGATAGACCGGCAGCTTCTGGAGGATCATCTCGTCGGAATCCCGGCAGCCGCCGCTGGTCACGATGCCGCGCAGTCCGCGAATGTACCATCCCAGGGCGTTGTTGGATCCGCACAGGCCGTCGTCGCGCGTCCCGGCGTCGACCACCAGGATGGTTCCCGGATGGATCTGCTGGGTGAAGTCGCCCGGCACCCGGGTGCGGTACCAGTTGGATTCCCACTTGGCGAATTCCTCGTGGGAGGGGAAGTTGGGCGCGCGCTCCTGCACCGGCACGGTGCGCAGCGTGAGGGCCACGCCGTAGATGCGATGGGTGAACTTCTCGCCGTCGCGCCACAGCGGGCGGATGTCGGGGTCCATCATCATGATGTCCTGCAAACCGGCCACGTCCAGGCCGTCGCAGACGTCGGTCACGCGCATGCCCTCGAACAGCTTGAGGAGCCGCTGGTTTTCTTCCTGGCTGTACTGCTCCACCTTCAGGTACTGCTTGCCATACGGCGCCGGCGGCCGGGCCTGTCCCCAGGCCAGCGCGGCGGCGCAGAACAAAAGAGCTGTGATTCGCATAGGCACCATCCTTTGACTACGGCTTCTGAGGATGGTATCGGAAACCGATCCGGCGGAGCAAGGGGGGCAAGATCGTTGACTAAGACGCCAGCGTGCCGTTGACGCGCACGTTCCGCCGGGTGAGTCCCTGGACGTGCTCGAGCACGTCCGGCTTCTGCACACCCTCGAACGTGCAATCCTCCAGACGGACGTCCCGGATGGGCGCGTCTTCGTACCCGCGCAGATAGAGCGCATACTTGCTCTTCTTCGAGGTCACGTTGCGCAACCCGATGTTGGGCACCACCGGCTTGAACGTCCCGCTGTTGCCCTCTTCGTAGTGGAAGTCCACCTGCACGACGGCGTCGGCCACCTGCCCCACGGCGATGTTGCGCAAGTGCACATTCTCGATGACGCCCCCGCGAACGGAGTTGGTTTTGAGGCGCAGAACGCGGTCCAGGTTGGGGCTGTCCATGCGGCAGTTCTCGGCGAAGATGTTGCGCGCGCTGCCGGAGATCTCGCTGCCGATGGTCACGCCGCCGTGGCCGTCCTTCATCTGGCAGCCTCGAATGACGACGTTCTCGATGGGCACGTCCACGCGGCGGCCGTCGTTGTTGAGCCCGCTTTTGAGCGCGATGCAGTCGTCGCCGGTATCGAAGACGCAGTCCTCGATGAGCACGTCGGCGCAGGACTCGGGATCGCAGCCGTCGTTGTTCGGGCCGTGGCTGGAGACCTTCACTCCGCGCACCGCGACGTTGCGGCAAAGCGTGGGGTGCAATTCCCACATGGGCGAGTTGAGAATGGTGACGCCCTCGATCAGCACGTTCTTGCACCGGTACGGCTGGACGAAGTTCGGGCGCAGGTAACTGCCCTCCCCGAAGACGCGCTTGCCGGGCGCCACGCCGTCCTCGCCCATCTTGATCAGGCGGTCGCGAGCCTTCTCCTGGCTCGGATCGCCCAGCTTCCAGCCGTATTCCTTGCGCCCTTTCCAGGGCCACCAGTGCCGGCTGTCCGCCTGGCCATCGAGCGTCCCTTCGCCGGTCAGGGCGATGTTCTCCTGTCCCCACGCGTAGAGGAAGGCGGAATAATTCACGCACTCGACGCCTTCCCAGCGGGTGAAGACCGCGGGCAGGTACTTGCGCGGATCGCGGTCGAACAGCAGCGTCGCGCCGGCGCCGACGTGCAGATTCACGTTGCTTCGCAGTTGAATGGCGCCGGTCAGATAGCGGCCCGCCGGGACCACCACGCGGCCCCCGCCGGCCTGGCTCGCGGCCGCGATGGCGCGGCGGATGGCCTCGGTCGAATCCTTGACCCCGTCGCCCGAGGCGCCGAACTTCGCGATATCGAAGTCGCGTTTGGGGAACACCGGCGGACGAATGCGCCCGAGGATGGCAGCCGCTTCCGCCCAGGGGTCCGCCGCTCGCAACACTCCGATTCCCGCCGCGGAGATCAAAAAAGATCGTCGTTTCATCCTCGGTTGAGTGTATCATTCCATCCAGCCATGCAACGACATCTCACCTGGCTTTTGCTCGGCCTGGAAGGCGTGTACGGCGCGCAGGATCGCCTCAACTCCATCGGTATGGGACTGATGCGCGTTCCGGCCGGCAGCTTCCGCATGGGCGAAGCGAACCGCTTGCCCGACGACCTGCTGTTTCCGCTCTCTTATCCGGCGGGCACGGCGCTCGAGTACTTCCGGCACGGCGACTATGACGAGCGGCCGGTACACACGGTCACCATCCGCCGCGACTTCTTCCTGGGCGCCCGCGAGGCGACCAACGCGCAATATGAACTCTTCGACCCCGCTCACCGGGCGCTGCGCGGCAAGAACGGCTACTCGAAGCAGGACGGCGAGGCGGTGGTCTTCGTGAGCTGGGAGCAGGCCCGCGCCTTTTGCGCGTGGCTGGCGCGGAAAGAAGGCCTGCCGTACCGGCTTCCGACCGAAGCGGAATGGGAGTACGCCGCCCGCACGGGCCACCGCCGGACGGCGGCCGGCGGCGGCGTCGAGGAGTGGACCGCGGACTGGTACGGCCCCTACGACGCCACGCCGCAAACCGACCCCGCGGGCCGGGCGGACGGCGACTTCCGGGTCACGCGCGGCGGCGGCCGCGGCGCCGAGCCGTACTACCTTCGCCCGGCCAACCGCTCGGGCGCGCTCCCCGAGACGCGCAGCGGGCTGATCGGCTTGCGCGTGGCGATGGGCGCGCCGCCAGAGAGCAAACCGCTGCCGGCGCCGCCTCCCGCGAAGGTTTTGCCAATCGTCCGCCCGGTTCCGCCACCGGATCTTCGGAAGCCTTACTTCCGGGGTCCGCGGCGCTTCGTCAAGATTCCGCCCAACTCCGGCGGACCGCTGTTCTCGCATCACAACCACGACACGGCCCTCGCGGAATGTCCCAACGGCGATCTGCTGGCCATTTGGTACACCTGCGCGCAGGAGCGCGGCCGCGAGCTCGCCATCGACTCCGGCCGCTTGCGCCGCGGCGGCGAGGAGTGGGAGCCGGCCTCCGCCTTCTGGGACGCGCCGGACCGCAACGACCACTGCCCGGCGCTCTGGTACGACGGCAAGCAGACCCTGTACCACATCAACGGGCAGAGCCCCGCCGGCCGGTGGGAACCCCTGATCATCGTGCTGCGCACCTCCACCGACAGCGGCGTAACGTGGTCCAAGGCGCGGCTGATCGCATCCGAGTACGGGCTCCGCAACATGGTCGGCCAGCCCGTGCTGCGCACGCGGGACGGCGCGATCCTTTTCGGCGCCGACGCGCAAGGAGGCTCCACGGTGTGGGTCAGCCGGGACGAAGGCGCGACCTGGAACGACGCGGGCGGCCACATCCGCGGCATCCACGCCGGGATTGCCGAGATTCCCGGCGGGCGGCTGCTGGCTCTGGGTCGCGGCGAAGACATCGACGGCTGGATGCCGCAAAGCGTCTCCAACGATCTGGGCCGGACCTGGACCTACAGCGCCAGCGCGTTCCCGCCCATCTCGGGCGGCCAGCGCCTCACCCTGCTGCGGCTCAAGGAGGGGCCGCTGCTGGTGGCGTCGTTTGCCGAAAGCATCGATCCGTTTCGCCCCGTCCCCGCGGGAACCACGCGCCGGCACGTGTCGAGCCTGTTCGCCGCGCTGTCGTTCGACGACGGCCGGAGCTGGCCCGTGCGGCGCATTGTAACCGACGGGCG
>JACQZT010000276.1 GCA_016213755.1 Acidobacteriota bacterium | reverse complement strand
GTGCGTTCCTCGCCGTTCAGTTCCTCGATTTCGGCTGCCACACGGCCCCCGGCTTCGCGCTTTTCCACCCTGTAGTGCCGGTCGGCGAAGGCCGCGATCTGCGGCAGGTGGGTGACGCACAGCACCTGGTTCGCCGCGGACAGTTGCTTCAGGCGCCGCCCCACGGTCTCGGCCGCGGCGCCGCCGATGCCAGCGTCCACTTCGTCGAAAACCAGGGTGCGGGCAGCGCCCTTGGGCTGCCCCCGGCCGGCGGCGGAAAGGCAGGTCTTGAGCGCCAGGGCAATGCGCGAAATCTCGCCGCCCGAGGCCACTTTCTCCAGCGGCCGCGGCTCCTCCCCGACGTTGGGAGAGACCAGAAACTCCACCCGGTCCGCGCCCGATTCGGCCCACGGCGCGGGCTGGAGAACGATCCGAAAGGCGGTGCGCTCCATGGCCAGCGCCGCCAGTTCCGCCTCGACGCGCTTCTCGAGCCGGCCGGCGGCCTCGGCTCGAACGGCGGAGAGCTTTCCGGCCACAAGCTCATAGTCCGCGGCCAGCCTGGCGCGCTCCTTTTCCAGCGCCGCGCGCCGCTCCCCGGCGTTCTCCACCGCCGAGAGCTTCTCCCGCACCTGGTCCAAGTAGGTCAGGATCTCGTCCACGCCGGCGCCATACTTGCGCTTGAGCTTCTCGAGCGTCGCCATGCGCGCTTCGACCTCTTCCAGCCGGCCGGGATCGGCCTCCAGCCGGCCCAGATATTCGCGCAGAGCGAAGGAGGCTTCCTGGAGGGCGATCTCGGCCGCCGGCAGCGCGGAGCGCGCATCGTCCAGCGCCGTGTCGATGCGGGAAAGCTCGTCCAGGTTCCGGGTGGCCTGCTTCAATCGCGCGGCGGCCGAATCCTCGGCTTCGTACAGCGCCGCGAATGCCGCTCCGGCCAGTTCCTGGAGCCGCGCCACGTTGTTGAGCACGCGCCGTTCGCTGGCCAGCGCAGCGTCTTCGCCCCGCCGCGGGTTCGCGGCCTCGATCTCGCGCCGCTGGAAACTCCACAGGTCGGCCAGCCGCAGGTTCTCCTGCTCGCGCCGGTCGAGTTCGCCGAGTTCCGAGGAGCAGTCGCGCCAGCGGCCATACACCGCCGCGACCCCGGCCAGGGTCTCCGGCGTCTGCGCGAACGAGTCCAGCATCTCCAGTTGCGCGGCGGCGTCGAACAGGCGCTGCTGGTCGTGCTGCCCGTGGATGTCGCCCAGGTACGGCGCCAGCTCGCGCAGCAGCGTGACGGTGACGGGCCGCGAGCCGGCGAAGGCGCGCGATTTGCCGCCCGCCAGGATCTCGCGCTCGACAATCAGCTCCCGATCCTCCACCTGGAGGCCCGCCTGCTCCAGCAGCGCGTCGAGCCGCGCGTCGCCGGGCAACTCGAAGATGCCCGAGATGCGCGCGCGCTCGGCGCCCGTGCGAATCGTCTCGGGCGAGGCCCGCCCGCCCAGCAGCAAACCCAGCGCATCCACCACGATCGACTTGCCGCTGCCCGTCTCGCCGGTTAGGAGATTTAAGCCCGCGTGAAAGCGCACGCGAACCCGCTCCACCACCGCGTAGTTCTCGACTACCAGCTCAACCAGCATTCGAGGTGATTATAGCCGGCCGCCCCGCACCCGATCGCGTGCCTGCTCGGCTTTTCGCTTGGCCCAATCCAGAGTCCGGCGCGCCCAGTGAAAATGATCGGCCAAAATCACCAGGCCCACAATCATCACCACGATGCCCGGACCGGGCACCCCCGGCAGGGCCAGGATCAGTCCCGCCAGCAGAACCACGAACCCGAGAGTGATGCGAACCGCCGCGCGGATGGACTTCAAGCGCTTCCATTTTAACATCCGACCCGGATTGAATCTTGACGCGGAGGAAATCAATTGCCATAATGTCTATGAGGATGTGGGTGATTTGAAGTGATGAACCTATCGCGCAAGAGCGAGTACGCCTTGCTGGCGGTTTTCGATCTGGCCTGCCAGGCTCCCGGCGCACCGGTCCGGATCGCGGACGTTGCCCGCAGGCAGAAGATTCCACAGAAGTTTCTGGAACTGATCCTGGCCAGTCTGAAGCACGGCAATTTCGTCGAGTCGCGTCGCGGGGCGGAGGGGGGCTACCTGCTGGCGCTGCCCGCCGAACGGTTCACGGTGGGCGAAGTGCTGCGCCATATCGAGGGCGGCCGCACGCCGCGTTCGCACGGCCGCCGGCAGAGCGAATCGCCGCTATCGGATTTGTGGGCGCGTGTGGACGAGGCGATCTGGAGCGTGGTGGGCCAGACCACTTTCGCCGAGCTGCGCGACCGCTGGCGGGAGCGCCAGTCCGCCTGCGCGCTGAGTTGGGACATCTAGAGGAGAAGGAGCAACTGGGATGGTTTTTCAAGACAATTCTTTCAGCATCGGGCGCACGCCGCTGGTGAAGCTGAACCGCGTCACCGACGGCGCGCAAGCCACGGTGCTGGCGAAAATCGAGGGCCGCAACCCGGCCTATTCGGTAAAGTGCCGCATCGGCTCGTCGATGATCTGGGACGCCGAGAAGCGCGGCGTGCTGAAACCCGGCAAAGAGATCATCGAGCCTACCAGCGGGAACACGGGCATCGCGCTGGCGTTTGTCGCCGCGGCGCGGGGTTACCCCATCACGCTGACCATGCCCGAAACGATGTCCGTCGAGCGGCGCAAGGTGCTCAAAGTATTCGGCGCCAACTTGGTGTTAACCGAAGGGCCGGCGGGCATGAAGGGCGCCATCGCCAAGGCCGAAGAGATTGTCGCCGGCGAACCGGAGCGCTACGTTCTCCTCCAGCAGTTCAAGAACCCGGCCAATCCCGATATCCACTTCCAGACCACCGCTCCGGAGATCTGGGAAGACACCGGCGGGGGGATGGACGTGCTCGTGTCTGGCGTCGGAACGGGCGGGACCATCACCGGCATCTCTCGCTACTTCAAGCACGAGAAACGGCGCGCCATCACCTCGATTGCCGTGGAACCCGCGGCCAGCCCCGTGATTACGCAGACCCGGGCGGGCGAAGCGGTCAAGCCCGGACCGCACAAGATCCAAGGCATTGGCGCGGGCTTCATTCCGGACACGCTGGATCTGTCTGTGGTGGATCGCGTCGAGCAGGTGACCAACGAGGAGTCCATCGAGATGGCGCGCCGGCTGGCGCGCGAAGAGGGCCTGCTGTGCGGCATCTCCTGCGGCGCCGCCGTCGCGGCGGCCCTGCGCGTGGCCCGGGAGCCCGGGATGAAGGGCAAGACCATCGTGGTGATCCTGCCCGACTCGGGCGAGCGCTACCTGACCAGCGTGCTGTTCGAAGGCATGTTCGAGTAGGGGCCGGGTCACCCGGCCCCGTCGGTCACCCGCCCCTACCCCTCAATCTTGCCCGCCGCTGCGTTCCACCGCAGCCGCCGGCCGGCCCTCAGCGCGTCCATGGCCATGCACAGCGTGACGCTGGCGCCGTGGCCGGCTTCCACCGGCGCGTTGGGATCCTTGCGCGTGCGGATACATTCCAGGAAGTTGGCGATGTGCTGCCGCGTTCCGCGCTCGAACGATCCGTAATCCTTCTTCTCCAGCGCCGGCTTGGAGTCGTATTCCTTGCTTTCCGGATACAGC
>JACQZT010000275.1 GCA_016213755.1 Acidobacteriota bacterium | reverse complement strand
GATTCCATCCGGCGCAGTGGCGAGGCGGCCGGCGTTCCGGCCCGGGCCGCATCGCTCAACGCCGGCATGCGGCGCAGTTTGGACGAGATTCGCCGCCGTGTGGCCGGGCGGCCCAAGCGCCGCCTGGCATTTCTGGTGGGCCGCTCGCCGGGCGAGTTGCAGGGCATGGTGGCGGCAGGGCGCTCCTCCTATCTGACCGAGTTGATGGAACTGGCCGGCGGCGTCAACGTGTTTGCCGGCGCGGCGGCGGCGTATCCTAAGGTTTCGCTGGAAGAGATGCTGGCCCGCAATCCCGAGGTAATCGTAGACATGGGCGAGATGGCCGACACCGCGGGGGTCACGGATGCGCGCAAAGAGGCGGTGGTGCGTCTGTGGGGCCGCTACCCGGTCTTGTCGGCGGTGCGCGCGCGCCGCGTGTTCGCCGTGGCCGACGACATCTTCGTGGTTCCCGGTCCGCGCGTGGTGGAGGCGGCGCGCGCTTTTGCGCGGTTCTTGCATCCGGAGGCGATGCCGTGAGCGCGCTCTTCTCGCTGCGCGAAGCGGGCATGCGCTACGACGGCGTCACCGTGCTGAGCGGCGCCACGCTCGACTTCCGCGCGGGCGAGATGACCGCCGTGGTGGGGCCGAACGGGGCGGGGAAGTCCACCCTGCTGGGCATCATGGCGGGCCTGCGGCCGAACTACCTGGGCGCCTGCCGCTACCGGGACGTGGACGTCCGGGCGTGGTCGAAACGTCGCTTCGCGCGCGAGGTCTCGTTTGTTCCGCAGAGCCTGAGCCTGCAATTTCCCTTCACCGCCGAGCAGGTGGTGCTGATGGGCCGCACGCCTTACTGCGACGGCCTGTTCGAGTCGCCCGAGGACCACGCGGCGGTCGAGAAAGCCATGCACACCACCGACACGCTGGCGTTTCGCTCGCGCGACTTCCGATCGCTGAGCGGCGGCGAACGCCAGCGAGTGGTGCTGGCCTCGGCGCTGGCGCAGGACCCGCAAGTTCTGCTGCTGGATGAGCCGACCACGTTTCTGGATCTGAAGCACCAGGTGTCGATTTACGCGCTGCTGCGCGACCTGTGCCGCGCGGGGCTCCTGGTGGTGGCCGTTACGCACGACCTCAACCTGGGCGCGGCGTATTCGGACCGGGTGGTTCTGCTGGACGCCGGCCGCGTGGTGGCGGACGCCGCCCCGGCCGAAGTGCTGACGCGGGAATCCCTGCGCCGGGTGTTCGGCGTGGACGCCCAGATTCATACCGGCCGGGAAGGACGGCCCTGGCTGCTATATGGCGATTAGGGCCGTCACGGGACGCCGCATGTTCGGCGCCGCCGCCGCGTCGGCGGCGGTGATGCTGGCGGTGGCTCTCGCCGCGCCGCTGATCGGCTCGGCGCACGTGGATTACGGCCGCGCCTTGGCCGGCCTTTCGCCCGACCGCGAGATCCTGTTCTACGCGCGCCTGCCGCGGGTGCTGTTGTCGCTGGTGGCCGGCGGTGCGCTGGCGGTGGCCGGAGTGCTGTTCCAAGCCCTGCTGCGCGACGCGCTGGCGACGCCCTACACGCTGGGGATCTCCAGCGGCGCTTCGCTGGGCGCGGTGATGGCCATCGCTTTCGGCTGGCAGGGCGTGGCGGGCCTGTCCGGGATCTGGTCGGCCGCCTTCGCGGGCGCGGGCGCGGCGCTGTTCCTGGTGCTGGGCATCGCCAGTGAAGGCCGGCGCCTGTCGTCGTTCACGCTGCTTTTGGCCGGGGTCACCATCAACAGCATCTGCCTGGCGCTGATCCTGTTTCTCCAGAACCTGGCGAGCTTCGGGCAATCGTTCGCCATCGTGCGCTGGTTGATGGGCGGCATCGAGGCGGTGGACTACTCTTCCATCGGCTGGCTGGCGGCGCTGGTTCTGCCGCTGTGCGGCTTCGTCTTCTGGCGGGCGCGCGAATGGAACCTGCTGGCGGTGGGCGAGGACTGGGCCATGGCGCGCGGCGTCTCCACCTCGCGCCTGCTGCTGGCCGGCTACTTCGCCGGCTCGCTCATCGCCGGTTCGGTGACCGCGCTAACCGGGCCTATTGGCTTCGTCGGCCTCATCGTTCCGCACGCGCTGCGACTGCGCTTTGGCGCCGACCATCGCCTGCTGATTCCCTGTTCCTTCTTCGCCGGAGCGGCGTTTCTGACCCTCTGCGACACCGCCGCGCGCACCCTTCTGGCGCCCGCCGAGCTGCCCGTGGGCGTGATCACGGCGCTGGCCGGGGGCCCCTTTTTCATCTGGCTGCTGCGCTCGCGCCGGCGCAGCCTGTGGTTGTAGGTACAATAGTCAGTTGGTCAACAAGCTCGTCTTCGAAAACGTCAAACACAGGCCCGTGCGCACGCTGTTGTCGGTGATCGCGGTGGGTGTGCAGGTCACCATGATGCTCACCCTGGTGGGGCTGAGCGACGGCATGCTCCAGGATTCGCGCAGCCGCGCGCGCGGCGTGGGCGCCGACATCTGGGTCAAGCCGCCGGGCAGCTCGGTCATCAGCTTCAGCGCCGCGGGCATGCCCGAAGCGCTGCTAGGCTTCTTCCGCAAGATGCCCGAGATGGAGGGCGCCACGGGCAACGTGGTGCAGCCCATTGGCGGCGTCAATACGGTGACGGGAATCGACCTGGAGGAGTTCAACCGGATCAGCGGCGGATTCAAGTACCTTTCCGGCGGGCCTTTCCGCGGCGCCGACGATATCATCGTCGACGACTATTACGCCCGGCAGAACAAGCTCCAGGTCGGATCGACGATCAACCTGCTGAACCGCCCCTGGCGGGTGAGCGGCGTGGTCGAGCCGGGCAAACTGGCGCGCATCGTCATTCCGCTGCGCACGCTGCAAGACCTTACGGGCAACACCGGCAAGCTGAGCCAGATCTTCCTCAAGCTGAACGATTCGGCGCAGGTCGATCGCGTGGTGGCCGATCTCAAGGCCAAGCTGCCGGGTTACCAGATCTACTCCATCGAAGAGTTCACTTCGCTGTTTTCGGTGGAGAACGTCCCCGCGCTGCGCGCCTTCATCAACGTGGTGATCGGCCTGAGCGTGGTGGTGGGGTTCCTGGTGGTGTTCCTGTCGATGTACACGGCGGTGCTGGAGCGCACGCGCGAAATCGGCGTGATGAAGGCGCTGGGCGCTTCGCCGGCTTATATCCTTAACGTGCTGTTCCGCGAAACCGTGCTGCTGGCGGTGACCGGCTCGGCGGTGGGGATTCTGCTCACCTACGGGACGCGCTGGGCCATCATGACCCTGGTGCCGGCCTCGCTGACCCAGGTCATTGTGCCGCACTGGTGGCCGATTGCGGGCGCCATCGCCGTGGTGGGCGCGATACTGGGGTCCATCTACCCCGGGTTGAAGGCCGCGCGGCAGGATGCGATCGAGGCTCTGGCGTATGAATAGCCGGCCGCTGATCGAAATCCGCGACCTGCAAAAGGTCTACCGCTTCGGCGAAGTGGAGGTGCCGGCGCTGCGCAGCGTCACTCTGGACGTCGCCGCGGGCGAGTTCCTGTCCATCATGGGGCCTTCGGGTTCGGGCAAGTCCACGTTGTTTCACATTCTTGGCGGATTGATGCCGGCCACCCGGGGCAGCGTGCGGGTTGCCGGGCGGGACGTGACCAGGATGTCCGATGCGGACCGCACCAATCTGCGCAAGACGGTGGTCGGTTTCGTTTTCCAGAAGTACAACCTGCTGCCGACCCTGAGTGCGCGCGACAACATCGCCATCGCGCGCCACATCGCGGGCAAGCCGCTGGATAGCGATCCTTGGTTCGACAACGTGCTGGAACTGCTCGGCATCCGCCAGCGGCTGGACCACAAGCCGCGGGCGCTGTCCGGCGGCGAGCAGCAGCGCATCGCCATCGCGCGCGCCATCGTGAACCGCCCCGCCATCCTGCTGGCCGACGAGCCGACCGGCAACCTGGACACCGAGAACTCGAACATCGTGCTGGGCGTCCTGCGCGACCTGAACGAGCAGCTCGGCCAGACCATCCTCATGATCACGCACAACCCCGAAGCCGCCGCTTACGGCCACCGCACGGTCCTCATGCGCGACGGCCGCATCGTCACCTAAACCGGGGAACTACTCGTAGCGGAGGGCTTGGATCGGGTCGATGCGGGAGGCGCGCAGGGCCGGGACCAGGATCGCCGCCAACGCCACTCCCAGAAGTACGGCAGGCACAGCCGTAAAGGTCACCACGTCCGTGGCACTGATGCCGTACAGCAGGCTGGCTGCGAAACGGGTCACCGATAGCGCGATTCCCAATCCAATCGCCAGCCCCAAGCCCGCCACCTGCAGGCCCTGGCCGAGCACCATGCGCAACACGCTGCCCTGGGGGGCGCCGATGGCCATTCGAATGCCGAATTCGCGCGTTCTGCGGCGCGTCGAATAGCTCATGACGCCGTAAAGCCCAATGCCCGCCAGCGTCAATCCAATGCCCCCGAACACCGCCAGCAACACGGCGCAGACGCGGGGAATGAGGAGCGCTTTGTTGACGTGTTCCTGCATCGTCTCGGTATTGAACACCGCCAACGTGGGATCCAGTGCGGCAATCTGCTCGCGAACCGCCCGCACCAGCTTGCGGGGAGGCCCAACCGTCTTCACGGCGATCGAAATCCCGTAGAAGCTCATCACGTCCTCGGGTTTCGACTCGAGGAACAGGAATGCGCAGGCCCTGGGTTCCTCGCCCAGTGTCCGCGACTTGGAGTTGCCGGCCACGCCAATGATGGTGAGCTTCTGGCCTGCCGACGCGATCCGCTGCCCCAGCGGGTCTGTGTCTCCGAAGAGCTCGCGCGCCAGCAGTTCGTTCACGATCGCCACATCCGCGCCGTCGGTCCGCAAATTGAAGTCGCGCCCGCGGCGGAGCGGGAGCTGCATGGTCTTGAAGAACCCGCTGCCGACGCCGTAGATGTCCGCGTTGACCGATTTGACGCCGTCCTTGCCGGTTTCCGTTTTGACAGCGTTGGAGGTTCCGCCGATGCTCAAAGGAATGCTGTCGAGAAAGGTTACCCCACGAACGCCGGGCAGGGCCGACACCCGCTCGCGCAACTGGGAGATGAAGCGCTGCGTCCTCTCGGGCGAGTAGCGGTGCAGCTTGGGATCCATAGCCATCAAGAGCACGTTGTCCGGCCGCATGCCGATGTCGATGGACGAGGCGCGTTGGAGACTGCGCAGAAACAGCCCGGAACCCGTTAGCAGCACCAGCGAGAGCGCCACCTGCACCACCACCAGCGCGTTGCGCAATCCAAAGCGGCGGACGCGCCCGAAGACCGACATCTCGTTCTTCAGCGCCGCCAGCAGGTCCGGCCGCGTGGCCCGCAGCGCGGGGGCGAGACCGAAGAAGACCCCCGTGCACATCGCAAGCGCCGCGGCAAAAGCCAGCACGCGCAGGTCGGGCCGGAAGTCGAACACGATCGGGAACGGGAAGGGAACCTGAAAACTCGAAATGGCGCTGGCGGCCCAGAAGGCCAGCACGAACCCCGCGAAGGCGCCCAGCAGGGACAGCAGAATGCTCTCCGTCAGCAGTTGCCGCACCAGGCGGCCCCGGCTGGCGCCCACCGACAGGCGGATGGCGATCTCCTTTTGCCGCGCCGTGGCGCGCGCCAGCAGCAGGTTGGCGACGTTGGCGCAGGCGATCAGCAGAACAAAGCCGACCACCACCATCAGAACCGACATCAGGCCGAACGCCTGTTTCCCGGTTCCGCCGATGAGCCCGCCGGCCTTGTCGAGCGCGACGGGCCGGTTGCGCCGGCGCTGGTCGCCCTTGAAGTGAGTCTCGTCGATCCGGTTCTTGATCACCGCCACCGCCGCCAGGGCCTGCTCCCGGCTGACTCCCGGCTTCAACCGGGCATTCACCATCAGCCACTGGTTGTTGCGCTGCTGGGTGGGATTCCCTTTCGCCAGATCGGGCATGATCTGCGCGAACATGGCCAGCGGAGCCCAGAACTCGGCGACAATGCCGCGGTCGGTTCCCCGAAAGCCCGGTGGCGCCACACCGATGACGGCATAAGTCTGGCCGTTGAGCGCCACGGTGCGGCCGGCGACGGCGGGGTCCGATCCGAAACGGCGCCGCCAGAGCGAGTGGCTGAGCACCACCACCGCGTCGCGGCCCGCAGCCTGGTCCTCCTCCACGGACACGCCGCGGCCCAGCACAGGCTTGACGCCGATGACGGAGAAGTAATTGCCGCTGACCACCTGGCCCCAGATCCGTTCCGGTTTGCCGTCGCCGCCGATGCTGGCCGGCACGACGGGAAAATGCGCCGAGACGCCCTCGAAGACCTCCCGCGTCTGGTCGCGGTAGTCGATGTAGTCCGGATAGGACATCGAGCGGCCGCCCGCGAAGCCGACCAGGCGGTCCGGTTCATGCACCGGCAGATCGCCCAGCAGCAGGCCGTTCACGATGCTGAACACCGTGGTGTTGGCGGCGATGCCCAGGGCGATCGAAAGGACCACCACGGCCGTGAAACCGGGATTTTGCCGGAACGAGCGAAGGGCGTGCAGAGCGTCTCGCAGCATAAGCGTCTGCCGAAGATACGCACCGCCCGCCGCCGAAGTTCAGAGTTTCGGGATTGCGTAGCTTGTCGCGCGAAACTCAGCGCGGGTAGGGGGTGTGGTAGCCCTTGACCGAGTGCCAGAGGACGCGGTTGAGGATCTCTTCCGGGGCGGCGTCGGGTTCGCCGAAGTCCATCTTCATGGACTCCAGGGCGAGCTGGCGCTGCAACCCGCGGGTCGTTTTGAGCGGCGTATTCATCTCGTCCAGAGGAATGCGATTCGGGAGCGCTTCGTACGGAGCCAGGTCGGGCTGCGAGGTGAAGACGCCCAGCATCGGCTCGGCGGCCAGGTCGTACTGGTTGAGCGGCGGCAGGCCCAGAATCTGCTCGATGGTACGGAACATGCCGATGGTGGTGTAGAGCGAACTGTCCACTGTCTTGCGCTTCGCGTAGGGGCTCAGCACGAAGCCCACGGTGCGGTGCCCGTCGACGTGATCCAGGCCGTTCTGCGCGTCGTCTTCGGTGACGAAAATCGCCGAGTCCTTCCAGTAGCGGCTGCGGCTGATGGCCTCGACGATGCGCCCCAGGGCGAGATCGTTGTCCGCCACCATGGCGCGGGGCGTGGGATAGCCCGGGCTGGTGCCGTTGGTGTGATCGACGGGCAGCAGCATAATCACCAGGTCGGGCAGGTCGCCGTTCTTCTCGAATTCGCGGAACTCGCGCAGGAAGACCTCGGT
>JACQZT010000272.1 GCA_016213755.1 Acidobacteriota bacterium | reverse complement strand
TTCGCCGCCGGATCGCAACCCACAAGCGGTTCAAACGCCTGGTTGACCAGTGGATCGACCTGAGTATCGAGCACTCAAGGCTGACCATGCAGATGGCGAAATCGAAGGCTGACTGATTGGCGGGAAGTCGGTACTCTCAAGGAAGTACACAGCATGAGCATCCGGTTTATGCGACCGTTACTTGCCTGGGCGTGGGCGGTTATAGCGGCGGTTGGGTTCGCCCAAGAGTACCGTGCCACGTTACTGGGCGTGGTCACCGACCCAACGGGCGCCGCGGTGCGGGGAGCCCGCGTAACCGTCACCAATGTGGAGACTGCCGTGAGGGCCACGACGGAGGCCAACGCGGAAGGCAACTATCTGGTTCCCTACCTGCTGCCTGGAACCTACCGCCTGCGCGTGGAGCATCCGGGCTTCAAGACGTTCGAGCGCGGCCCCATCGAACTCCGCGTCAACGATCGCACGCGCGTGGACGTCGCCCTGGAAGTGGGCAACATTTCCGATAATGTAACCGTCACCGCGGAAGCTCCTCTGGTGGAAGCAGCCAGCAGCAGCCGCGGGCAGGTGATCGACAACCGGATGGCCACCAACCTGCCGCTGAGCGGCAAGAACCCCTTCGCGCTCATGATGCTTGCCGACGGCGTGTTGTACTACGGCTCCGCGCTATGGTCTTCGCCGCGCCCGTTCGACAACTCCATCGCCGTCACCATCAACGGGGGCAGGAGTTTGAACGAATACCAGATTGACGGCATGCCGAATAATGCCACTTTTTCGGGCGGCTCCTATCCCTCCTCTGTTCCGCCGCTGGAGGCTACGCAGGAGGCAAAGGTCCAAACTAACACTTACGACGCCCAATACGGGAATACATCCGGCGGAGTCGTCAACATTTCCGTCAAGTCCGGAACCAATAAGCTCCACGGAGCCGGCTACGAGTACTTGCGGCGGACCGCGCTGGAGGCGAACCAGTTCGCCAACAATGCCAGCGGCAAGCCGCGGCCTTTGAGGTTGTCGGACCAGTACGGTTTTGAACTGGACGGGCCGGTGACGATCCCGAAGTTGTACCAGGGAAAAAGCCGCACCTTCTTTCTGTTCGCCCTGGAGCAATACCGGGACAAACTTCCGCGGCCCAACCTGGGCGCGGTTCCCACCGCAGAGCAGCGAGCCGGCGATTTCTCGCAAACATTCAATGCTTCCGGACAGCTCTATAAGATCTACGATCCGCTTACGATCCAGGCGAACCCGGCGTTCGATCCGTCCAGGACGATCAACCTCGGCAACCTCCGCTACCTGCGCAGTCCTTCTGCCGGCAATCGGGTCCCAAAAAGCCGGATGGAGCCGATCGCCTCGCGCGTTCTGCAGGATATTCCGCTTCCGAACCAGCCGGGGAACCCCATCACCCACACCGATAACTGGTTCGCCGGCGGCGCGACGGCCAATTCCAACTTCCGGAATCTGGTAGCCAGGCTGGATCACACCGTCAACGACACCTGGAAAGTCTACGGGCGCTGGAGTCACAGCTATCGGGACGGCGGCAACTTGAACCGCTATGAATGGACCACTGCCGCCGCCCACCAGGACAACGGAGGGCGCCGGGCGGACGGCGTCGTGGTGGATGCGGTCGGCACGCTCAGTCCGACCATGATCCTGAGTTTCCGGTCGGGCTTCAATCGCTTTGAAGAACTTTCCCTGACCCCTGTGCGCGATATCGGCGGACTGGGTTTGCCCAAGAGCCTGTTGTCTCAACTCCCGGTCCCGGACCGTTACCCGCAGTTCAAATTCGACGGTTACATCCAGACCAGTCTGGATCCTGGAAGGGCGCAACCCAGCGAGAGCTATACGTTGCAGGGCACCCTCACGAAGATCGCGGGGGCCCACTCGATGAAAGCCGGCGCCGAATTTCGCTTGCTGCACTATGCCGACGTCCAGCTTGCCAACGGCAACGGCTCTTTCCAGTTTGGCGGCGGCTGGACGTCCTCCAACCCGGAGGTCGCCGATGCGGCCGCCGGAAACGCGATCGCGTCGTTCCTGCTCGGTTACATGAACAGCGCCAGCGTCACCCAAAACGTTGCTCCATACCTGTCCCGGCCTTACTGGGTGCTGTTCTGGCAGGACGACTGGCAAGTGAACCGGCGTCTATCGTTGAACCTCGGCCTTCGCTGGGATTATGAGGCGCCGTGGGTTGAGAGGTTCAACCGTCAGAATCGCGGATTCGATTTCGCGGCGGCGAGCCCTTACCAGGCCCCGGGCCTGAAACTCGGCGGTGGAATGCTGTTCGCCGGAGTGGGCGGCCAGCCGCGTGGAGCATTTGACCCGGATCACAAGAATGTTCAGCCGCGCTTCGGGCTGGCATACCGGCTGCTGAACTCCAGACCCCTGGTTTTTCGGGGCGGCTTTGGGCGTGTCAGCCTGCCGACCATCGAGTATGGGGGAACGACCGGCTTCTCTCAAACGACTACCGCACAAACCAGCACACCCGACTACCTGCCGTTCGCGGTCCTCTCGAATCCTTTCCCGTACGGTCTGATCGCTCCTGCCGGCGCAAGCCTTGGTCTGTCGACCCAGGTTGGGGACGCAGCCAGCTTCAGCGATGTCGCCCGGCGAATCCCCACCGTCTGGCAGTATTCCGCCGGCTTTCAATTCGAGCCGATGCCAGGGCTTCTGCTGGATGCCTCGTACGTGGGAAGCCAGACCTTTGACCTCCAGGTCGCAAGGCAATTAAACTTCTTGACCGTCGACCAACTGGCGCTGGGCACGCCTTACTTGTCGCAAGCGGTTCCGAATCCCTTTTGGGGAGTCCTGCCCGTCTCCACCCCGCGGGGCGCGCAGCAGACCATTCAGCGCCGGGGGCTACTGACACAGTTCCCGCAGTATACTTCACTTACCGCCAACAATATGAGCCTCGGCGGAAGCTGGTATAACTCTGCGCAGTTCAGGGCGGAGAAGCGCCTGAGCCACGGGCTCTCCTTCTTGGCGACTTATACCATCTCGAAGACGATGGAGGCCGTCTCCTTCAGGAACCCGCAAGACGCGAAACCCTCCCGTGAATTCGCGGCTTTCGACTTGCCCCAGAGGCTGGTCTTGAACGGGATCTACGACTTCCCGGTCGGCCCGGGGAGACGATGGATGAACAAAGGCGTCGCGGCCCACCTGATCGGCGGCTGGTCTTTGGGGTGCGTTGGGACTCTGCAATCCGGGCCGCCCGTGCCGTATCCTTCCAATTACAACCTCAACGGCGATCCCAAGTTGGACAAGAGCCAGCAGAGCCTGAAGCGGTGGTTCAATACTTCGCTCACGCTTTGGACTCTACTGCCACCCGATTCTCTTCGAGTGCTTCCCTCATATAGTCCAGACATACGCAGGCACACAGCACCGCAGTTGGACGTGCTTCTGTCCCGTGAGATCCGGCTGGTCGAAGGACATCGGCTGCAGTTCCGGGCGTCCGCTTACAATGCAACCAACACCCCGATCTTCGGCTTCCCAAACACAACCCCAACTTCCCCCTTGTTTGGAGTGGTGCCCATTGTGCAGGCCAACCAGCCGCGCGGAGTTGAACTTGGCTTTCGCTACTTCTTCTAACCATTGACGCAGAGTCGAAGCGCCTGCTGCTCGAAATCCGCGGCCCGACCACCGCCAACGCGATCAGGTAGCTGGTTAATTTCACCTCTTCGCGGGAGTCCGTGGGTAGGTGACCGGTCTACCGAGGCTGTTGTTCGAGGAAGCGGCGGAATTTGCGGCAGGTAGAGTCGAAGGAGCGCTGCTGTTCCTCAGAATCGCCGTGGTAGAGTACCTTGACATGACACGCGCTTCAAAACACCGCTCTTTCTCGTATTTAGTTACTTCCCACTCCGCACTAATCGGCCTGCCAGTAAATAGAACCACCTGCCCGGAATCTCGTTCCGAGACCTGTAGGCCCTGCGGTCAGTTTCTCAACTTCGAGCGCCTCTGGCGCCCACAATGGGTCATACTCTGGATTCGTAACGAATTCAAACACTTTCGCATCGGAGGGGTGTTTGTGGAAGGCAGTGAAAAGACGGAGTTTCCAGTTTTGGGTTTTCCCGGCAGGGCTCAATTGGCGCTTGGCGGAGCCACGAGACGGCTCCCGAAAAACACCGGCACTTCCGAGGATCAGAAGTTGGCGGCTTGTGATATGCTGAGCGGAAACCGGGAGCCAAAATGGAAATCCCGGTGATTTCAGCCATGGGACAAAACCAAAGCCACACACCCCGGCGTTCGTTTCTGAAAACGGGAGGTACCGCGATGAGCGCGATAGCCCTCAATCCGGCTCCGCTCCGGCCGGCGGCAAACGCGCCCAGGCCCAACTTCATTTTGATGACCACCGACGGCCACCGGCCGGACGCGTTGAGTCTCAATGGCAATGGCATTCTCCAGACACCGAACTTCGACCGCGTCGGGCGGGAAGGGATTCAATTAGATGTTTTTATTCGCGTTCATTCGCGGCTCAAATCGAATTTAGAAAACAACCTTCCCGGCAGCTTCTCTTCGCGGAATAGTTCGGGTGACATGACGTCGAGCGGCTCCTTGACGAGCGGCCGGAAGCCGAGTTGCGGCAGGACGTCGCGCTCCACTTCCAGGCCCGGGGCGATTTCGTCCAGGCGCACGCCTTCTTCGGTCAGGCGGAACACGGCCGCGTCGGTGACGTAGAGCACCTCCTGTCCGCGCAGATGGGCGTTGCGGGCGCTGAAACTGACCTGGCGCACTTGTTCGACGAACTTGGGTTTGCCGCGCGCCGCCAGCATGCCGCAGAAAACCACCTTGCGCGCCTTCTGCGAGATGTCGATGAAACCGCCCACGCCGATGATGGCGTTCTCGATGCGGCTGACGTTGACGTTGCCCTGGCGGTCGATTTCGGCGAAGCCCAGAAAGGTCACGTCTACGCCGCGGCCGTGGTAGAAGGTGAACTGCTGGCCGGTCTCGACGATGGCGCTGGCGTTGTAGGCCGCGCCGAACTCGAGGCCCTCGGCGGGGATGCCGCCGATCTGCCCCTGTTCGATGGTGGCCATCACCTGGTGCGCGAAGCCCTGCTCGCGCGCCACCTTGATGACGCCGTCGGGCATGCCGAAGCCGACGTTGAGCACCGCGCCGGGCGCGAGTTCCATGGCCGCGCGGCGGGCCACCGCTTTGCGCGGGCTGTACTCGAACGGCGGGAAGTCGCTCTCCGGCCGGCGCGCCTCGCCGGCCAGGGTGGGTTCGTAGAAGATCTCGTAGGTCATGCCGTGCCCCGGGTCGACAATGAGGGCGTCGACAAAGATGCCCGGCACGCGGACGTCGCGCGGGTCCAGCGAACCGGGCGCGACCACGCGCTTAACCTGCGCGATGGTAACGCCGCCGCTGGCGCGGGCGGCCTGGGCCAATGCGAGGTTGTGCCAGGGCGCGACTTCCTCGCGCATCGAGAGATTGCCCTGCGTGTCGGCCACCGCGCCTTTGATGAGCGCGACGTCGATGGGGATGGCCGGGTAGAACAGATATTCCTTCCCGTTGCGCGTCACCAGTTCGACGATCTCCTCGCGGGTGACGTCGTTGAGCCGTCCTCCCTCCAGGCGCGGATCGACGAAGGTGTGCAGGCCGATCTCGGTCAGGTAGCCGGGGCTGCCCGCGGCGGCGGCGTGAAACAACTGCACAATGACGCCGGCCGGCAGGCAGTACGCCTCGAAGCGGTTTTCGGCCGCCAGCCGGGCCATGGAGGGCGACATGGACCAGTGGCCGCCCACGACGCGGCGGTACATCTCCGGGTGCGCCATCTGCTCCAGGCCGCGGCTGCCCTGGTTGCCTACGCCGAAGGGATGAATCACCTGCAAGCCGCGCGGCTCGCCGGCCGAGCGGAAGCGGCGTCCCAATGCCTCCAGCATGCGCTCGGGAATGGCGTGTCCGGCGCCGGAGCCGCCGATGGCCACCGTCTGCCCGCTGCGAATCCAAGCGGCGGCTTGGCCGGCCGTGAGAATGGGTTTTTCAAAAGGAGAGGGCATCGGCCGTCATCTTCCGCGGAACACCGGGCGGCGCTTCTCGAGGAACGCCAGCGTGCCCTCCCGCCGGTCCTCGCTGGCCGCCACCGCCGCCGAGGCCGCGGCTTCGAACCGCAGGCCTTCTTCCAGGCCGCAGCGCAGGCCCACGTCGACACACTCGAGGATCAGCGCCGCCGCCACCGGCGCGTTCTCGGCGATGGTCTTCAGCAGGCCGCGGCAGTAGGGCAGCAGTTCGGCTTGCGGGACCACGCGATTCACCAGCCCGATGCGTTCGGCCTCGGCGGCGTCGATGAGCTTGCCGGTCAGCATCATCTCGAGGGCGCGGCCGCGGCCCACCAGGCGCGGCAGCCGCTGGGTGCCGCCGTTGCCGGGAAACACGCCGATCCTGACTTCCGGCAGGCCCAGCCGGGCATTCTCGGCTGCCACGCGCAGGGTGCAACTCAGGGCCAGTTCCAGGCCGCCGCCCAGCGCGTAGCCGTTAATGGCGGCCAGGGAGGCTTTGGGCAGGCTCTCCAGGCGGCGCAGGATAGCGTGGTCGCGCGTGCAGCGCGCCTTCCATTCCAGCGGCGTGACGTTTACCAGTTCGTTGATGTCGGCACCGGCGACGAAGGCTTTTTCGCCCGCTCCGGTCAGGATCAGCGCGCGATGTTCCGGCTCGCGCGCGACCCGCTGAAGCGCGTCATCGATCTCCTCCATGGTGGCGTTGTCGAGTGCGTTGAGCTTGTCGGGGCGGCAGACGGTCAGCGTGGCAATGCCGTCTTCGGACGTTTCGAAAGAGATATTGGAGTACTGCATCGGGCGACCCGTTCCACCCTATCGTTCCGGGCAGGAGGGTGTCAAGCGGTCGCGCTCAGCGTTCGCCGCCGGGCAGGTGCAGGCCTTTATGAATCGCAAACAGCGCCAGTTCCAGGCGGTCGGAAACGCCCAGCTTGTCGAAGATGTTGTGCAGGTGGTTCTTCACCGTCTGCTCGCTGATGAACATCTTCTCGGCCATTTCCTTGTTCTTGTAGCCCTGGGCCACGAAGGAGACGATCTCCCGTTCGCGGTTGCTCAGCGGCGAGCGCTCGCGCGCCTTCGGATTCGCGCCCGAGGCCGGATCGACTCCCCCCGGCCCCACCGTGGCGAATTGCCGCATCACCACAGCGGTGGTGTGCGAGTCGAGCCAGATTTCGCCGGCGAACACCTTGCGAATGCTCTTGACGATCAGGTCCGGCGCGGTCTGCTTCAGCACGATGCCCGAACAGCCCAGCTTCATCGCCTGCACGAACTCGTTTTTGTCCTCCGACGCCGTCAGCACGATCGCCTTGACCCGCTGGTGGGTCGCTTGCAGCGCTTGCAGCGCGGCCAGTCCGTCGACGTTGGGCATGCGCAGATCCAGGAGGATGATGTCGGGATCCACTTCGTTCACCAGATCCAGGGTCTGGCGGCCGTCTCCGGCTTCGCCCACCACGTCGATGTCGTCCTCCAATTCGAGAAGCCTGCGCAGCCCATCCCGGACAATAGGGTGGTCGTCGGCAATCAGAACCCGGATGTGGCGGTTCGCCGTCTCCGGCGGTGCGGGGGAGGTCATCCTCTCCAAGCTTTCAAACCCGTCTGCCATAGTCAGTCCTAGTACCCACTCTATTTATCTCTTCGTCCGGAATTGGCGTTTGCTTTAGTACCGACCGGTTGCCGAAACCCTTAGAACGCCTCAAGTTCTCTCCTAAGTCTCTCTAGATCCCTAACCCTATTTGTCCGCGGCGGGCCGGGAAGAGAGCAGTCTAGATAAGCCGCCATAGTACCACAACAGGCTAACCGCCGGACCTCCAAAACAGGGCTTTGGAATGAGCTACGATCGGCCATGCGCACGATTGCCCTGCTCGCGGCCGCGCTTCCCCTGGCGGCCCAACCGCGGTTGCTGCTCGATACGGGCGATTTCGAGCGGATCCGGAAACTGGCGGCGTCCGAGTCCTGGGCGGCCGGGGTGCGCGACGGCATTCTGCGCCGCGCGGACGCCTGGCCCGCGGACCATGTGCGCCAGTTTGGCCTGCGCGAATGGGCCTTGCCTCCGGAGGGCGCCGGCTGGTCGCACGCCTATGTTTGCCCGGAGCACGGGATGCGCTTGCGGCAGGAGGCGGGCAAGAACCTGTGCCCGGTGGACGGCAAGGATTACCACGGCTGGCCCATCGACAACGTGGTCTACATGCAGCGCAACGGCGACACCGCGCACGCCGCGCGCGACCTCGGCCTGGCCTGGCAGCTCACGCGCAAGCCGGTGTACGCCGAAAAGGCACGGCGCATCTTCAGCGCCTACGCGGACCTCTACCCCACTCTGCCGGTGCACGACAACAACAACCGGCGGGATACGCGGTCCGGTGCGCGCATCATGTCGCAGACCCTCTCCGAGTCGAGCTGGCTGATCCCGCTGGTGTTCGCCTACGACCTGGCGCGCGACGCGCTCACGGCCGAAGAGCGGGCGCGCTTCGAAACCCGCGTGCTGCGCGACGCCGCGCAGGTCATCGACTGATCTACCCGGGTTTCAGCGGGGCGTGATCCTGGGCCAGGCGATTTCGACGCCCTGAGCCTGGATTTTGGACTGAAACTCCCGCCGCAGCTTCTCGGTGTGGCGCACCGCGCGCGGTGTGGCGCCTCTGTCGATGGCGAAGGCCGCCAGCGCGCCGGCCGACTCGCCGATGTTCCACTCCACCGGGTGCAGGCGGTAGCAGCCGTTGGTGATGTGCGTCACGCCCAGGTTCTTCGCCCCGGCCAGCAGGTTTTCCACTCGCTTCGGGATTAGCGCGCCCATGGGAATCTGGAAGGGCAGGGAACTGATGTCGATATAGTTGTCGCCGCCCGAGCTGGGGTGCAGGTCGATGCGGTAGCTGCCCACGCCCACCGAATCGGCGAAGGTCTCGGCCGCCGGCTGTTTGCGCGCCTCCGTGCCGACGTGCTGCTCGCACACGGTGAACTCGGCCTGGATGCGCCGCGACTCGCGGATGTAGGGGTACTGCGCCAGACCGTCCTCGCTGCCCATAATGTCGCCGCGCAGGCGCAGGCCGCGCCAGCCCTGGCCGCCGTCGGGCCGGGGCGCCTCGGTCTGCATCCAGTAAAGCAGCGAAAGGCTGAGCTGCCTGGCGCGCTGGAGGTGCCGGGCGACCTCCTCCGCGCTCACTTCGTGCAGGTTGCCGAGCCAGTAGTCGTTCTGCGGCCAGTTGACCAGCGAGATGTCGCCCGCGTACGCGCCGGCGGTGAAGTTGGCGCGGCTCGCGATGCGGCGGTAGGTCCACAAATTCGGCTTGTCGCCGGTGGAGCCGCCGGCGGGGTCGAAGCCCATCGGGCGGTCCTTCAGCGTGATCGGATGGGTCATGGTCCAATCCAGCAGGCGGCCGGACCAGGGCGGCGTCAGCTTGGGGACATAGTCCTTCCAGAACTGGTACTCGGCAGGCTTGTCGATGGTGCAGTCCTGGCCGGCGATGTAGTCGATGGCGAAGCACACGGTGAAGGCCTGGATGTTGGCCGGCTGCGCGTTTTCGGGAGCGTGCGGCTCGCCGGTCTGCTTGCGCGATTCGAAGCCGGTGACGTATTCGGTGCGGGTGAGCGGCAGCAGGTCGCCCTGCTCGGTGGCATCGATGAAATAGGCGGCTTCGATGCCGCGCGTGGCGCCGCTCTCCAGGCTCCGGACCGTCGCCGAGCGCACCCTGTCGCCGACGGTGCCGGCGGAGACCGGCTGATGGCGGACGAGCAGCGTGAGCTTGCCGCCGGCGATCCAGGGCGCCAGCAGCGCCTCCAGCACGGCCAGCGAAACGCGCGGCTCGTGCGTCAGGCGCGAGACGCTGCCGCCGCCGGGATTCAGATGCACCTGCGCGCGGGCCTCCGCGGTGAGCGGATAGTGGCGGCGGTAATAATCGCGGACCGCGTTGCGGTAGCCGCGGTACAGCTCGGTCGCGCCGAACGATTCGATCCAGGGGTGCTCGTCCGGCGGAACGCCCTGGGAGGTAAGCTGCCCGCCGACCCAGCCGGTCTCCTCGGTCATGATCACCCGCATGCCGTTGCGCAGCGCCGCCAGCGCCGCCGCGCAGCCGCCCGTGCCGCCGCCGATGACGGCCACGTCGGCGCGCAACTGGCGCGCGCCGGTGAGCGCGGCGGCGCCGCACGTCCGCAAAAACGTCCTCCGATCCATCTCCATGCTGGTACCATAGCAAAAGATGGGCCTCGTGACCGTCTCCGGCGAACCGGGTTCGCGCTATGAGGAAGTGGCTCGGCTCATCGCCCAAAGACTCCAGATCGAACTGGTGACCGAGTCGCGGCTGAACTCGATGATCGCCGAGGAGTTCGGAGCCGGCGCCGAGATCCCCGATCGAGCCTGGCGGCACGTGGCGGCCTACATGCTCACGCGCCTGGCCAGCGAGCACAACCTGGCTGTCGCCCTCGACGGCGCGGAGTTGCTCTTTCGCGGTTTCCCGAACTGGCTGCGGGTGCACCTGGTGGCGCCCGAATCCCGGCTCGTCGGTGCATTGATGATCGACCGGCGGCTGGAGCGGCCCGCGGCGCGCCAACTGTTGCGGGAACTGGAAGCCGAGCGTCGCCGGTTGCGCAAGCGGCGCTTCGGGCGGGTGACCGCGCCCGCCGCGCTGTTCGACCTCACCCTCAACGCCCAGGCGCTGGAAAGCGAGAATATCGCGGCCGTGGTTGTCGAGACCACGAAGCTGCTCAGATTCGCCGAGCAAGGCCTGCTCTCCTCGACCGCGGTGGCGCAGATTCAATTTCAGATCCGGCTGCGCCTGGCCAAGCACGGCATTGTGCCCGCCGACAAGGCCAGCCTCAAGCGCAGCCAGTTTTCCCATCCCAGCGAGCAGATCTTCGCCAACCTGCTGGATTTTTACCGCATCGCCTGGGATTACGAGCCGCGCAGCTTTCCCATCCAATGGGATCGGGACGGTAAGGTGCTGGAAGCCTTTACGCCCGATTTCTATCTGTCGGAGTTCGACATGTACGTGGAGCTGACCACCATGAAGCAATCGCTGGTGACGCGCAAGAACCGCAAGGTCAAACTTCTCAAGTCCATCTACCCGCAGGTCAACATCCAGGTCTTCTACCAGAAGGATTTTCAGGACCTTGTGTTTAAGCACGGACTAGGCGACCAGCCCAACCGCATATGAGCAGCTCACAGCCACCCAACATCGAGCGAATCCTGTTCAGCGAGGAGCAGATCCGGCAGCGCATTCAGGAGGTGGCCGGCGAGATCTCGGACAAGTACCGGGAGCGCGGCGTCAAGCTCATCGGCGTGCTCAAAGGCTCGGTGTTCTTCCTGACCGCGCTGGCGCGCGAGATCAGCGCACCGGTAAAGATCGACTTCCTGGCCATTTCGAGTTTCTCGAACAGCATGGGCACGCCGGGGCTGGTGCGCATCGCCAAAGACCTGGACGAGGGCATCCAGGGTGAAGACGTGCTGCTGGTGGAGGACATCGTCGATACCGGCTTCACCTCGCGCTACCTGCTGCAAACGCTGGCCGGCCGCGAGCCCAACTCGCTGGCCATCTGCACGCTGCTGGACCGCACTCCGCGCCGCATCGTGCAGGTGCCGGTCGAGTTTCGCTGCTTCGAGATCCCCGACCGCTTCGTCATCGGCTTCGGCCTGGACCACAAACAGCTCTACCGCAACCTGGGCTACATCGCCGTCCTCAAACCCTAGACCGCTCCCTGAGGAGCGGCGGCCCGAAGTGTGGCATAACGGTAAGGGTGGAAGAAGAGGTCCAGGGGAAGATCTACGACTGGCGGCTGATGCGCCGGCTGTTCGGCTACGCGCGGCCCTATTGGGCCGTGGTGGCGCTTTCGATCGCCTTGATGCTGGTCAATTCGGTGCTGCAGGTGCTCGGGCCGCTGATCACCAAGCTGGCTGTGGACCGCTACCTCGCCCCCACCGGCGTCAAAGCTCCGGCCGTTCTGGAAGCCTGGCTCTCGCCCGATCCCCGCGCCGGCATCACGCAACTGGCCCTGCTGTTTCTGGCCGCGCTGGTCACCGGCCTGCTGTTCGACTTCGCCCAGACCTTCCTGATGCAGTGGACCGGCCAGCGGGCCATGTTCGACCTGCGCCGCCAGTTGATGGAAAAGCTCCAGCGGCTGGACATCGCCTACTTCGACCGCCACCCGGTGGGCCGCCTGGTCACGCGCGTCACCACCGACGTCGACGTGCTGAACGAGCTGTTCTCCTCCGGCCTGGTGGCGATCTTCGGCGACGTGCTGATGCTCACCTTTGTCCTGGCGGTGATGTTCCAGCTCAGCCCGGGCATGACCGTGACGCTGATTTCCGTGATGCCGCTGGTGGTGTGGGTGACAGTCCGGTTCCGCCGCGCGGTGTCGCACAGCTACCGCCGCATCCGGGTGGCCATCGCGAAGATCAACGCCTACTTGCAGGAACACGTCAACGGCATCGCCGTGTTGCAGCTCTTCAACCGCGAGGCGCCGAGCGCCGAGCGGTTCGCGAACATCAACGACGAGCATCGCGAAGCGTTCAAAGACTCCATCTCGGCCTACGGCTGGTTCTACCCGGTGGTGGAATTCCTGGGCATCCTGGCGCTGGCGCTGTTGCTGGCTTACGGCGGCTACCGCGTGCGCGCCGGCGCGCTGACGCTGGGATCCCTGGTGGCCTTTTTCCAATACGGCATGCGCTTTTTCCGGCCCATCCAGGATCTCAGCGAAAAATACAACATCCTGCAATCGGCCACCGCCGCGGCGGAGCGCATTTTCGCCCTGCTCGATACGCGCGCCGAGATCGTCGCGCCGCCCGCGCCCCGGCGCTTTCCGGAAACGCCCGCGGCCATCGAGTTCGACCGCGTCTGGTTCGCTTACAAGGACGACGACTGGGTGCTGCGGGACGTCAGCTTCCAGGTCGCTCCGGGCGAGACCATCGCCGTGGTCGGCCACACCGGCGCCGGCAAGACCACCCTGACCAGCCTCCTGCTGCGCTTCTACGATCTCCAGCGCGGCGCCATCCGCATCGGCGGCATCGGCCTGCGCGAATTCGATCCGCGCGAGCTGCGGAGGCAGTTCGGCGTGGTCCTGCAAGACCCCTACCTGTTCACCGGCACCATCGGCGACAACATCCGGCTGGGCACCGGCGGCATCTCCCACGAGCGGCTCATCGCCGCCGCCGAGCAAGTGAACCTGATCGACTTCATCCAGTCCCTGCCCAACGGCTTCGCGCAGGAGGTGCGCGAGCGCGGCAACGGCCTCTCCACCGGCCAGAAGCAGCTCATCAGCTTTGCCCGCGCGCTGGCCCACGACCCGCGTTACCTGGTTCTGGACGAAGCCACCTCCAGCGTGGACACCGAAACCGAGATGCGCGTGCGCGAGGCGCTGGACCGCCTGGTGAAGGGCCGCACCTCGATCGTCATCGCTCACCGGCTGTCCACCATCCAGCGCGCCGACCGGATTCTGACTCTGCACAAGGGGCAGTTGCGCGAGACCGGCACGCACCAGGAATTGCTGGCCCGCCGCGGCCTCTACTGGAAGCTGTATCAACTTCAATACAAGGAACAGGAAAACCGCTCCACATGATTCGCACCGCCCGCGTTCTCCTTCTTGCGCTCCTGGTTTCGCTCGTGTGCGCCGCGGCGCAGACCGCCCTGGACCGCTACGTCGCCGCGCCGGATCCCCAGTACCGCTACGAACTGGCGGCCACCATCCCAGGCGACGGCTACACCGCCTACGTGCTCGACATGACCTCCCAGCAGTGGCTGGGCGACCACGACACTGACCGGCCAGTGTGGAAGCACTGGCTCACCATCGTGCGGCCGGACCGGTTGGAGCATACCACCGGCCTGCTGGTCATTACCGGAGGCTCCAACGGCGCCAAGCCGCCCGCCAAGCCGGATGCCATGTTGCCGGCCATCGCCACCGCGACCAATTCGGTGGTGGCCGAAATCCGGCAGATTCCGAACGAACCGCTGGTCTTCACGGCCGACGGCAAGCGGCGCAACGAAGACGAGATCATCGCCTACACCTGGGACAAGTTCCTGCGCACTGGCGACGAGAAGTGGCCCCTGCGCCTGCCCATGACCAAGGCCGCCGTGCGCGCCATGGATACGGTGACCGCGTTCCTGGCCGGCGAGGCCGGCGGCAAGGTGAAAGTCGGCCGCTTTGTCGTCACCGGTGGTTCCAAGCGCGGCTGGACCGCCTGGACCACGGCCGCCGTGGATCGGCGCGTGACGGCCGTCATCCCGGCCGTGATCGACCTGCTAAACCTCGAGCCGTCCTTCATCCACCACTGGCGCGCCTACGGTTTCTGGGCTCCGGCGGTGAAGGATTATGTCGAGATGAAGGTCATGGACTGGAACGGCACGCCGGAGTTTCGCAAGCTCATGGAACTGATCGAGCCCTATCACTATCGCGACCGGCTGACCATGCCCAAGTTCCTGCTCAACTCCGCCGGCGACCAGTTCTTCCTGCCCGATTCTTCGCAGTTCTACTTCGACGGCCTGCGCGGCGAGAAGTACCTGCGCTACGTCCCCAACTCCGATCACTCGCTGCGCAACACCGACGCGCGCGAGAGCCTGACGGCTTACTACGACGCCATTCTGCGCAACACCCCGCGGCCGCGCTTCGGCTGGAAATTCGAGAGCGACGGCTCCATCCGCGTGACGGCCGCCGGCCGGCCCGCGGAAGTGAAGCTCTGGCAGGCGGCCAATCCTTCCGCGCGCGATTTCCGGCTCGAATCGCTGGGGCCGGCCTACAAGTCTTCCCCGGTCGAGGGCGCCGCGGGCGTCTACGTGGGCCGTGTCGAGTCGCCGGCTTCGGGCTGGACCGCGTTCTTTCTCGAACTGACCTATCCCACCGGCGGCAAGTACCCGCTCAAGTTCACCACCGCGGTACGGGTTCTGCCCGACAAGTATCCTTTCCCGGCGCCCCAGCTTGCGCCGCCCAAATGAGTTAGGATAGCGGCGATGCTCGGAATCGACAGCCGCGCCGCGCGCGCCGCCTGGAGTATTGTTCTGGTGGCGCTGGCACTGGCGCTGGCCTATTGGATCCGCCGCACGCTGCTGATCTTCACGGTGGCGCTGCTGGTGGCCTACCTGCTGTCGCCGCTGGTCGAGTTGGCCAGCCGGGTGACCCAGGGCCGCGTCTCGCGCAACCTCTCGCTGACCGTGGTCTACGTCCTGCTGGTCGCCGTGCTCGGCACGGCGCTCGGCTTCGTGGGCTCGCGCGTGGTGGACGAGGCGGCCAGCCTCGCGGCCCGGCTTCCGGACCTGGTGCGCCGCATGGACCAGCCGCTCAGCCTGCCGCTGCCGGAATGGGTGACGCCCGTCAAAGTCAGCCTCCTGGCGGCTCTGCGGTCGTTCCTCGAACAGCATTCCAAGGACGCCCTGCCTTTGCTCCGGCGCGTGGGGAGCGAGCTGCTCGCTCTCCTCGGCAACCTGCTGTTCGTGATTCTGGTTCCCATCCTGAGCTTCTTTTTCCTGAAGGACGGCCCTCAAATCGGCCGCTTCCTGATCGAGATGGCCCCGCCCGGGGTCCGCCAGCGGCTGGTTGAGGACATCTTCGCCGGCGTGCACCTGCTGCTGGCGCAATTCATGCGCGCCCTGGTTCTGCTGAGCCTGGGGACCTTTGTTTCCTACAGCCTGTTCTTCGTCCTGACGGGCGTGCCCTACGCGCTGCTGCTGGCCACCGTCGCCGGCCTGCTCGAGTTCATCCCCGTGCTGGGTCCCTTCTCCGCCGCCGCCGCGGCCGTGCTCGTGGCCGGCTTCAGCGGCTATGATCACCTGGTTTGGCTGATCGTGTTCTTCGTCGCTTATCGCTTGTTCCAGGACTACGTCTTGCAGCCGTACCTGATGAGCTCGGGTGTGGAATTGCACCCGCTCCTGGTCATTTTTGGCGTGCTGGCAGGGGAACAGGTGGCCGGTGTGGCGGGCATGTTCCTGTCGATTCCGGTGATCGCCACCCTGCGGGTGATCTTCGTCCACTTGCGAAAGGCCCAAGCGGGCCACAACCCATAGGGACTTTTCAATACCCCCGCCAACCGGTGGTACCACGGTGTAAACTCCTGTAGAGACAGACCTTCCGCAATACTCCCTCTACAAATTCTCTTGCTTTTGGTGGAGTGCGTGATCTATGATGGAGCTTCCGGTGGACCATAGGGGACCGGAAGGGACCATGATGGAGCCAGAGCAAACGCAAAACCCGGCTCAGGATGGCCCGTACGGGCACCACGAGGTGAAGCTTGACGAGAAGGGACGAATCAAGCTCCCTGCTCGCTTCAAGAGCCACCTGGCGTTGCGTTTCCCGAACGAACGGTTGTTTATCACTTCCATGGACCTCGCTCGGGGACGAGTATACCCCATCAGCGTGTGGAAAAGAAACCTCGAAATTCTCGAGAACGTTGAAGGGGACGACGAAGGGGAGCGGGCCGAGCAGATCCTGTTCCGGGCCAACAAGTATGGCCTGGATCAGCCCATGGACGAACAGGGGCGGCTCCTGGTGCCGCTCAAGCTGCGCGACTTGCTGGCCATCGGCCCGGGCGGGGAAGAGGACGCTCAGCGGGTGTGGTTGCAGTGGTCCAACGACGGCATCGACATTTTCAACAAGAAGGAATACGACCGCCTGAGCGGCGAGAGCGACCAGCCCCGGGCGGACGAGAAGAAGTTTCTGAAACGGCTGAAGGTCAAATGATTCATGCATACGCCGGTCATGGCCGTGGAAGCGATCGAAGCCCTGGCGGTGCGACCGGATGGCGTGTATGGCGATGTAACCACAGGACTTGGGGGCCACACCCGGCTGATCGCCGAGCGCCTGACCACGGGCTTGGTGGTGGCCTGCGACCGGGATCCGGAGTCCCTCGAGCAGGCGCGGCGGAACGCGGCCGACTGCGCGGACCGGATCCGCTTCGTCGAAACCCGGTTCTCGGGGCTGAGCGCAGCGTTGCATGGACTGGGCATCGGCAAGCTGGACGGGCTGCTGGCCGACCTGGGAACCAGCCGCTATCAACTGACCGATTCCGAGCGCGGATTTTCCTTTTCCGCCGACGGGCCGCTGGACATGCGCATGTCGCGCGCCCAGACGCTCACGGCGGCGGATGTGGTGAACTTTACCGCCGAAAAGGCGCTGGCCGATCTGCTCTATCGGTGCGGCCAAGAAAGGAGGGGGCGACAGATAGCACGGGCAATTGTTCGCGCGCGGCCAATTCGGTCGACCAGGCATCTTGCGCAGGTGGTCGAGTCGGCCGCGCGGCGGACAGGTCGCTTGCATCCAGCGACAAAAACCTTTATGGCTCTGCGACTTACGGTGAACGAAGAGCAGGAGGAACTGGATGCGCTACTGGAACAGGCGCCCGGGCTGGTCAGGGCGGGCGGGCGGCTGGTGGTGATCTCTTTCATGTCGCTCGAGGACGGCAAAGTCAAGCGCGCGTTTCAGGGACTGGCGCGCGGAGGACGGGTGAAGATTCTGACCAAACACGTGGTCAAACCTTCGGCCGGGGAAGTGGAATCCAATCCGGCTTCCCGCAGCGCACGCCTGCGGGTGGCCGAGCTGCTGTAGGGGGCGGGTTGTGATGGCAAGCATGGCGGGCTGGAATGGGATGGACGACGCATCGCGGAACCGCATCCGGGCGATTCCCAACGAGGAATTGTACCTCTTTCAGAAGAAGATCGACAACTCGCGGGTTGTGCGCCAGGCCGATCCGCAAGCGCGTTGGAGCGTGGTCAAATTCATCGGCAGTTCGTTCGTGGTGGCCCTGGTGCTGGTGACCATGATGCTGCCGCACATCCGCGGCGTGGCGGCCAGCTACCAGATTGAATCGCTCCGGCAGGAGCAGAGAAGACTGCTGGAGAAGCGCGACGCTCTGGAAGTCGAAGAGGCGTCGCTGACCAGCACGGAGCGTCTGCTCGAATTTGCCCGGCAGCGGAAGTTCGATGTGCCGGCGCCGCGGAACGAAATTTACGTCGACTCGAAGACGGTGTTGAACGCCGGCGCCCGCTAACGCGCCCGCGCGAGGTTCGGCATGCAGGAAGCGCCCGAGGCTCCGTCTCCCACCGCCGCCGGCGTCCGCCGCCGGGAGGGCTTCAGTTTCGCGCGCGAGCGGGAAAAACAGGTCCGCCCGCGGACCGAGAGGCGTCTCCAGTTCCTGGCACGGATCGCCCTGCTCTGGGCTCTGGCGATCGTCGCGCGACTGGTCTATCTTCAGGTTGTCAAGCATACCTACTACCGGGACTTGGCGGATGGCCAGCAGGTGCGGGTGCTGCCGATCCAGGCCCCGCGCGGCATGATCGCGGACCGCAAAGGGCGGCCTCTGGCGGTCAGCCTGCCGGCCGACACGGTGGTGGTCAACCCCAGCCGGATCCCCGATGTCCCGATGGCCGCACGCATCCTGGCCAGTGTCCTGAAACTCGACCAGGACGAGTTGCAGGCCGGCATCCAAAAGGCGCTGAGCGTTCCGGAGCGTCGCGGTTTCCTGTGCGTCAAGCGGCGCGTCAGCGCCGAGGAATCCGAGCGGCTCAAGAGCATGCGGGTGCAATGGATCGAGTTTCGCCGCGAGAGCCGGCGTGTCTATCCCAACGGCCGGCTGGCTTCGCAGCTTCTGGGCAGCGTCGACGAGGGCGAACGCGGCAACTTCGGGCTCGAACTCGGGATGGACGAGGAGTTGAGCGGCGTGCCGGGCCAGGAACGCGTAGTGCTCGACGTGCACGGGCGGCGGGTGGAGTCCCGCCAGACCGCCGAGCCGCAGCCCGGCGATCGCGTCACGCTCACCCTGGACCAGAACATCCAGTACGTCGCGGAGGCGGCGCTGCGGGAAACCGCCCAGGCTGACAATTGCCCCTCCGGCAGCGTGGTCGTATTGCGCGCCGGGACCAACGAAGTGCTGGCCATGGCCAGCTACCCGGATTTCGATCCCAACCTGCCGGCCACCAAGCAGGATCTCTCCCAGCGCACCAACATCGCCATCTCCAGTCCCGCCGAGCCCGGCTCGGTGTTCAAACTGATCACCGTCGGCTCGGCCATCGATGCCGGGCGGGTCACGCCCGACACGCTCATTAACTGCGGCAACGGAATCCTGAACCTGTTCGGCCGGGTGATTCACGAGGCCAAGCACGGCTACGGCGTGCTGCCGGTGAGAGGTGTGCTGGCCAAGTCCAGCAACATCGGCGCTATCCAAATCGGCATGCGCACCGGCGCGCGCGGCTTCTACGAATACATCCGGCGCTTTGGCGTCGGATCGAGCACCCGGCTGCCGCTGCCGCACGAGTCGGGGGGGCGGATCCGGCGGGTCGAGAAGTGGGAAGCCACCTCGCTCGCTTCGGTGGCCATGGGGCACGAAGTCAGCCTAACCAGCATGCAACTGGCGGTGATCGGTTCGGTGTTCACCAACGGCGGAGATTACCTGGCCCCTACCCTGATCCAGCGGCAGGAACGCTCCGGCAAGGGGCCGGTGCGCCTGCCGGCCGCCAAGTCCCATCCGGTGATCCGGCCCGAAACGGCGAACACCATGCGCCTGCTGGCCGAAGAGGTGGTGCTGCGGGGCACCGGCGGGGGCGCGCGCCTGAACGGCTACACCTCCGGAGGCAAGACCGGCTCGGCGCAGGTTTTCGACTTCGCCAGCGGCAAGTACACGCACAAGTACAATGCGAGCTTCGTGGGCTTCGCTCCGGTGACCAACCCGGCCGTGGTGATCGCGGTGACGCTCAACGGATCGTCGAAGTTCGGCGGCGTGGTGGCCGCTCCGGTGTTCAAGAAGGTGGCGGAAGCCGCGCTGCGGGCGCTGGAAATCCAGCGCGATATTCCCGAACAGCTTGTGGAGAAAAAGGCTCCCGCGGATCCCGACGAGCTAAACGACCTGGCGCTGGCGGAGTTGAGCACACCCGCGCCGGACCTGCTGGAGATGGCCGGCGCCGGCACGCTGATGGCGCCCCGCGCGCCGGACTTCCAGGGCAAGTCCAAGCGGGCCGTGGCGGAGGAATCCCGGGCCGCGGGAATCGATGTGCTGCTGGTGGGGGACGGTGTCGCGCGCACGCAGTTTCCCGTTGCCGGGGCGGCGCTCGCTCCGGGAGCGAGAGTGAGGGTGGTGTTTGCACGCTGAAGGTCCGGCCATGACTTTGGGCGAAATGCTGTCGGGAGTCGCCGTGCGGGGTCCGCTCCCGGACGCGCTGGTTTCGCGCGCCGTCACCGGCCTGGATCACGACTCGCGGCAAGTGGCGCCGGGTTTTGTGTTCTTCGCCCTCGCCGGGCATCGCGCCGACGGCAGCCACTTCGCCGAGCAGGCGATGAGCCAGGGCGCGCTGGCGGCGATTAGCGAAATGCCGCGCCCGGCCGGATTCGCCGGGCCCTGGATCGAAGTGGAGCACGGCCGGCGCGCCCTGTCCCTGGCCGCGCGCAACTTCTACCGCCGGGTGGTCGAGGCCGCCAGCATCGCCGGCATCACCGGGACCAACGGCAAGACCACCACTTCCTACATCGCCGATTCGATCCTGCGCGCCGCCGGCTGGATCACCGCCCTGGTCGGCACCATCGAGTACCACGTCGCGGGCCAGGCGCGCCCGGCGGTCAACACCACGCCCGAATCGCTGGATGTGTACCGCATACTCGAGGAGCTTGCCGCCTGTGGCGGCGCACATGCCACAATGGAAGTATCGTCGCATGCGCTGGCGTTGGGACGGGTCCACGGAGTCCCTTTTCACACCGCGGTTTTCACCAATCTCACCCGGGACCACCTGGATTTCCACGGCACCATGGAGCACTACTTCGCCGCGAAAAACCTGCTCTTCCGGGGCGACGGCGCCTCCCCGCCGCGCCGCGCCGCGCTGAACGCCGACGACGACTATGCGCGGCGCGTGGAGACGGCCCCGGAGACGGAGGTGCTGTGGTACTCGATCGACGCGCCGCAAGCGCCCGGGCGGGGCCCCCTGCTGCGCGCCGTCAATGTCCGTTCGGATTTCGATGGGCTGCATTTCGATGCCGTTCTGGAGGGGAAGCGCGTCCCGCTGGCCTCGCCGCTCATCGGCCGCATCAACGTGTACAACATTCTGGCGGCCTGCGCGGCGGGCTTGAGTTTCGGCCTCGATTGGGACACCATCGTCCGGGGCGTGTCCGCCTGCCGGGCCGTGCCCGGCCGTTTCGAGCGCGTCGAGGCCGGACAGCCGTTCCTGGTAGCCGTCGACTACGCGCACACCGACGACGCGCTGCGCAACGCGATCGAGGTGGCGCGCAGCCTGCATCCCCGCCGCGTGATCACGCTGTTCGGCTGCGGCGGGGACCGCGACCGCGCCAAGCGGCCTCTGATGGCTGCCGCGGCCGCCTCGGCCAGCGACTTCGTGGTGCTGACCAGCGACAATCCGCGCTCGGAAGACCCCATCGCGATCCTGACCGACGCCATGGTCGGCCTGGGCCGCTACGACACGCCGCACGTGGTCGAACCGGATCGCGCTCGCGCCATTCGCCGCGCCCTCGGGGAGGCGCGCGAGGGAGACATCGTCCTGATCGCGGGCAAGGGTCACGAAACGTACCAGGTGCTGCGCGACCGGACCATTCACTTCGACGACCGCGAGGTGGCGCTCGAGGTGCTGCGCTCGTTCGGCTACGGGCGGGAGAAGTCATGAAACTCACGCTCGCCCAGATCGCCGCGGCCCTCGGCAAACCGCTCCGCCTGGAGGGCGAAGCCACCGGATACAGTATCGATACGCGGTCCATTCAGCCCGGCGACCTGTTCATCGCCCTGCGCGGGCCGAACCACGACGGGCACGACCATGTGGCGCAGGCGCTCGAGAAGGGCGCCCCGGCGGCGCTGGTCGAGAGCGGTTCGAGCGCCGCGGCGCTGGAGCGCGCCATCGCCGTCCCGGATACCTTCGATGCGCTGAAGAGGCTGGCCGCGCACGCGCGCGGACAGTGGCCGGGGACCCTGGTGGCGGTCACCGGCAGTGCCGGCAAAACCACCAGCAAGGAGGCCATTGCCGCCCTGGTCGGGGTCGGAATGCCGGTGTCCAAGACCGCCGGGAACCTCAACAACCACATCGGCCTGCCATTGTCCATCCTGCGGCTGGAGGAGTCCACGCGCGCCGCGGTGGTGGAAATGGGTATGAACCACTCGGGCGAACTGCGCGAACTGGCCCGCGTGGCGCGGCCCGACGTGGGCGTGGTGACCAACGCCGGTTACGCGCACATCGAGTTCTTCGACTCGGTCGACGGCATCGCGCTGGCCAAGCGGGAATTGGTCGAGTCGCTCGGGCCGCAAGGCGTGGCGGTCTTGAGCGCCGACGACGAGCGCGTGCGCCGCTTCTCCGAGGTGCATCCCGGGCGCTCGATTTCCTTCGGCCTGTCCGCCGGGGCCGGCGTGCGCGCCACGGACCTGGATCGCGTCGCCGAGGGCGCCTGCTTCACGGTGGACGGCGTGCGCTTCGAAACCCGTTTGATGGGCCTGCACGGCGTGCGCAACGTGCTGGCCGGAGTGGCCGTGGCCAAGCTGTTCGGAATCCCCGTCGCGCGCCTGGCGGAAGCCGCCCGCGAACTGGCCCCCGGCCGGATGCGCGGCGAGCGCTTCGCCTGGCGGGGCGCGACGATATATAACGATTGTTACAATTCCAATCCGGATGCGGTTCGCGCTATGCTGGAACTCATCCGGATCTCTCCGGCGCGGCGGCGTATCGCCGTTCTTGGAGAGATGCTGGAACTCGGGCGCTGGTCCGAGGCCCTGCACCGGGACGCAGGCCGTTTCGTCGCCGAGTGCGGGTTTTCTGTGCTCATCGGGATACGCGGCGCGGCCCGTCACTTGGTGGAAGCCGCCAGGCAGACAGGCTTGACGGCCGACGCCGCGTACTTTTTCGACGACCCGGCCGATGCAGGTTCCTTCCTCCGTGAGACGGTGCGCGAAGGCGACGTCATCCTGTTCAAAGGCTCGCGCGGGACGCATGTGGAAACCGCGCTGGAGCGGTTCCTGGAGTGATCGATGCTGTATTGGCTATTATTTGAGAAGCTCTTCCCCCACTTCAGCCCGCTGCGGGTGTTCTCCTACGCGACCTTTCGGACCGCGTTCGCCAGCCTGACGGCGCTGTTCCTGTGCGTCGTGCTTGGGCCGTGGCTGATCGCGCGCCTGCGCGAATTTCAGATCGGACAGCACATCCGCGAGGACGGGCCCAAATCGCACCACAAGAAAGCGGGCACGCCGACCATGGGCGGCGTGCTGATTGTCGTCTCCATCGTGGTCCCCACGCTGCTGTGGACCAACCTGCGCAACCCCTACGTTTGGGTGGCGCTGTTCGGGCTGCTGTCGTTCGGCGCTATCGGCTTTTGGGACGACTACACCAAGGTCCGCAAGATGCGCAACCTGGGGCTGAGCGGGCGCGCCAAGTTCGGGCTGCAAGTGGTGGCCGCGCTGCTCATTGGCTTGTGGCTCCTGGTTCTGCACGCCAAGGGGCTGTACTCGACCGACATGAACGTGCCGTTCTTCAAGCAGTTCCGGCCCAACATGCTGATCGACGGCCTGCTGGCTAGCCCGTTCACCTATCCGCTGGCGTTCAGTTTCTTTTTCGCCTTCCTGGTCTCCGTGCTGGTGGGTTCCAGCAACGCGGTGAATCTCACCGACGGACTCGACGGGCTGGCCATCGGCCTGATGATTATCGCCGCCGGCGCGATGACCGTGCTCACCTACGTCAGCGGCCACGCGGCCTTCGCCACCTACCTGGACATCGCGCGGCTGCCCGGCGCCTCCGAACTGTCCGTTTTCTGCGGCGCCATGACCGGCGCGTCGCTGGGCTTCCTGTGGTACAACGCGCACCCGGCGGAGATCTTCATGGGCGATGTGGGCTCGCTGTCGCTGGGCGGCGCGATGGGCGTGGTCGCGGTGCTGATCAAGCAGGAGATCCTGCTGGTCTTTGTGGGCGGCGTGTACGTGATCGAGGCGCTGTCGGTGATCCTCCAGGTGGCCAGCTTCAAAACGCGCGGCAAGCGGATCTTTAAGATGGCGCCGCTGCACCACCACTTCGAGGCCCTGGGCTGGCAGGAGTCTAAGATCATCACGAGGTTCTGGATTTTGGGGCTGATCATGGCGCTGTTCGCCCTGACCACGCTGAAACTGCGATGAGAGAGAACGCAATCCGGTTCGAAGGCGCGCGCGTGCTGGTGGTGGGCATGGGCAAGTCGGGTCTGGCCGCGCTGGACCTGCTGGCCCGCACCGGCGCACTACTGCGCGCCACCGACACCCAGCCGCTCGACAAGCTGCCGGGCGTGGCCCAGCGGGACGTGCCTTTCGCAGTGCAGTCGCCGGAGGTGTTCCGCGACGCGGATGTGATTGTGCTTTCGCCGGGCGTGCCCTGCGATCTCCCGCCGCTCGAAGAGGCGCGCGGCCGGGGTGCGACCGTCATCGGCGAGGTTGAACTGGCGAGCTGCTTCCTCGCAGGGCCGGTGATCGGCATCACCGGCGCCAACGGCAAGACGACCACCACCGCGCTCACCGGCCACATCCTGCGCGAGTGCGGCATTCCGGTGCAGGTGGGCGGCAACATCGGCACGCCCCCGGCGGCCATGGCGCCGGCTTCGCGCCCCGAACAGTGGAACGTGCTCGAGCTGTCCAGCTTTCAACTGGAAACCATCCAGCGTTTCCGCGCCGAGATCGGAGCCTGCCTCAACGTCACGCCCGACCACCTGGACCGTCACCACACTTTCGAAAACTACGCCGCCGCCAAACGGCGCCTGTTCGAGACCCAGCGCGCCGGCGATTGCGCCATCCTGAACGCCGCCGACCCGGTTTGCGCGAGCTTCGCGAAAAGTGCGGCGGGCGAGGTGTTGTGGTTCAGCTCCTCGGGGCGCGTCGGACGCGGCGCGTGGCTCGAAAACGGGCAGCTCCTTTACGGCGGGCAGTTTCTGATGGAAGCCGCCGAAGTCCCGCTGCGCGGCCGGCACAACCTGGAAAACGCGCTGGCCGCGGCCCTGGCCGCCGGGCGGGCCGGGGCGCCGCTCCAGGGAATCGCGGCCGCGGTGCGGAGTTTTCCGGGCGTCGAGCACCGGCTGGAGTTCGTCCGCCGCGTGGACGGCGTCGACTTCTACAACGACTCGAAGGCCACCAACGTGGATGCGACGCTGAAGGCGCTGGACGCCTTCCCGGGCGGGCTGTGGGTGATCCTGGGGGGCAAGGACAAGGGCAGCGACTACACTCCGCTGATCGAGCCGCTGCGAGCCAAGGCGCGCGCCGCGCTGCTGGTGGGCGCGGCGGCCGAGAAGATCGCGTCCCATCTGG
>JACQZT010000287.1 GCA_016213755.1 Acidobacteriota bacterium | reverse complement strand
TTCCCGCTGGACCCGGCGTCCGCTGTATTGTATTGCAGGAATTGAGTGTTGCCATGCGGATCAGATGCGGCGAGACAAGCGGAGGAGCCAAACTCCAGTGCTCCTCTACGAGGAGCCAAGGAGCAAGTGGTGGAAACTCACTGGCTTATTATCGCCTTCGATTGACGCCAGGAGACGCCATTTCCTCTATTTTCAATCTGCTGTCAATTTCCCAAGCTGGACGTCGCGGGTTCGAGTCCCGTCTCCCGCTCCAGAATCCATCGTTGTCAGTAGCTTAAAGGCCTCTGTTTTTTCTGCCCGACCAGCAGGCATAATCCGAACTCCCCACCCAACTCCTGCGGCGTTGCCACCACGGCTGCCGCCGGAAGGAAGTACAATCGAAGCTCTGCACGCGTTCTACATCGGAAAAAGCGAAAGCGGCCCTCGCATTTCGGCTTGTGCGATAGGTCCCGCCTGGCCGCCCACCGTTTACCGGCGCCTCGGCGCGTCGATGGAACTTCCGGCCGGGTAACGGCGCGCTCTTCCGCGACCGGTTGGCCTGGCTTCCCAAAAGTTGTAGTAGACTGTTTCGCAGGCCGGCGGAGGACCACTGGAACAAGCGACGTGAACCTGAATCTACTGGCCTTCTGCTTCCGAAGCCTGTACCGGGAGTACGGCTCGGCGTTCGTGCTGCGCGTAATCCTCGCGCACCCGGTGGCCACGGTGCGAGGCATCGCACGCTACGCGCGGGGAGGGACCTCGGCGCCGGCGCCCTGGCAAGGGGGTGAGGGGAGCCTGGTCGGCATTGGGTTCTGTCTGAAACCGGTGACGCCAGCCTGCCCAGCCGGCCGGCCCAACCACCGCTGCCAAGTCTTCGAGGTTGGGTTCGGGGAGCATCCCGCACCGTGCCGGGATTGCCTGGTCCGCGCCATCGGCCGGCAGGCGCTTGCCGCCGGCAGCGCCGTCTACGTGATGACCTCAGCCCGCGATGTTCTCCGCGACGTTCTTCTGCCGACTCTCCGGCGCCGGCGCTTCCGCGGCGCCGTGCTGACCCTGTGCCGCTACTCCTTTGAGCCGATGCGCCTGGCGCTGGCGATCTGCGGAATCGAAGCCCGGCTGGTTCCGTTTATGCACGGAGACTGCCGGGACTATCCGGCATGGCGTCGCGCCGATACCGGCCACAAGCCGGAGCAGACTCTCCTCGGCGAAACCGGTCTCGCCGATCTAACCGGCACGCTTTCCGCCGCCGCGCAAGATACTCCTGCCCGAAGATTCCAGCGAGCGGGAAACATCTATGAGCCGCGCCGAGTCTAACGGCCTGCGTCCGAACAATCGCCTTCTGGCACGGCCGGATCGGGCCGCGAGACAGGCCCGCGCGGGCGTCAGCGCCACATTCCCTCTCGGGCGAAAACATACATGCGCCCGCCCGCGACGGGCTTGAATTCGTGCCAGCCGCTCTTGGGCGACGGCGTCTCAACCTGGCCCAGGCTTTTGCCTTCGGGGTCGTAGGCCATCACCTGGCCCGCCCCATCGGCCTGGAACGAGATGCGGTCGTTGCCGTAAATGTCGATCAGCTCGACGACACCCGGAGCGCGGTCGCGCCGGACGGCACTGCCGGCGGCGCCGAGAGAGCCGCGTTCGGTCCACTGGCCGCGGCCGTCGAGGAACTCGTACTCCGGCGCTTTCACGTGGTCGATGCGGCGGCCCGCAACGTTCGCCGACAGTTCGTGGAAGCCGTTCGCCGTGTTATAGACCAGCCAGCCGTTCGGCGGAAGATCCGCCGTGCCGCCGGCCGGGTCCTTCACCGCCCAGTTGCCTTCCGCCGAGCGGTTCACGTAGACTTGCGTGCCGTTTTCGTACTCGACGTGCAACCGGGCGCCGGTCATGGCGCCGGTCGAGTGGGCCTGGCTGGCCGAAAGCATCCTTCCGCCCCGGTCCGCGTACTCGATCGTTTTCGGACGGACGAACGCGTATTGCTGCTGAAGCTGCTGCATCATGTAGTAGGATCGCGTCATCGCCTCGACGCCGAAAACGTCATCGACTCCCCAATCGTTGACCAGCCAGCCGAAGTTCCCGTACCCGATCGTGGTCGCCAGGAACAGGTCGACGTACTCGCGGCGCTTCGGCGACTTGCGCCATTCCTTGTCCAGCTTGTCCAGGTAGTAGTGCGTGTACCCCATGCCGTAGTCGCCCTGCAGCGGATGCATCTTGTGCAACTGGAAGGCAACGTCGAGCGGATGCGTGAGGAGGTTGACGTCGGTGTAGACCCAGCCGTAGCTGCCGGACTCGAGACCCGCGTAGAGCCACTGATAGGTCGCCTCCGACTGGGCCGGTCCGTACGTCCGCTGGTCGTTCAGAAGAAGCTGGCCGTAGGCATAAAACGTTGCCGCCAGAGTGCCCGCGCCAGGCACCCGGGCGTCATAGTCGCAGTAGTTCCACGGCGAGACGGCGGTGTGGACATCGGTGTACGACATCATGTTGTCGTACTTCGCCTTGATCCGTTGGGCGTAGTACTCGTCCAATTCGACGGCCCGGGAGGGCTTGAGGGCGTAATTGCGGTACCAGGCGCGGCGCCACTCGCCGTCCGGCAGCCGCTGGACATGGTCGGGGTTCCAGTTCGAGTTTACCGGAGCGAAGTCGGTGTAGTTGGTGTAGACTCCCTGTGTCCAGCCGAGGCTCTTCTGCGCGGCGATGTACCACTTCAGCATCGCGTCGCCACCCTTTTGGGGAGCGGCCCGGAGGCGCTGCGTGAAGCTGTCGCCCTCGTCGCGCCAGGTGACCTCGTGGCTGTGCTGCATGATTTTGTCGAGGCCGTAGGCGCGAATCTTCCGGCAGCGCGCATGGTCGGACGGGAAGGTGGACGGCGAGGTCACGGTCCAGACCACCTCCCGGCCTTCCTTCTGGCGCAGCGACGGCGGATTGGCTATCGTCGGCAGCGTCTCCTCGTAGACCGGCGAGGCAGTGACGAAGATGCGCTCGTAGAGGTTGTTGCGCCGGCCGTCGGTCCGGTTGGTATATCGCATGCCCCCATTGATCTCGGCGCCGTCGGAGGTCACCTTCGGTTCCTTGACGAAGTACGGCTCGGAGGCGTTGGTGCGGTACCAGTCGAACCAGATCGAGGTGAAGACCGGCTGGCCGGCCGCGCCGGACATCAACACCCGCGGGTTCGTCGCGCCGTAGGTGATGTACGGCACCACCAGCGGCTTGGGATTTGCGACGCCGGCGACCCGGCCGAAGTGCAGCGCCGTCGCCTCTCCGCCGTCGCACCAGACATCCAGCACCAGCGACTTTTGCCATAGGCGCGCCTCATAGTCGACAATCCGCGCGCCGATTGCGAACTTGGCCTGGACCGCGCCATCGCGGACCGCCGCCGACAGCAGGGAGCCTTGACCGGCTTGGCCCTCGGGTGTGTCGGAGAAGCGAACTCCGCCCCCGTCCATCGGACGGTATGGCGTCCCGGCGTTGACGGCGACCGTCCATTCGCTCAAGCTGCCCGTCTTCGGCTGGTACGTGTAAACGACGCTGGCGTCCTTGCCCTTGTACTGAAGCTCGAAGCGGTTCGCCGCGATCTGGCGGACGGTCACCTGAAAGTCCTCCTCGAAGTTCGCCGGAAGGATGGTTTCCTCCCGAGTCGGGAAGGGCAGCGTGCCTTCGCCGGTGGTCAGGCCGGCGATTTGTCCCCGGAACGGTTTCAGGTTCCTCTTGGGCTGCTTCCGGAGCGGCACCGGCTTGAGGTCTTCCATGTAGAAGGCGAGCGAATCGCAGAAGAAGTATCGCGGGCTGGCGTTTTTGAGTTTGGCGAGTTCGATCCCAGAGAAGGCCGCCGGCCAAACGATTTCCCTGGCCATCGCGGCCGGCAGCTTGCGGTGGATGAGCCACCACTGCTTCCAGCGGATGTCCGTCATCGCGACGGTGAATTCCCTGCCGCGGGCGTCCCGAATCAGCACCGACACGTCAACCGGCGGCGTGGTCTCATCCCGCACCCATCCCCAGCGGTTGCCGTAGCCCCAAAACTCGGCCGAGTCGAAGCGCTCGGGGATCGGGACCGGCTTCGGCGGCCGGGCAATCATCCGGCTCTTGTCGCCGGAGCCGGAAAACAGGAACTTCGCAACGGATTGCCCCCACAACTGCTGCTCGCGGCTGCGGCGGAATTCTCCCTTCGCTCCGTCATAGAGCTCGAGGCTCCAGCCCTTCAGATCCTCGAAATCGACCAGGGTTTTGGGGTGCTCCTCGCGCTGCGTGAAGGTGAATTCGTAGGGCTGCTGCCCCACCTGCTGCCAGGGCTCGATTTCGTTGACTGCCGGCACGACTTTCTCCGGAGCAACTCCGGATGCCGCCAGAATCGCATCGAGAAGAACAACGGCTGCAATGATGACTCCCATGATTCTCCTTAACGGCGCCACCTGGCCGGGAGCGCCTTTTCCGCCGCCGGGTCGCCGAAGGCGCGGTAGGTGCGGAGCCGGCCGTCCAGGACATGAGCCACCAACAGCGTCGGTTCGGACCAGGCCGCGCCGCCGTAGCTGGTAGCGTGCAGGGCCACGAGCTTTGGGCTTTCGACGAGGAAACCGTACTGGGGCAGCACGGCGTTCTTCATCCGGTATTCCGCGGCGCCGTAGTTCACCGTCACTTGCACGTCGCCGCCGAAGCGCGTGGTTTCCACCTTGCGGTCCGGCGTCAGGTAGCGATGGCCGGTCATCGGCAGCACCCCGGCGACCCGGTTGAGCGGGCTCAGCACCTCGTAGGTGTTCTTGATGAACTGGTCCGCCAGGTTGAACTTGCCGCCCTGGGCGAAGACCATGCGCGCTCCGGCGTCCGGGCCGGGGCGGAAGTCTTGGTCCGGGTCGGTCCAGTAGCGGTGGTTGGGAAAGTAGTAAACCGGCATGGCGGCGTACAGGATGTGGTCCAGGATGTAACTGGGGTTGACGGGCTTGGGCCGGTCGCTCTGGTGGCTGTAGAGCGGGATGGCGTCGTTGTAAACCAGCTTAAACAGGGGGATGACGATGTCTTTGTCGTTCGGGCGTTGGAAGCGCGTGCGGTGCCCCATCAGGCCCTCGAAGTAGTCCGACCGCGGGATGCCCCATTCGCGGCCCTCTTCGCTGCCGAACAAGCCCGCCTGTTTGCGCAGGTAGGCGCAAAGCTCCAGCTTGTGGCGCAAATCGTCCGCCCGCGTGAGAGGGTGCCGCGGGTCGGAGCACTCGTAGAGCGGGGCGGCGAAGACCGTGTCCGAAAAGTAGAGATCGGGCGCGAAGAGCTGCATTACGCGCGGCACGTTTTGCGGCCGGGAGGCAAGTTCCACGCTTTTCCTGGAACAGATGAGGTAGGCCGGCCCGCCGGCCCACACGCCGCCTTGGTGCAGCGAGCCGTCGGGGTTCCTCAGGATGTAGCTCTCGTTCCAGGAGGGCGCGTCCTTGTAGAAATCCTGATAGTTGTCGTGCAGGCCGAAGACCCAGCCCTTGCCCAGCGCGCGCACGCGCCGGGAGCAGTTCGCCAGGCCTTCGTCGCCGCCGATTTCCGGCGCCGCGGGCAGAACGTCCGGATGGCGGTTGTCGTAGCCGCCGTTGATCCAGCCGTTCAGGACCAGCAGGGCGCGCTCCAGCCCCAAGTCGTTCTTGTAGTGCTCGGCCAGTTGAGCGCACTCCTCGAAGGTGAAATTCACGGCGACGCGATCCGCGTTCTGCTTGTTCCAGCGGGTGTTGGCCAGGTAGCGGACGAAGGCGAAGGGCTTGATGTCGGCGGCGCCGAGAAAACGCAGGACGCCGGGGTTCTCCTGGGCCTTCTCGGGAAGCGTCTTCAGGTAGCCGCGCTGCCGGGCGATGGCGCGGTAGGCCGCCGCGATCTCGACATAGCCGCCCTTGCCCAGCGGTTGCAGGCGAATGGAGCGGGCGCTCCGGCGCAGGGCGAAGCCCGCGGAAAGCTCGCGGCGCGGGGTGGTGGCGTAGTCGACGACGATGTCCGTGTAGGGGTCCTCCCAGGAAACCAGCAGCGCGGAGCCTTCCTGGACGGCGCCGAACATGGCCATCGAATATCCCCGCCCGGTTTCATAGCCCGGCAACCGTCTCGTATAAGGCTGGTCGCCTTCCACGGGTAACAGGATGCCCAGGCGGTGCGGCGCCGCGTAGTAGTTGCGCTCGCCCGGCGCGAGCGTGAGCGACTTGCCGGGCAGCACCACTTCCTGCAATTCGGCCTGGGATTCGAACGAATACTCGATGGCGGGCGGGCTGGCGCGGAGCCGCATCTCGAATCGGACGCCCGGTTCGGCCGAGAAACGGATGGACGAACCGGTTGCGACGGGAGCGGCCGCCGGACGCGCGGCGACCGGCCGATTGTCTTTCAGCACCAGGGTGGGCGCGTCCAGCCTCCAGGCGACGCCCGAGGCCTTGTCCACCAGGCGCGCGGAGGCATCGGGCCGAACCTCCAGCTTCAGACCGCGATTCTCCAGCGTCGCCGCCGCGGCCAGGACCGCCATCGAAAGCAACAGGGTGAACGGTTTCATCTTGATGCCAGGATACATCCAATGACCGGTTGCACGCGCATTGCCGCTTCGTCAACTCCTGCTGTTGCTTGCCATGGCAATCATGCCGGTGTATTTTGAAGTTGTGAGCCCTCTCGAAAACATAGTCGAGGATCTGAAGGCGCTTCCGCCGGCCAGGCTGGAAGTGGCCGTCGACTTCGTGCACCGGCTCAAACGGATCAGCGAGGAAGAGCGCCAGGCGATTCTGACCCAGACCGCCGGAAGCCTCTCTCCGGAGGACGCCGACGCGATGGAGAAAGCCATCGAGGAAGGCTGCGAACAAATCAATGAGCACGGCTGGTAGCGTCCTGTTGGACACCAGCGTCGTGGTTCCTCACCTTTGCGGCGACTACTCGCTGTCCGCGCGCCTCGCCCAGGTTGCCAGCACCCATATGCCCTGGGTAGTGCTCGGGGAACTCCGTTTCGGCGCTCAGCGAGCAGTTCGACCGCTGGAAGCCCTCGCTCAAGTCCGCGCCTTTCTGAGGACCGTCGTTTTGCTCCTGCCCGATGAGGGCACGGCCGAACACTATGGCGATCTCAAAGCCGAACTGGCTCGGGTCGGTAAGCCGATTCCAGACAACGACCTCTGGATCGCTGCGACGGCCCGGCAATATGATCTGCCGCTGGCAACCAGGGATGCGCACTTTGCCCAGGTGCCGCGATTGAAAACGCTCGCCTGGTAGCCCCATCAACCCCTCAGCCTGCTTTCCGGCGTTTCCGCTGCGCCCAGCGTGCCATCCTCACTACCCGCCGCCTGGATCGGGAAGCGCTCCTCAGATGGGGAAGGCCCATCCGCACCGACCGGTACGTATCCATGAGCCATGGGCCGGTCCTCATCCGGACCCTGGGACTGATCACGGAAGGCCGCCAGCCCGGCGTGGCCAGTCGCTGGGCGGAGCGCATCTCCGAGCCTCTTGGGCGTGACGTGGAGTTAAAGCTGTCTCCGCCGCCGGACGACGAACTCTCCCCGGCCGAGGAAGACCTGATCGACGTGATCTTCGCGCGCTTCGGCAGCCTGAACCGCTGGCAAATCGGGAGGCACCTGCACGATCTCCCGGAATGGCACGACCCGAAAGCCGGTTCGGTTCCCATCGACCATAGCGACATCCTCCGGCCGGGACGAAGAGCCCCGCGGAAATTGCGGCCGTCGAAGCCGATCTCCAAAGTCTGACCCTGGCCGAATCGATGTTCTTGTCTGCCTGAACACCTCAACGCCGATCACACCTCATCTCGCCAGCATTATCAATCACTTACCCAACTCCCGCCAAAACCCCATGCTACACTGGCACCGGCCAGTCATGAACGCCCCCGCCCACCCCCGAACCCCTCACAAGAGCGGGGTGCCAAACGAACCCAAGAGAATTCTCAGCCGTAGCCGG
>JACQZT010000270.1 GCA_016213755.1 Acidobacteriota bacterium | reverse complement strand
GAGCCGGTCAGCAACCGGGCCAGGTCCTTGCCGCCGGTGTTGGGAATGCCGCTGCCGTTGGCGTTCAAACCGTTGGTGCCCGAGAGGGTGAAAGTGCCGGCGTTGTTGGTGATGCTGTAGTTGTTTCGCCGGAGCCGCATCAGGTCGTAGCCCATCTTGAAAGCATGTCTGCCGGACAGCTTGCTCACGTCCTGCTTGAAGTTGAAGGTCTCCTGCACGTCTACGCTGGGGTTGGAAACATACGGAATACCGGTGATGCTGGGCATGCTCCCCGCGCCGATGTTGGGGATGCCCAGAAGCTTGCCGTAGTCCTTGCCGAAGCCCGGCCAGGTAGCATCGTTCTTGTATCGGTAGTAGCTTAGCCGCGATTCGCTGACCATGGTCGGGGAGGGGACCCAGGTCGCGCCGATACCGGCGGTGGTCTGGGTCTCCATGGTGGTTCTCGACGAGGCGTCGTAGTCGATGTTCAGGAGGCTCATGTCCGGCGTCCAGGACGTCCGCGTGTTGAGGCTCCAGGTGAAAAATGTTCTCAGTTTCGAGGCCGCCTGGTGGTCTACCCGTGAGGTGTAGTTGTAGTAATCCACGGTCTTCTGCCGGACATTCTGGAGATTCTCCACGTACCCGGTGGTCGTCGGGGTCCCCGTTTTGTTGGGTTCGGCCCAGACTTTCTGCGACAGGAAGTTGGTGGCCACGCGGTCCCAAGACGCCTTCGGAACGATATTTCCCGGGAATGGGTTGCGGAACCACTGGCCGTCCAGTTGCCGCGTGGTCCGAGGGTCGTAGATCGGGTTCGGGGCCACGCCCGATCCCGCGTAGCTGAAGTCGCCGGCCAGTTCCGCCGGCGTGGGAACGGTGTAGGTGATTTGTTCCCCCTGCCTCTCGATCAGCCACTGCCCGGCCAGCATGAAAAAGGTCTTGTTGCGTCCGTCGTAGAGCTTGGGAATGTAGACCGGGCCGCTCATGTTCGCGTCCGGCTGATGGAAGTGCAGACTGTTTCCCAGTTGCTCGAACGTGTATATCTGCATGAACCTGCGGTGCTGCATGGCGCCCTCCCGGAAAAGGTCGGAAGCCATTCCGTGCAACTGGTTGGTGCCGCTCCTTTTCACGATGGTGATGGCGCCGCCCGCCGAGTGGCCGTATTCGGCCGGCAGGACCGTGGTCACGACCTTGATTTCTTCAATGGTGTTCTGAATGGTATCGGTGGTCCAGCCGCCGCTGGGCCGGACGCCGTATATGCCATCCTCGAAGTACCCGATGCGGTCCGACGATTCGCCGTTGATCTGATAGCCGCCCAGATCGCCGCCCCACCCGAAACCCGACACCGTGACGCCGGGCGTGAGGTACATGATGCTCTTGGCCCAGCGCTGATAGAGCGGCATGCGGTAGAAGAAGGCGCCCTCCACGATTGTGCCGGTGCTCGAACTCTCGGTTTCCAGCAGCGGAGTAGAGGCTCTGACCTCGACGGTGTCCGCCAGTGTGCCGAGTTCCAGGTTCACGTTGACGGCCACCGTAGCGCCCACGCGCAGGTCCACGTCCGGGCGGACGAACCTCTTGAAGCCGGTCGCCGTAACCGTTACACGGTAAGTGCCGGGACGAAGAGCCGGAATACGGTACAGTCCTTCTTCGTTGGCGGTGGTGGATTGCTCGAGGTTGGTCGCGGTGTTCACTGCCGTGACCTGACTGCCGGCGACCACCGCGCCGCTCGGATCCACTACCCTGCCGGTCAGGGTCGCCGTGTCCTGCGCGAAGGCAGGCGCGGCCACAAGAACCGAGAACGTCAGTACCAGACCCACAATTGCCTGTAGTTGCATAGAATTCTCCGCTGGCCGGCTCTGGGCCGGGCATCCTCAACCCTTATGCCAACGCCACTGTCCGAGCGGCGTTCGCACGTGGGAGCACACAATCGCGCGCTCCCGATTCCTTCAAATTCGGTGACGGGCTACTCAATCCCCATTTAGGGAACCCAGGCGACCAGTTCGATCTCCACCCGGGTTGCCACGTCCGGGAACTCGACTCCGAACGCCGAGCGGGACGGGGCGTCTTTCGGGAAGAACCGGGCGTAGACCTCGTTCATGGCGTTCTTCTCGGTTTTCACGTCGGCCAGGAACACCGTGACCTTGATGACGTTTTCGAGCGAAGACCCCATCTTCTCCAGGTTCTCTTTGTGCTGATTCAAAGTGCGCTCGGTCTGCTCCTTGATGTCGCCGCCGAAAGCCAGCGGGTCTTTGCGCGCTTCGGGGCGCACGCCGACGAGACCGGAGCTGAAGTACAGGTTGCCCACGCGGATGCCGCCCGGAGCGCGGGTACGCCCGCCGGTGCTCGCGGCCTGGGCCATGGAGGCCATCCCGGCTCCAGCGCCGAGTCCCGCGGCCGTCTTCAGGAATGCACGTCGTTGCTTCATTTGCTCTTGAGATCTCCTTTCAAATGCTTTCGACATCCGCCATAAAGATGTTCTCGCGGTCGCCGATCCTGGAATTGAAAAGCGCCCAACGGTCATCCAGGCTGAAGACCGGATGGCCGTGGCTGTGTTGTGTTTCGCCGGGTTTGCGGCGGCACAAGCGGCGCACCGAAGCGCGGCCGTTGGCGTGGGTCATCAGGGACATGAAGTTCCTGCCCTCGCGGTCGTCGGGGCCGAGGTTGCCGGCGTCGCCTACCACCAGCGTGTTGGCGGTGTTGGATTGAATGTGTCCGGGCCGGGGACCGGGCAGCAGGTACTGCCGGATCCAGGTGCCGTCCGGGCGGATGAACGCGTTGTAGTGTTCCCGATGGCCGTCGCGATCCAGTTCGTACTGGTAGCCGACCTCGCCCGTGCGCGTGAAGTACTCGTGGACGCAGTACTCGTTCGGTTTTTGCGGGTATAGCGGTTGGGCCTGGCGCCCGCGCGCCTGGGCCACGTTGACGGTCCACATTCTCTGGTGGACCAGGCTGCCCCCCTCGTGGCAGAACAGAATGAGATCCGGCTGGTGAGGATGAATCAGGACGTGGCTGATCCACATGCGTTCTCCCCAGGCGGCGACGGCCTGGCCGTTGCCGGCCTGGACGCGCATGATGACGCAGGGAGGGTGCTGGAAGTACGTTTCCGGCATGGCCGAGTAGATGCGGCCGGTCTCGGTGCCGACGGGCAAGTTCTCGCGGTAGGCAAAGGCCACATAGTCGCCCTTGGCGGTGCAGGTGGACAGTTGCGTTCTCCAGCCGTCCGGAACCCGGTACAACTCCCGGTCGTCCAGCGTGTCCACTTGCAGAACGCGCAAGACGGAGCCCTCGAAGTAAAACAGGCGGCCGGCCGGGGACAGGCAGGCCTGCTGCGGCGAGATGCTCTGTCCCTCGGTGAGCTGAACCAGCTTGCGCTCCCCGATTTCGAGCAGGTAGAACTGGAACCGGCCGGAACGGTTGGAGCCGAAGACCAGCCGGTCCGAGCCGCCGCCGAGGAAGGACTCCGACGTGAAATAGAGGTGCACGTTGTCGGAGCCATCGCCGGTGAGCTGCATCACGCGGGCGCCGGTATCCGGGTCCCGGAACTCCTTGACCTCGGAATCGACCCGTTGCGTCCGGCCGCGGGCGCCCGCCAGCAGGACCAGAAACGAGCGGCGGTCCATTGTGGGTTTGATTGTCCGCATCAGAACCTCAGGTATAACCCGATCTGGATTCTCCGGTTCGACATGCTTTTCATGGCGGTGACGGTGCCGAACGTGCCGGCGGTGACGGCGGTGTTCGGCGCATCGAAGATCTGGTGGTTCAAAGCGGCGAGGGCCTCCGCGCGCAGTTCGAAACTGAAGCGCTCGGCGATGCGGGCCTTCTTGATGGCGGACAGATCGAGCACGTTGATGGGGGCGGCGCGCAGCCCCGAGAAGCGGCTTGGCTGGTACCGGATGGCGGAGGCGCGTTGCTTGCTCGAGTTGATTTCGAAGCCGTCCGTATTGAACCAGCGGAAGCGGTCGCGCTGGCCGCGGGGGAGGGCGATCTTGGTGGCATCGCCATAGTAGATGAAGTCGCCCAAGCCCAGGGGTTCCCCCACCTGGAACTGGTACGCGCCGCTGAGCTGCCAGCCGCCGGCGATGGCGCCCAAAGCACGGGAAGCGTTCGGCAGGAGCCGGCGCCCGCGGCCGACGGGAAGCTCGTAGATCCCGCTCATGGTCACGCGATGAGTGCGATCTTGAGGTGAAGTCACCTCTTCCGGAAGCGGGTCGGAGGAATTCAGGAAACCGGTTGCCTCCATGTTCTTCGACCACGTCCAGGCACCCATCAGCGTGTAACCGCTCCGGAACCGCCGCTCCAGGCGGGATTGCAGGGAATGGTACCAGGAGTAGCCCTGGCTCTTGGATGTCCCCACCGAGCCAAACTGCGGATACTGATACAGCAGCCTCCCGAACGACGTGTTGGCGCCGTTCAGGCTGGTGCCAGGAAGCAAGTTGGCCATCGGGTTCGGCACATTCCGGCTCAGGCGGTCGATGACGGCCTGATCGCGCACCGGCGAAGTGCTGAGATACTGCGCGGGAGTGTAGTTGAGCGAGCGCCCGGTCTCGATCGCGGTCCCGCGGCTGCCCACATACGTTACGTCCACCAGCAGGTCGGACGGCAACACACGCTGCATCCCCAGGGACCAACGCTGGTTGTAAGGCATTCTGAGCTTCGTGTTCTGGAAGCTGATGTTCTGTCCGAGATTGGTAGCGATCCCGCCGGCCGCACCGACCGGGGCCAGAATCCCATTGGGGAACGGGTTTGCGAGAGTGGCGATGAAAGTCACCCCATTATCGAGCGTGGGGACCATGTTGGTGGTCTGGCTGAACCCGGTTTGATTGAAGTCCCGCGTCGTCAGGCCGAGCTGGCCGAAGAAGAGGCCGTAGCCGCCGCGCAACACCGTGGCCGGAGTCAGAGAGTACGCAAAGCCGAAGCGGGGCATGAAGCTGAGTTTGGGCGCGTCATACAGCGTGCGCGGCTGACCGTTCACTCCCAGGAACGTCAAGCCGCCCTTGACCTGGAACTGGCCGATCGGCAGCTCCGGAACCGGACTGCGGGCGTAGGCTGCGCGGGCGGCGGCTTCCACGGGGCTGGCAGCGTCGTAGTCGAAGCCGCGCACCGCCCGGTCGAAGCGCTCGACGGGGGCGCTTTCATACTCGTAGCGCAGTCCCAGGTTGAGCGCCAGCCGGTCGCTGATCTTCCAATCGTCCTGGAGGAACAGGCTGGTGGTGTGGACCACCCCCGCGTAGGAGGCGTTGCGGTTGACGTAGGAGTTGGTGGACAGCCCCAGCAGCAGTCCCCCCAGCGAGGAGGCCACCAGCGGCGGGGTAGGGGAATTGTCGAGCGGGCCATTCATATACCCGCCGTTGAAGTTGAACACTCCCCCCTCTCCATTGTGATTGCCGGAGGTGGTGAGGCTGCTGCGATAGTCGTAGCCCATGCGCAGCAGGTGCCGGCCCTGAGTGCGGGAGACCGACGCCAACAGGGAATGAGTGCTGCCATAGGCGTAGGACGGGCTGCCGATGTTATTGGTGGTGGTGTAGCTGTTGGACCCGAAACCGATAATCGGAAACTGGCGATAAACCAACTGGTCCGCCAGGGACTTGGGAAAGCCGAGGGTGGACAGGTCGAAGCCTTCCGTCAGCGTGATGGTTCCGTCATAACTGCGGGTATAGCCGTAGCGCAGGTCGAGGACGGTCGCCGCATTGAAAATGTGGGTATAGTCCAGCGCCACCAGCGGCGTTTTGCGATTTGTTTTGCCTCCGCTGGCGCCTTTTGAGAAATCGTAGCCGTTCTCATTGAGAGTGTTGCGGGCAAAGCCAAAGCGCCCAAAGAATCGGTTCTTATCGCTGAAGTTATGGTCCACCCGGAAGCTCGAGGACATGTAGTCGTTCGAGTTGTAGCCCTCTTTGTAGATGTAGTTGTTCAAACCCTCCCGGGTGGGAGAAGGGGCGTCGTTGGGGTCCGGGTAGTACTTCAAAATGTTTTTCGCAATCTGGGTGATCCGGCTCTGGGGGATGAGGTGTCCGGCAAAAGGGGCGCGGCTGTAACGGCCGGTGTTCAGATTCGTAGTGGTCCACGGGTCGTAGATCTGGTACTGGCTGCCCAAGGGCAGCAGGGCGGAGAAGTCCCCGTTCTTCTCGGCGGGAGTCGGCACGGTGAAAATCCTTCGGGTGGTGCTGCCGGGTTTGATTTTCTCGATTCCGGCAAACCAGAAGGTCTTGTTCTTTACCAGCGGGCCGCCCGCCGAGGCCTGCCAGCGCCGGTAGTCGAAATCGCCTTTCGGCTGGCCGGCCAGATTCGAAAAGAACCCGTTCGCGTTCAGGTTTTTGTTCTGGATGTAATAGTAGACCGAACCGTGCAGTGCGTTGGTGCCCGACTTGAGACTCGCATTGACCCACGCGGCGCCGTGGCCTTGCGACGCGTCGTAGGCCACGGTCTCAACCTTGTATTCCTCGATAAACTCCACCGATGGGACGTACGCCACGTTGTTGTTCCTGCGGTTGTTCGACAGCCCGTCGACCTGGAAGTCGATGGACTGCTTCTGGCTTCCGTTGACGGAGGCCTGCGACGCCCCGCTGGTATCCCAGGGCGCCTGGTAGTGCAAGGGCGCGTTCCAGGTGGTGCCCGAGGCGAGGAACTGAAGCATCATGGGATTGCCATAGATCAAGGGCAGCTCGGTGAGGCGGCGATGGTCGATCAGGGTCCCCATGGAGCTGCTGGTGGTTTCCAGCAATGGCGCTTCGGCCAGCACCGACATCTTCTCGCTGACCTGTCCGAGCTCCATCGAGATGTTAAGGGTCAGGCGGTCGTTCACGGCGATTCTCACACCGCTCCGTTCGAACTGTTTGAATCCGGGTTTATTCGCGGTGACGGTGTAGTCGCCGGGAAGCAGGTAACCGAGCGAGTAGTTCCCTTCGGCGTTGGTCTCCAATGCCGTAGCGACATTGGTGGCCGTGTGGACGGCCCGGATCGCGGCTCCGGCGATGGCCGCGCCGGAAGGGTCCTTGACCAGCCCGGTGAGCAGTCCGCGATCGCCCTGGGCGTAACCGGCAGCGGCGAAGAGGCACCCCAGCAGCATGAGCCGATGAGGAAATCCGATATTGGTCATAGGATTCATGTTCTTTCGCCCTTCCCTTGTGCGAGGTTCCCGCACGCGACGAGAATTATATCCCAAACCGGACGCGCCGGGGCTTTTCCCCGCACGTTTCCGCGGGTTTCGGCCGATAGAACGGCAGGATGAGTGTGTTTGCGTTCGTCGCGGCCGCGGTCGCCATCGTGGTGACCCAGGACCAGACCGCTCTGCGCCGCACCGGCTGCGGCGCGGACGACCAGGTTCTGGCGCGCCTGGCCGGCGGCACGCCCGTCACTCCGCGCTTCGCCTTCGACGGCGCCTGCTATAAGGTCACCGTGTCGGTGGAGGGCCAAACCGTCGACGGGTACCTGCCGGCGAGCACGCTGGAAGGCCTCGAACAATTCGAGAGCGCCCGGCGGGCGGCGCGCGCCACCGCCGCATTGCCGGCGCCACCTCGGGCGGCGGCGCCGTCGGCGGGCGGCTCCGCCCGGCGGTTGGCCGAGGCGGGTCTGGCCGCCTACCGCGGCGACGACGTGCGGGGCGCGATCGATCTCTGGAGACAGTCGCTGGAAAAAGAGCCCGACAGCGCAGTCGATACGCTGCTGCGGCGTGCGCAACGCGAGTTGCAGGCCGATGTCAGCGGTAGCAAGAAGGCCGGCACGCGCTTTGTTCTTCGTTACGACGAGACCAAACTCGATTCCGAATCCGCCCGCGGCCTGCTGGCGGTGCTCGAACAGGAGTACTCGCGCATCTCCTACGAGCTCGGCTGCCGGGCCGAGGAACGCCTCACGGCGATTGTGCAGTCCCTGGACGACTTCCGCCGTTCCACCGACGCCGCCGCCTGGAGCGGCGGGCAGTACGACGGCCGCATTCGCGTGGCCATGCTCGAGGCCGCGCCCGGCGCGGCGACGCACCGGGCCTTCGCCCACGAGATCGTGCACGCCTGCCTGGCCGGGCTAGGCCAGTACCCGCTGTGGCTGCACGAAGGCCTGGCGCAGAAGCTGTCGGGCGACCAAGTCTCTCCCGCCCTGGCCGCCGCCCTCAAGTCGGCCTTGCGCGGCGGCGCGGTCCCGCGCCTGGACCGCATCGGGCAGGACTGGTCGCGCCTCAGCGCCCGCCACTCGGCGCTGGCCTACGGCCTGGCGTTGAGCGCCGTCGAGCTGTACTACCAGCACTACGCGGCCCTGGGCATCCGCAACCTGCTCCGAAACCCGCAACTCCTCGACTCCATCACCGCCGACCTCGACCGCCGCTTGCGGGAATGACCGCTACCGCGGCGTGATCAGCCCGCCGAGCTTGTCCTGCTCGCCGGCGGCATGGCGCGGAAAGCGGACCGAGTAGGCTTCCAGGTACTTCAGGCCGCTGCCGGTGTTGTAAATCACGATGCGCTCCCCCTCGTCCAGCGCGCCCCGGGCGATCAGCTTGGGCACCGCCGCCACGCAGGCCGCGCCCTCCGGCGCCGCGAAGATGCCCTCGCGATGGGCCAGTTCGACGCCCGCATCGAGCGCTTCCTCGTCGGAAACCGCAATGGCCGTGCCGCCGCTCGAGCGCACCGCGTCGAGGATCAGAAAGTCGCCCAGCGGCTTGGGCACGCGCAGACCGGCGGCCAGGGTGTGGGCGTTCTGGAAGAACTCGCAATGGTCCTCGCCGCTCTCATAAGCGCGCACCACCGGCTGGCAGCCTTCCACTTGCACGGCGATCATCTTGGGTCGCTTGCCCACTACCCAGCCCAGCGCCTCCAGTTCGGCGAACGCCTTCCACATGCCGATAATGCCCACCCCGCCGCCGGTGGGGTACAGGATCGCGTCGGGCAGGGTCCAGCGGAACTGCTCGGCCAGCTCGTAGCCCATGGTCTTCTTGCCTTCGATGCGATACGGCTCTTTCAGCGTGCTGACGTCGTACCAGCCCTCGCGCGCCGCGCCCTCGGCCACCATCCGGGCGCAGTCGCTAATCAGTCCGTCCACCAGGGTGACCCGCGCTCCGAAGCTCATGCACTCAATGAAATTCGCCTGTGGAACGTCGCGCGGCATAAAGATATGCGCTTCCAGCCCGGCTGCGGCGGCGTAGGCCGCCAGCGCGCTGGCGGCGTTGCCCGCCGAGGGAATCGCCAGCTTTCGGACGCCCAGTTCCACGGCCATCGAGAGGGCGCAGGCCAGCCCGCGGGCTTTGAACGAACCGGTCGGGTTGACGCCGTCGTCTTTCAGCCACAGGTCCTTCGCCCCGAGTCGCTCTCCCAGCCGGGGCACGCGCACCAGCGGCGTCATTCCCTCGCCCAGCGAGATCATGGCGGCGGGTTTGGCGACCGGCAGCACCGGGGCGTAGCGCCACATGGTGGTGGGGCCGTTGTTGACCCAGTCGCGGCTCCAGCCTTGTCGGGCGCGCTCCAGGTCGTAGCGCACCACGAGCGGGCCTCCGCACTCGCACAAGTTCCAGACCTTTCCGGCCTCGTGGCGCCGCGAGCAGCGCGAACATTCCAAATGCGTCAGGGTAGTCATGGCGGGAATTGTTTATGATAACGGATTACACCCCATGCGCACCCGAATCGCTGTCGTCCTGCTGGCGGCCATCGCCGCTTTCGGCCAGAACCTCGACCCAGGCTACACGGCCAAGATCCGCGAATACACCACCGAACCGTTCTTTCTCACCGAACTGGTGGACCATCTGCCCGCCTCTGATCGCGTGCCGACCCCCGAGAAGTTCCTCGGCTACATCGCCGGCGCGCCCGACAAGCTGACCTACGCCAAGGACATCCACCGCTACCTGAGGGAGCTCGAAAAGACCTCGCCGCGCGTGCGCGTGGTGTCCCTGGGGCAGACCGAAGAGGGCCGCGAAATGGTGCTGGCGCTGGTGAGCGACGAAGCCAATCTCAAAGCGCTGCCCCGCTACCGCGAGATCAACGCCCGGCTGGCCGACCCGCGCAAGACTCCCGAGGCCGAGGCGCTCAAACTCGCCGCCGAGGGCGTGCCCCTGTACTGGGCCACCGGCGCCATGCACTCGGGCGAGACCGGGTCGCCCGAAATGCTCATGGAACTGGCGTATCGTCTGGCGGTTGAGGATACCCCCTTCATCCGGCAGATTCGAAAGAACCTGGTGGTCATGATCACGCCGGTTCTCGAGGTCGACGGGCGCGAAAAGCAGGTGGATCTGTACCGCTGGCGCAAAGCCAACCCCGACCGCGTCCCTCCCAGCCTGCTCTACTGGGGCCGCTACGTGGCCCACGACAACAACCGCGACGGCATGGCCCTCTCGCTGGCCCTGAGCAAGCACATGATGCGGACCTTTCTCGAATACCATCCCCAGGTGCTGCACGACTTGCACGAATCGGTGCCTTTCCTCTACATCTCCACCGGCCTGGGACCCTACAACGCCTGGCTCGACCCCATCGTGATCAACGAGTGGCAGCGGCTGGCCTACAACGAGGTCGAACAGATGACCCGGCGCGGCGTGCCGGGCGTGTGGACCCACGGCTTCTACGACGGCTGGGCGGCCAACTACATGTTCTACGTCGCCAACGGCCACAACTCCATCGGGCGGTTTTACGAGACTTTTGGAGCGCGCGGCGCCGACACCGCCGAACGCACCGTGCCGGCGGCTCAAACCACCCGCACGTGGTTCCGTCCCAATCCGCCGCTCGCCAAGGTGAAATGGTCCCACCGCAATAACGTCAACCTCCAGCAGAGCGGCCTCCTGTTCGGCATGCACTACGTGGCCTCCAACCGCGAGCGCTTCCTGGAGAACTTCTACTGGAAGAGCCGCCGGTCGGTGGAAAAAGCCGCCAAGGAAGGCCCCGCCGCCTGGGTGATCCCGGCCAGCGATCCGCGTCCGGTCGAGTGCGCCGGCCTGGTGAACCTGCTGCAAGCCCAGGGCGTGGAAGTCCACCGCACCACCGCGGAGATCGAGAAACCGGTTAAGGTTCCAGCCGGTAGCTACTTGATTCGAATGGATCAACCCTACAGCCGCATGGCCGACATGCTGCTCGATACGCAGTACTACAACGCCACCGACACACGGCCCTACGACGACACAGGCTGGTCGCTGGGACCGCTGCGTAATGTCACCACCACGCGCGTGACCGACGCGGCCATCCTCAAAACGCCCATGGCCCTGCTCACCGGTCCGGTCCAGGCGCCCGGCAAGCTGGCAGGGCCGTCTCCAGCCGCCGCCTATGTGATTCCGCACAACACCGAAAACACGTTGGCGGTCTTACGCTTCCGGCTGAAAGATGTCAAAATGCTGGCGGCCGAGGCGGGGTTCGAGATGGACGGCACGAAGGTGGCGACCGGCGCCTTCATCCTCCCGGCGGAAGGGAATCCCCCGGATCTGCGCGCGCGCCTGGAGAAAGCCGCCGCCGATCTGGGCCTCACCATCCACGCTCGGGCCGAGGCGCCTAAAGTGGCCACCCATCCCCTGGCCGCGCCCCGCGTGGCCCTGGTGCATACCTGGCTCAACACCCAGAACGAGGGCTGGTTCCGCCTGGCGCTGGACACCGTGGGCATCCCCTACACCTACATCTCCGACCATGTGCTGCGCGAAACACCCGACCTGCGATCGAAGTTCGACGTCATCCTGTTCGGCCCGGCCGGCGGCAGTTCCCAGCGCATTGTCAATGGGATTCCCCGGCGCGGGAATCCCATCCCCTGGGTCAAGTCCGACCTGACGCCGAACTTCGCCACCTCGCCCGACCAGAGCGCCGACATCCGTGGCGGAATGGAACTGCAAGGCCTTCAGAACCTCCAGAAATTCATCGACGCGGGCGGTTTGTTCATCACCATCGGAAGCAACGCATCCATCCCCATCGACTACGGTCTAATCGAAGGCGTGAGCATCTCCCAGACCCGCGAATTGCAGGCGCGGGGGAGCGTTCTGAATGCCACCGTGGCGGACAAAGGCAGCCCAATTACTTATGGTTACGGCGATAAGTTCGCAGTTTACTTTAGCCAGGCGCCGGTCTTCCAGGTGAGCCTTTCCGGCGGCATGGGCCGCGGCGGACCCGAGGGCGAAGCGCCCTCCAGCCGTCCCAGCGGACGCGGCACCGCCACCGACCCGGATATCCCCCAAGGCCGTCCCTACACGCCCCCGCCGCCCAGGCCCGAGGTCAGGCCCGGCGAGGAACCGCCGCTGACCGACGAGATGCGCGAGGCCCTGCGCGCATTCCTGCCGCCGCCCGACCAGCGCCCGCGCATCATCCTGCGCTTCGCCGACGAGAAGGAACTGCTGGTTTCCGGCATGCTGGCCGGCGGCCGCGAGCTGGCCCGCCGCCCGGCGCTCATCGACGTGCCCTGCGGCAAGGGCCACGTCCTGCTGTTCGCCAACAACCCCATGTGGCGCCAGCAGACCCAGGGCAGCTACTTCCTGCTCTTCAACGCCATGCTGAACTGCGACCACCTGCACGCGGGCCGGCCGGCTGCCAAATAGACTCCACGCGGTGACCGGCCCGTGCGTCAGACTGTCTTGATGCGTCTGCGCCGATTGGTGTGCCTGATCGCGACTCTGCCCGCTTGGTGCGGGGAGCAGGCCGTGCTGGTCAGCGGCTTTCGCATCGCCGCCGAGCGCCATGAGGTGTCCGGATCCAGGGTCCGGCTCATCACCCGCACGGGCAGCATCGAACTCGACGCCGGCGATGTCTTGCGCGTCGAAGCGGACGATCCCATCGCGCCCCCGGTTCCGGCGCCGCTTGCCATCGTTCCGCCCCCGCCCGACACCCGGCAACTGGTCCGGCAGGCGGTCGAGCGGCATGGCCTGCCGCCGGAACTGGTGGACAGCGTGGCGCGAGCCGAATCGGGCTTCCGCGGCGACGCCCTCTCTCCCAAAGGGGCGATTGGGGTCATGCAGCTCATGCCCGCCACGGCGACCGAGCTCGCCGCCGACCCGTTCGTTCCGGAGCAGAACATCGAAGCCGGCACGCGACTGTTGCGCGAGTTGCTGATCAAGTACCAGGGCAGCACCCAACTGGCCCTGGCGGCCTACAACGCCGGCCCGGGCGCCGTGGCCCGGCACGGGGGCGTGCCGCCGTTTCGCGAAACCCGGCTGTACGTGGACCGCGTCATCCGCGACTATCTCCGTAGAATCGCTCAAAAAAGTACCGGATCTTGGGTTCCGGAGTAAAGATTCCCGGCTCGTCTTCCGATCTGTAGCACTATGAGGGAAACGAACCGCGAATTGATGACCAGCCTGAAAATTCAGTTGGACCTGCTGAAACTGATCTCGGGCGCCGAAGAGGGTCAGCCGAGGCGGACCGCGCTGGAGGGCGACACGCGCATGATCGAGCAGTTCGTGCGGGCTGCCAAGCCCCAGTCCGCGTGACCTATCCGCGCAGCCCGCTGAGCAGATTGATCGCCATTCGCACGTCCAGGCGCCACTGCTCGGGAGACTGCCCTTCTCGCTCGACGTTGAGCGTGCCCCGGTAGCCGATCTCCTTCAGTTTCGCGACGAAGCGCTCCATGCCCACCGATCCCTGTCCCAGGGGTTTCTCCGTTCCCAGAGCACCCGGCACGTCCTTGGGCGGCCAGTCGCCGTCTTTGGCGTGCACCGACACGACGTGCTGCCCCAGCACGCCCAACGCTTCGATCGGGTCGCCGCTTCCGTACAGAATCAGGTTGGCCGGGTCGAAGTTGATGCGCAGGTTGGGCCGCTCGACGTCGGCAAAGAACTTGAGCAGCACATCGGCGGGTTCCTGGCCGGTTTCGAGGGCGAAAGTCTGGCCGTGCCGGGCGGCGTGGTCGCTGATGCGGCGCACCATCTCGCGCACCGCCACGTAGTCCGGATGGGCCGTGTCTTCGGGCACGAATCCCACGTGCAGGGCGATGCTGGGCGCTCCGATGGCGGCGGCGAAGTCGCTGATGGCCAGGGTGCGGGCCTCGCGCTCGGCGCGCGTGGCGGGGGGGATCAGCCCCACGGTGCGCTCCACGGTGGGAATGTCCGCGTAGTCCTCGCCGGTGTAGGCCGCGAATACGGTCACGACGGGAAACTGTTCGGCTTCGAGCGCCGCTTTCCAGGCCGCGCCGGCGCCCTCCAGGTCGAGGTCGCCCGGAATGCCGATCTGCCCGCAGCCGGCG
>JACQZT010000269.1 GCA_016213755.1 Acidobacteriota bacterium | reverse complement strand
TCGCAAGCTGGTCGAACAGCAGGCTTCCCAGAGTCCGGCGCTCCGGGAGTGGCTGCGGAGCGGGCGGGGCGGCGATCGCGAGACCTCGGCCGGGATTGAACTGTTACAGGCCGCCTCGGCCTACCTGGGCAATGAGATTGTAATCGCCGCCTCCGCCGACGCCGGCGGCAGGCTGACCGGGCCCGTCCTTCTGGCCGAAACGAAGAAGCCCGGACTGGCGGAGTTTTTGAATGCCCGGGCGCGCCAGGCGGGCGCCCAGCGAGACCTGCCGCTCCTGGTGCGAAACGGAGTCGCGGCGCTGGCCCCCGACGGCGCGCCGCTGGGACCGCGCCTGGCGGGCGGGTTCGCGGGCACGCCCCTGTTTGCCCGCTTGAGCGAGACTTATCGCGACGGCGCCGGGCTGCTGGTGGCCGCCGACCTGGAGCGCATGCCGAAGCAGGCCGGCGCCGCCGCCAGTTCCATCCGGCAGGCGATCCTCGAGCAGAAGGAGATCGGCGGCCGCACCGACACGCAGGCCACCCTTTACTTCCGCGACGGGAGCACGTGTCCGGCCGCCTGGCTCGCCCCGCCGGCGCCCATCGGCGCGCTGGACTTCGTTTCGCCCGAAGCCACCATGGCGGCGGGCTTCGTCCTGAAGAACCCGGTTCTGGCGCTGGAGGAGCTGGCGGCCATGAATTCGCGGATCCCGCCCGAGATCCGCGAACTGGCGCCTTCTCTGGGCGGAGAATTCGCTCTGGCCTTCGACGGAGCGGGGTTTCCCCCTATGACCTGGAAGATCGCCGCCGAGGTCAACGATCCCCTGCGCTTGCAGGCCGCCATCGAGCGCCTGCTCGCGGAGAAGAAGCAAGCCGTGCGGATGCGCCAGGAAAGTTTCGGCGGGCGCACCTACTACCTGCTGTCGCTGGCGGAAGCCAGTCAGTTTGGCGAGGCGGCCTACACCTTCGCCGATGGATACCTGATCGCCGCGGCCAGCCGCGGCCTAGTCGAGCGCGCGTTGCAGCAGCGCGCCAGCGGCTTTACGCTGACGCGCTCGACCGACTTCATCCAGTTGGCGCCGCGCGGCGGCAATGCGAATTTTTCGGGCATGCTGTATCAGAACATGGGCCCCACGCTGGGGCCGCTGGCCGAGATCTTCGCCGCCGGCGCCCAAATCAAGCCCGAGCAGAAGAACGCCATCCGCCAGTTCGCTTCGCACTTGAAACCCGCGCTGGTGACTTTCTCCGGCGGCGCCGAAAGCATCGCCATCGCGAGTTCCTCGGACCTGCTGGGACTCAACCCGGCGAAGCTGGCCGGGCTGTCCGGTCCCATGGCCCTTCTGGAACTGTTCACCCAGAAGAAAGGAACATCCGGGAAGTAGCCCGCGTATGGAACGGTAATGGCCCCTGTCATTGAACTGGAGAATCTCGAAATCCGGTTCGGAAAGCGCCCCATCCTCAAGCGATTGAGCGGCCGCTTCTCGGGCCGGGCCATCGGCTTGCTGGGGCCCAACGGCGCGGGCAAATCGACGCTGCTGAACACGCTGCTCGGCTTTCTCCGCCCGGCCGGCGGCACGGCGCGCGTGTTCGGATACGACACTCGAAGCCAGGCGCGCGCGGTGCGCGCGCTGGTGGGCTACATGCCGGAGAACGATTCGTTCATCGCCTCCATGAGCGGTGTGCGGTTCGTCCGGCTGATGGCGGAACTGGCCGGGCTGCCCAAGGAACAGGCTCTCGAACGCGCGCACGAAGCCTTCGTCTATGTCGGCCTGGGCGAGGCGCGCTATCGAAACCTGGGCACATACTCGCTGGGGATGAAGCAGATGGCCAAGCTGGCGCAGGCCATCGTCCACGGCCCCCGGCTGATCTTCCTCGACGAGCCCACCAACGGACTGGATCCCTCGGCGCGCCAGCGCATGATCCGCCTGATTCAGGAGATTCGCGACCAGGGCCGGATGCACCTGATCTTGTCCTCCCACCTGCTGCGCGACGTCGAAGAGACTTGCGACCAGGTGCTGATCCTCAAGGACGGGCAGATCGCCGCCTACTGCGACCTCGAGGAGGAACGGCGCGCCAACCTTCACTTCCTGGAGCTGGAAACGCGCGGCGGCAACGGAACGTTCGCCGCCGGCCTGGAGAGCCTGGGCTGCGAGGTCGCCGTCGCCGGCGGAGAACGCCTGAAACTGGTTCTGCCCGACAATCTTCCGGTGCGCCAGCTTTACGAGCTGGCTGCATCCAAGAACGTGCAGATCCGCCGCTTGCAGCACAAGCGCGATTCGCTCGAAGACATTTTCCTGAAGGCCATGGGAGGTCCGAATGGCCGTCTATAAAAAGCAGTACCGCGGCTACGACGGGCCGCTCACCGCCGGCTGGACCCGCTTCCTGGTTCCGGCGCGCTACATCTTCGAGGACTTGAACCGTTCGCGCTTCCTCACCCTGTTCTTCCTGGGAACTCTCATTTGGCCGGTGTTCTGCGCCGCCTTCATCTGGCTGACGCACAACCTGAGCGCGCTCAAGCTGCTCAACATCCGCGCCGAGAAGCTGCTGGCCATCGATGTGCTCTTCTTTCAGTCCTACCTCGGCCTGCAATCCATGCTGGCGTTCTTCCTGACGGCCTTCGTCGGTCCCGGGTTGATCTCGCCGGACCTGGCCAATAACGCCGTGCCGCTGTACCTGGCGCGCCCCTTCTCGCGCCTCGAGTACGTGCTCGCCAAGATGTCGGTGCTGCTGGCTCTGCTTTCCGCGATGACCTGGGCGCCCGGCCTGGCGCTGTACGGGTTCCAGGGTTACCTCCAGGGCAACGGCTGGGCCGGCCAGAACACGCGCATCGCCTCGGCGCTGTTTGTGGGATCGATGGTCTACATCCTGATCTTGTCGTTCCTGGCGCTGGCGCTGTCGGCCTGGGTGAAGTGGCGGCCGGTGGCCGGCGCGCTGCTGTTCGGCGTCTTCTTTGTGGCCGCCGGATTCGGGAACGCTATCAACGAGGTGCTGCAAACCAAGTGGGGCCACCTGATGAACCTCAGCTACCTGATCGGCACCGTGTGGACCGACCTGTTCGAGGAGCGGCTGAGGCGGGGGCCGGGAGCGGCTTTCTTCCGGATCAAATCCGGCGAGGAGATCCCGGTGTGGGCCGCCTGGCTGGCGCTGGGATCGATTTGCGCCTTGTGCGCCTGGCTGCTGAATCGCAAGATCCGCGGAGTGGAGGTGGTGCGATGAGCGAGGCGGCGATCGTCTTCGACAACGTTTCGCGCTTCTACGGCGAGGTGCTGGGCATCAACCGCGTCAGCCTCACCATTCCGCCCGGCGTCACCAGCCTGGTGGGTCCCAACGGTTCGGGCAAGACCACGCTCATGAACCTGATGACCGGGTTGATCCGCCCCACCAGCGGCGAGATTCGCGTGCTCGGTATCGCGCCCGGCGATCCCGAACGGCTGTTTCGCGTGGCGGGCTACTGCGCGCAGTTCGACGCTTTTCCCAAGGGGCTTACCGGCTACCAGTTCATCTACTCGTTCCTGCGCTTGCACGGCTTCTCGCGCCCCGACGCGGATGAGCGCGCCTGGCAGGCGCTGGATCGCGCCGGCTTGAGCGAAGCCGCCGGCCGCGTGGTGGCCGGCTACAGCAAAGGCATGCGCCAGCGCGTCAAGCTGGCGCAGGCCATCGCCCATTCGCCGCGCGTGCTGGTGCTCGACGAGCCGCTCAACGGTTTGGATCCGATGGCGCGAGCTGAAACCATCGCGCTGTTCCGCGCGCTCGGCGAACAGGGCCTGCACGTCATCGTTTCCAGCCACATTCTGCATGAAGTGGACCGCATCTCGGACCAGGTGATCCTGCTGAGCCACGGCTACGTGGTGGCCGAGGGGCAGATCCAGGGTGTGCGCAGCGAGGTGAAAGAGCAGCCGGCGCAGATCCTCATCCGCTCCGACCGGCCGCGGGCGCTGGCGGCGCGCCTGTTCGAGCGCGACCACGTGGTGGAGGCGCGGCTGGAAGAAGACGGCCGCGGCCTGCTGCTGCGCACGCGCGACGCCGACAGCCTGTACCTGCTGCTGAACTCCCTGGTGGTGGAGATGGGCCTGGAAGTCGAGGCCGTGGCGCCGGCCGACGACGATGTGCACTCGGTCTATCAGTACCTGATCGGCTCGGAAGGAGGCACGGCATGAACTGGCGGCAGTGGATGCGGCAGATCGGCGCGGTCCTGCGGCTGGAACTGAAGAAGGCGCTCTTTTCCCGCCGCGCCTGGTGGATTTACCTGCTGGCGGCCGCGCCGGTAGTGCTGTGCGGTGCGCACGCGCTCGTGATGACGCAGAAGCGCGCCTGGCATGGGATGGCGGAAGACAACATCGCCTTCGCGGCCATCTACCACATCTTCTACCTGCGCCTGGGGATATTCTTCGGCTGCGTGGGCATCTTCATGAACCTGTTCCGCGGCGAAGTGCTGGACAAGACCCTGCACTACTACTTGCTGGCGCCCATCCGGCGTGAAGTGCTGGTGGTGGGCAAGTACCTGGCCGGTCTGGCCGCCGCGGGCGCCTACTTCATCCTGAGCACGGCGGCGTCCTGCCTGCTGATTTCGTCGCACTTCGGCGAGGCTTACCGGGACTTCCTGCTGCGCGGCCCCGGCTTGCAGCATCTGGGCTGGTACTTGACGGTGACGGCGCTGGCCGTGATCGGCTACGGCGGCGTGTTCCTGCTGATGGGACTGCTGTTCCGCAACCCCATGATCCCGGCCGGGCTGGTGATGGTCTGGGAGACCAACAACTGGCTGCTGCCGGCCGCGGCGCAGAAAGTGAGCGTGATTTTCTACCTGACCAACCTGACGCCGGTCCCCGTGCCGCCCAAAGGCCCGCTGGCGATTCTGGCGGTGACGCCCGACCCCGTGTCCGCCTGGCTGGCCATCCCCGGCCTGCTGCTAGTGGCCCTGACCCTGGTCGTCCTGGCCGCCCTCAAGGCCCGCCGCCTCCAAATCTCCTACGCCGACTAATTCGGTGACAGGCTATTCTTTCCCCAATTACCGATTCGATAAGTCCAATGAAGTCAGCGAATCTTCAGGCCGAGATTGGGGAATTGCGAGGCACATCAACGACTTGGAATTGGGGATTGAGTAGCCTGTCACCGAATTTGATATTGCAGGCGGTCCCAGAGGGTTTTGTCGGCGTAGCCGCGCAGCTCGACGTCCGGGCGGAGTTCGATGCGCCGGTCGAACAGGTTCAAGTACAGCTCGCGCTGGCCTGGCGGCGGGATCTCGTACAACCGCCGCACCAGAGCGGGCTCGAAATCGGGTGTGAGCAATACCAGCGGTGCAATCGGGTCTTTGTCTGGAACGGCGCGCCACCAGCGGACGTT
>JACQZT010000271.1 GCA_016213755.1 Acidobacteriota bacterium | reverse complement strand
CCCTTGGGACGCGCGGCGGCGGCCTTGCGGACCATCGCGGCCACCTCACCCACCGTGCGCACGTGCCGGAAGTCGAAGCAGTCGAGCAGATCGCCCAGCCCTTCCATGAGCACGTGCGAATCGATCAGTCCGGGAATGACGGCCGAGCCGCGCGCGTCGATGCGGCGGGTGGCCGGACCGATGTGCGCCTGGACGTCCTCGCCTGCGGCCAGAATCTTCCCGTCCTTCACCGCCAGCGCCGGCGCGCGCGGCCGCGCGGGGTCCATTGTGTAGACGCGGGCGTTCTCCACCACCAGGTCGGCTGTCTGTGCGCTTGCCATGAGTGCGAACAAGAATAGTAATATGAGGATCATATGGATGACAGTATGGCACAACCGCCGTTAGCGGCCTGGAAGACCGTCGCGGCGGTGGTGTGCGCGGTGTTGCTGGGCCTGCTGTTCTTGATTTCGGGAGTGTGGAAAATCACCGATCCGTATCGCGCCGCCACGCTGATGACGCAGGCGCTGGTGCCGCACGCCCTGAGCCTGCCGGCCGCCATCGGTTTCGGCGTCGGCGAGACTTTCGCCGCGGTGCTCCTCCTGGTTCCCCGCTACCGCCGCTGGGGTGCATGGCTCACGGCCCTGATGCTGGTGGCGTTCCTGGCCTATTTCACGATCTTCTACGCACAGCTTCGCGGACAGGACTGCAACTGTTTTCCCTGGGTGAAGCGCGCCGTGGGACCGGAGTTCTTCCTCGGCGATGCGGTGATGCTGTTCATGGCCATCGTGGCCGGTTGGTGGGCCCGCCCGTCGGCGGGCATGCGCACCGCCGCCATCGTCCTAGGCGCAGTGGCCGTGTTCGCCTTCGCCAGTTTCGGCATTCACGCCGCGCGCCAGACGGGCGTCCGGGCGCCGGATTCGGTCACCGTCGACGGCCGGCCCTTTTCGCTCCAGCAAGGCCGCGTCTTCCTTTACTTCTTCGACCCCGAGTGCGCGCATTGCGACCTGGCCGCGCGCCGCATGGCCAAGTACAACTGGGGCGATACCGCTGTGCTGGTCGTGCCTACCGCGCAGCCCCAGTTCACCGGTCAGTTCCTGCAATCGACAGGCCTGCGCGCCCTGGTCACCTACGACCTGGCGCCGCTGCGGCAGGTGTTCTCTTTCGTCTCGGGCCCCTACGCCGTAGCGCTCGAGAACGGCCGCCAGAAAGTCGGCCTCGGCAGCTTCGAGGGCGACGAACCTGAAGCCACTTTGCGCGGGCTGGGCTTCGTTTACTGATCGCATGGCGCTGAATAGCCGTCAGCGGGTCCTTGCCGCACTGCGGCGGGAAGCGGTCGACCGCGCGCCGGCTATCAACCCCACCTCAGTGGCGACCCTCGAGCTGATGGACCGCGCCGGGGCGGCCTTCCCCGAGGCCCATCGCGATCCCGCGGCGATGGCCCGCCTGGCGGCGGCGGGTCACACCGAACTGGGCTTCGATAGCGTGATGCCGGTGTTCTCCATCGTCCAGGAATCCGCGGTTCTGGGGTGCCGCGTCGAGTGGGGAGCCCGGAACGGCTGGCCGGCGGTGAAGATGCGCGAGCCCATCTGGCGCGACCCGGACGAAATCCGCATTCCCGCCAATTTGCTCACCGCGCCCGAGACCGCCTGCGTTCTGGAGGCCATCCGGATCCTCAAGCGGCAGTTCGGCGACGAAGTGGCCGTCCTCGGCAAAACCATGGGGCCTTGGACCCTGGCCTACCACTGCTTCGGCCTGGAACCCTTTCTGCTGATGACGGTGGACGATCCCGGCAAGGTCCATCAGTGCCTGGACCGCCTGAAGGAAGTCACAGTCGCATTCGGCCGGGCGCAGATCGACGCCGGAGCCGACGCCCTCACTCTCCCCGACCACGCCACAGGCGACCTGGTCAGCGGGGCGTACTACACCCGCTTCCTGCGCGACCTGCACCGGGAGATGGCCGGCCGGCTGCCCGCGCCGCTCATTCTTCACATCTGCGGGCGCACGCTCGACCGGATAGAGGCCATCGCGCAAACCGGAGTGGCCGCCTTCCACTTCGATTCCAAGAACCCGCCCCGCGAAGCCATGCGCCTGGCCGGCGGCCGCATGGCCCTGGCGGGCAGCGTCAACAACCCGGTCACTCTGCTCACCAAAGGTCCAGAAGAAGTCCGTCGGGAGGCGCTGGAAAATCTGACCGCCGGAGTCGGCCTCCTGGCCCCCGAGTGCGCCGTCCCGCTCGAAACTCGCCTCGAAAACCTCCGCCAGATCCCCCTCGCCGCCCGCCAAAAAGCCTGAGATACTGGAAGTGCCCGAGGACATCCGACGGCAACCATGGAAAGCCAGTTTGAAAACATCGCGTTGTCCGTGCCCGCAACGCGCTTCCAAAATTGGGAACATTTCGTCCGCACCGCCCCCGAGTACTCCATTGGCCTCGAAGTCATGGACGACACGCCGGGCCACCGCGGCCACTGGGTGCACTTCGACCACCACTCCGGCGTGATTCGCGAGGCCACCATGAGCGCCGCCATGCAGGCCTACATCGCCGTGCGTCAGGGCCGCCTGATGCAGCGCTGGCTGGAGAAGCAGCGCCCCGTGCACGTCCACGTGTGGAACGCGGATCAGGACGTCTGCCTGGCCGCCTTCGTGCTCGAATACCACAAGCTTCTCGAGCGGGCCGAGGGGACGCCGCTGCTGCGCTGGATCGTCCAGTACAACAACAAGATCGACGTGTGCGGCGGGCTCTACCCGGTGAACCTCGACGACCTGGTGCGAAACCATTTCACCTGGGTCTTCGAGCCTTACCGGGAGCAGCGCAAGCTGGGCAAGGTCCAGGGCGACGAGGCGCTGATCGCGCGCACCATCCGGCAGGTCTGCGACCGGCTGCTGGCGCTGCTGCAAGGAAGAGCGGGAATCGCCTTCATCAAGGCCCAGCCGGAGATCCTGTACGCCTCGCCCCGCGGCTTCGTTATCGCCGACGAGATGGGCGATCCGCTGTCCCGCCTGGTATTGGCGGCGCAAGGCCACACCAACCTCATCAGCCTGGTGTGCCGGCGGCCTAGCGGCCGCTACACCTACAGCGTGATTCGCGGGTCGCCCTACGATGAAGACGTCTTCCAGGTGACCCGGCTCATCGAGGCCTTCCAGGCCGCCGAGGACCGGCAGGATGTCAAGATCTGGGGCGGCTCGAACCTGGCCGCCGGTTCGGACAGCGAACTGGGCAGCAGCCTGCACTGGACCCAGATCAAAGAGATCGCCGAAAAGATCGTGGGCGACGCCTGCCGCCAGTAGCTCTCACGCCAGGGGCGGCCGCCGGGTGTGCCAATCGGTGATCTGCTGGTAAGCCAGCGCCACGCGCAGCGGCGATCCCTCGTCGTACAGCTTGCCCAAGAAACTCAATCCGCGCGGCATGCCGTCCACGAACCCGCAGGGCAGAATCACCTGCGGATGGCCAGTCAGGTTGGTGGTGGTCAGCAGCGCGTAGGGCGGCGTGACGATCACGTCCCAGGGGGCGAAGAATCCCTCCATCTTTTCCATCAGCCGGGTGCGCGCCCGCTGCGCGCGGATGTATTCGACGGCGGGAATCAGCCGCGCCGTGCGGAAGGTGTTGGGCCAGTCGCCCGGAGCCTGCCCTTTGAGCCGGCCCACGCGCCCGTCGCGCGTGATGTCGTCGAAGGCCGCGGCCGCCTCGGCCACCAGCAGGAAGCGCAGCCGCTGCCCATCCTCGTCCGACATCTCGACCGGCTGCATCTCGACGCCCGCTTTCTTCAGATCCTGAAGTGCCTGGTCGTAGACCGCTTTCTCCTGGTCCTTGAACCCCTCGAAGGCCTTTTGCAGCACGCCGACGCGCAGGCTGCGCAGCGGCTTGCGCGGCTCCCAGTGGAAGGGATCCGAGGTGACGGTGCGGTCGCGCCCGTCGGGCCCGTGGATGGCGTTCAACACCAGGGCGCAGTCCTCGACGCCGCGGCAGATGGGGCCGATCTTGTCCATGGTCCAGCTCAGGCCCATGGCTCCGAAGCGGCTCACGCGCCCGTAGGTGGGACGCAGGCCGGTGCTCCCGCAGCGGATGCAGGGCGAGACGATCGAACCGAGAGTCTCGGTTCCGATGGCGAAACCCACCAGTCCCGCCGCCGTGGCCGAGGCGGAACCGGCCGACGATCCGCTGGAGGTCTGCTCGAGGTTCCAGGGCGTTTTGGTCATGCCCCCGAACCACAGCCCGCCCTGCGCCAGCGCGCCCATGGAGAGCTTGGCCACCAGCACCGCTCCGGCGGCGCGCAGGCGCTCGACCGCGGTGGCGTCGTAGCCGATGAGCTGCTCCTGGAACGGCTCGGCGCCCCAGGTGGTGCGAATGCCCTTGGTGGCCAGCAGGTCCTTCGCGCCCCACGGAATGCCGTGCAGCGGCCCGCGATACTTACCCTGGCGGATTTCCTGGTCGGCCGCCGCCGACTGTTCCAGCGCCAGGTCCTCGGTGAGCGTGATCAGGCAGTTGAGCTTCGGTGAGTATTGCTTGAGCCGGG
>JACQZT010000268.1 GCA_016213755.1 Acidobacteriota bacterium | reverse complement strand
CTGGACGCCCTGCCCGGCAAGCAGATGTCGATCGACGCGGACCTCAACGGCGGCCTGATCGACGACGTCGAGGCCCGCCGCCGGCGCCAGGAACTGGCTCGCGAAGCCGAGTTCTACGGCGCCATGGACGGCGCCTCGCGCTTCACCCAGCGGGACGCGGTGGCCAGCATCCTGATCACCGCCATCAACATCATCGCCGGCTTTCTGATCGGCGTGTTCCAGCACGGGATGGAGTTCCAGCGCGCGCTGGAAACCTACACCGTTCTGACCATCGGCGACGGGCTGGTGACGGTGATTCCGGCGCTCATGATCTCGGTTTCCGGCGGCCTGATCGTGACCCGGGGCAACGGAGACGACCGCGTCGGAGCGGCCTTCCAGAAGCAGATCTTCGGCAGCGCCGAGCCGCTGCTGCTATCCAGCGGCGTGCTGGTGGTGATGGCCGCCTTCCCCGGCCTGCCCGCCATTCCGTTCCTGCTGCTGGGCGGCGCGCTGGGCGGCTGTGCGTGGAAAATGCGACGGAAAACCAGCGCCGCCGCCGTAGTCTCGGCGGCCGCCAAGAGCGTCCGGCCGGCGCGCGAGGGTCTGGAGACGCTGCTCAAAGTCGAACCGCTGACGGTGGAACTCGGCTTGGGGCTGGTCGGTCTGGCCGACGGCGGCCCGGCTTCGCCGCTGCTCGAGAAACTGGCCGGCATCCGCCGGCAACTGGCCGGCCAGACCGGTTTCATCTTCCCGCCGGTCAAAGTGAACGACAACATGGCGCTGCGCTCGCGGGAGTATTCGATCCTGCTGCGGGGCGTCGAAATCGCCCGCTACGAGCTGCCGGAAGGCCAGGAATTGGCTATTCCGACCGCGCAGAACCCGCCTTTGGCCAATGCCACACGCACGCAGGACCCGGCCTTCGGCCTGCCGGCCTACTGGGTCCCGTCCAGGCGCGCCGACGAGGCGCGCGACGCCGGCTACACGGTGGTGGATTCGCTCACGGTGATGAGCACGCACCTGTCGTCGGTGCTGCGCCGGCACGCCCACGAACTGTTCACCCGGCAGGAAACCAAGCTGCTCTGCGACCGGGTGGCATTGCTGAACCCGAAGGCCGTCGAGGATTTGGTCCCCAAACTGCTTTCCCTTTCGATGGTACAGAAAGTGATCCAGAACCTGCTGAGAGAGAGTGTCTCGATTCGCGACGGCGAGGCCGTGCTGGAAGCCTTGGGCGAGGCGGCGGCCATGACCAAGAACCCGGTGTTGCTCACCGAATACGTGCGCCAGGCCATCCGCCGTTCGCTGGTGCAGCCATACCTGGATCGCAACAACGAACTGACGGCCTACTTCGTGGGGCCGGCGATCGAGAAGGCGATCGAGGGCGCCGTCGAGCATCAGGAGGCGCACAGCAATTTCGCGATCGTGCCCCAGCAGGCGCGCGAGGTCGTGACCCGGCTAACGCAGAAGCTCGAGAACCCGCTCTCGCCGCTGGTGGCGGTGGCCTCCTCCGGATGCCGTTATCACCTGCGCCAGCTTGTGGAGTCCTCGCTCGCGGAGTTCACCGTGCTCTCGCACGGCGAGATACCGGCCGGCGTGCGGGTCCGGTCGCTGGGGACGCTGGAATGAGGATCAAGTCGTACTTCTCGAACTCGGTGAAAGACGCCATGCGCGCGGCCCGCGAGGAGCTGGGGTCCGACGCGATGCTGCTGAACAGCCGCGCCGCGCCGCCGGAAGCCGCGCACCTGGGCAGATGCGAGGTGGTCTTCGGCCTGGGCGAGAAACCGGGCGGCAAGGCCGAAGCGCCTGGCGCGGAGCGGGATCTGGCCGCCGAGTTCGAGGCGCTGCGCCGGCAGATCGAACGGCTGCGCGGCGACGTCGCGGACCAGTCCGCGCCGCCCGCACCGGCGTGCACCCCACGCACCGACGCCCATCTCGGCGCCAGCCGGCGGTCGCCCGTGGCGGCCCTGGTGGGCCCGTCCGGAACCGGGAAGACCACCTGCATCGCCAAACTCGCGCTGCGCGAAGCGCGCTCGGCCGGGCGCGCGGTCCGGCTTGTTTCGCTGGGAATCGGGCGCGTCGGCCATACGGACCACCTGCGTTCCTACGCGCGCATCGCGGGACTGGAGTTCCAGGCGCTGCCCAACCCGTGCGCTTTGCGGGCCCTGGTTGGCTCCCGCCGGCCCGGCACTCTGACCTTGATCGATACGCCGGGCTTCGCCCAGACGGATCGCGCCGAGGCGGAGCGGATCGCCGCCGCGCTGGTTTCCGAGCCCGAGATCGACGTCCACCTGGTCTTGAGCGCCGGCGCGCGGCCGGAGGACCTGCCGCGGTTTCTGGCCTTTTTCGCTCCTTTCCGCCCGGCCAAGCTGCTGTTTACCCGGCTGGACGAGACGCTCGGCCGGGATACGATTTTGCAGGCCGCCGAGACCACGGGCCTGCCGCTGTCCTACTTCAGCGCCGGCCCGCGGGTTCCGGAGGATCTGGCGCCGGCCGAACTGAGCCGGCTTCCAAACGCGGCGCCGAGCCAGGAACGGGAGGCGCTGATCTTCGCGGCGTGAGTGTGCGCTATGGCGGTTGCCAGTCTTACCTACCAGATGAACGCAAGACCGAACGCCGCGCAGTGGGCGTCGGAGCGCGAGCGGCTGATCCTGGAGCACCTTCCGCAGGTGCGCTGGATCGCGCTGCGCATCCACGAGCGGCTGCCAAACGGCGTGTGCCTGGAGGACCTGATCTCGACCGGCACGCTGGGACTCATTGCCGCGGTCGACCGGTTCGATCCATCCTTCAACGTAAAGCTCGCCACCTATGCCACGCACAAGATCCGCGGCGCCATTCTGGATTCGGTGCGGGAGCTGGACGGCGTCCCGGGACACCAGCGCAAGAAGGCCCGGACCATGGAAGCCGCGGTTGTGCGCCTGCAAAACAAGCTTCAGCGCCCGCCCCTGGAAGAGGAGATCGCCGCGGAGCTGGAGATCTCCCTGAACGAGTACCGCGAATGGCTTCAGGACGTGCGGGGAGTGGCCCTCGGCAGCCTGGACGCGGTGAACGACTTCGAAGACGCCAGGAGCTGCCTGTTGGACTACCTGGCCGACAAGGAAGACAATCTTCCCACAGTACGGCTGGAGCGCGCCGAACTGGAGCGCCTGGTTGCGCGGGGAATCGAGCAACTGCCCGAGAACGAGAAACTGGTGCTCGATCTGTACTTCCACAGAGAGCTGAACCTGCGGGAAATCGGCGAAGTCATGGGCGTGCATCTCACCCGCATCTCGCAGCTCAAGACCCAGGCGATTCTGCGCTTGCGCGCCTGGCTGAAACAACTTTGGCCCACCGAAAGGGGCGTTTTATGAATACTCAAGAGATGGAAGGCGCTCCGTCCGGGCTGGGCGGCTTGGCCGAAGCCGTAGCGGCCGGATGCGCAACCACCGGCGCCCCGGTGGGCGACCTGTTGCTGGACATCGAACTGCCCGTCAGCGTCTCCTTCGGCCGCGCCAAGCTGCCGCTCAAGGACGTTTTGCGGCTCTCGCTGAACTCCCTGATCGAACTGGACCGGCGTCTGGACGACCCGGTGGAAGTGCTGGTGGACGACCGCGTCATCGCGCGCGGCGAAGTAGTGTCGGTGGACGGAAACTACGGCGTGCGCATTCTGGAGGTCGTGAAGCCGAAGGAGTGGATCGCGCGGGGAGGGGCCGCATGATCGCGCTTTCACTGCCCGCCTGGGTGCTGCCGCGCCGCACGGCGGCGGCGGCCTGGGAGAGCCGCTTGAAGGGTCTGCGGTCCGCCCTGGACGACCTGGGGCGGTGCATGGCCGAGGAGGCGCAGCCGGACCTCGAGGTTCGGGTCGTCACACTGCGCCGGCTGGGAGTGGCGGAAGAGGAGATCGCCGTCCAGGTGGGTCTGCCGGTAGCCGACGTGCTGCTGCTGCTCAAGCTGGCGGAGGGCCTTCCGGCCGCACCCAGTGAAAATCCGAGGCCCCTGGAGTTAAACAATGGACCCGTTGTCGCGATATAGAGAACAAGGGCCGACGTTGGAGCCCGAATCTATGAAGGTAGGGCAGAGACAATCCGCCGGCTCTTCCGCCCGCGTCCGCGACGCCGCTCCGGCGATAGCGCCGGGCGCGGCGGGCAGCATCCGCACGGTCGAAAGCGCCGACACGGCCGAGTTGAGCGGCCTGCGCGGATTGGTGGCCCGGGCGCTTTCATCCGAGCCGGCCGCGCGGGCCGGGACGGTAGAGCGCTTGACCGTCCAGGTCCACGACGGATCCTATCAGGTCGATCCGGCCGAACTCAGCCGCGCCATGGTCGCGGAACTGCTGGGAAGGTAGGGCGCCGGTTATGTCCGCGGGACTGGTTTCCGAATGTCTCACCGAGGCGAGGACCCTGCTGGGGCGCGCTTCCGACATCCTGCACGAACCGGCCGCCTCCGGCATGGCCGGCTGCAACCGGGCGCTGACGGACGCGGTGGCGGTGCTGCGGCGCCTGGAGATGATCCTGCAATCCCAACCGCTCCCTGACGGTCGCGGCTCGGAAACGAGCGGTCCTTTGGCCCTCCAGGCCCAGGACTTGCGCCGGAGCGTGGAACTGCTCAGCTTGCAGCTTGTGTCCGCGGAGTCGCTGCGCCGGGACCGCGCCGGGCTCGTGGCGCTTCGCTCCGGCGGATACGGCCGCACCGGAGAGCCGGAGCGGTTGCTTCCGCGGCGCAGCCTGGCCTCGGAGACGTGACTCCATGTCCAACCTGTTTGCCTCACTACAGACCGCCTCGCGAGCCTTGCTGGCGTTCCAGGACGCCGTCACGGTTTCCCAGAACAACATCCAGAATGCCGCCACGCCGGGGTACGTAAAACAGCGAGCCGGATTCCAGGCCGATCCGTTCGCTCCCGAAAACGGCGCCTACGGGGGCGTCGGCATGGGGCCGTTGGAAAGCTTTCGCAGCCAGCACGCCGAGCGGCAGGTGCAGCGGCAGGTGCAATCGCTGGGAACATACGACGCCGGCCTGTCGGTTCTGAAGTCCCTGGAGGGGGAATTCAGCGCCGACGACGGTAGCGGGATTGCGGCCGGCATCACCGCCTTGATGAGCGCCTTCTCGGCCTGGAGCGCCCGGCCCAACGATGCCGCCTCGCGCCAGCAGGTGATCGCCGGTGCGGACGCACTCTCCGCAAGCATTCGCAGCGTTGCGGCCGGCGTGGTCGGCCAGGGCCGGCAGGTGGACGAGCAAATCCGGGAGACGATCGCCGGCATCAACGAGATCGCGCAGCGCATCAGCGCTTACAACCGCGCGCGCAGGAGCACCGGGCAGGCCGATCCCGGCCTGGACGCGCAACTCCACGCCGACCTGGAGCGGCTGTCGGAGTTCGCCGACTTCAATACGGTCTACCAGCCCGACGGAACCGTGACGGTGTTTCTGGGCGGCGAGACGCCGCTGGTGCTGGGCGAGCGGGCGCACCCGATCTCGGCCGAATTCCCGGCCGTCCGCATACTGGACGAGTCCGGGGCCGATATTTCGGGCCAGATTCACGGAGGGCGCCTGGCCGGTCTGCTGGGCGTCCGCAACGAGACCATCGGCGGACTGATCGGCAGGGGCAGCGAGATGGGTTCTCTCAACCGGCTCGCCCGGGACATCGCGGACCAGGTGAACGCCGCCATGGCGCCAGGGCCGCCCCTGTTTTCCTACGAAGCATCGAGGCCCGCGGCGATCGCGCTGAGCCTGTCCGTCGCTGCCGGCATCACGCCCGAGGCTCTAGTGGCGGGGAATCCGGCCGGCGGCGCTTCCAACGGCATCGCCAGCCGGCTGGCCCAGCTTGCCGAGTCGTTCAGCGGGAAGTACGGGTCGATCGCCGCCGATCTGGGCCGGCAAGTGAACCGGGCCCAGGAGGGCAGGAACCGGGCCAGCGAAGGGGCGGCCCAGGCGAGTGCTTTGCGGAGCGAGCTGAGCGGTGTCTCCCTGGACGAGGAAGCGGCCCGGCTGGTGGAATTGCAGCGCGCCTACGAGGCCGCCGCCAAGACCGTGGGTGTGCTCGACGAACTGACCCAGACCGTGCTGGGGTTGCTGAGATAAAAACCATGATCGACTTTTTGGATCCCGCCAGCGCCCGCTTCCTGAACGCTCTCGAGCGCATCTCTCAGGGCTCCGAACGCGCCCACCGCCAGGTCTCCTCGGGGATTCGGGTGAGCCGGCCGTCGGACGCTCCGGATGCGGTTTCGCAAGTGCTCCAGATCCAGGCGGCCCTGGCCCGCGTGAACCAGGCGCGCAAGAACCTCGGCTCGGCGAAGGCGGAAGCGGACACCGGCGAGAGCAGCCTCGCCATGGCGGGCCGCCTGCTGGAGAAGATCGCCGTCCTGGGAGCGGAAGGCGCCAACGGACTGGACGACGCCGCGAAACGCTCCATGCT
>JACQZT010000279.1 GCA_016213755.1 Acidobacteriota bacterium | reverse complement strand
CCGAGTCTCGTCTGACCCTGGGGACCCCGGAAGCGCAGAACTTCCTGCGGCAACAGATGGAACAGTACTTCTTCGGCGAAGGCGCCGCCTTGCCGCCCGAGTATGTACCCCCGCGGCACTGACCCGGCCGCCAGCCGGCAGGGTCAGCTCTTGGCGAAGTAAAGCTCGGCGGCCCGTTCCATGTCCGCGCAGTTCATTCCGACGGGACGGTTCTCGTAGCGGCTGATCGACTGCAAGATGTTGCAGATGTCGGTTGGGTAGCAGGCCCGCAACTCGGTCCGCCCGTCTCGCAGGCACAGCTTCCGCAGGCATTCGGCACTGTCCGGCTCGCAGGGAATGTTCTTGGCCTGGGTGACCCGCAGGAAGATCTGGTCGAAGACCTGGGAGTCCACGGCATCCACGAAGATCTTGTTGTGAATGCGGCGCAGGAAGGCCTCGTCGGCCAGGTCGGCGGGATCCAGGTTGGTTGAGAAGACCACCATCAGCTCGAACGGAATCTGAAACTTAACGCCATACCGCAGGGTCAGGTAGTCCACCCGCCGGTCCAGCGGCACGATCCAGCGGTTGAGCAGGTCGCGGGGCGACATAAGCTGGCGGCCGAAGTCGTCGATGATGAAGATGCCGTTGTTGGCCTTCATTTGCAGGGGCGCGGCGTAGATGCCCGAAACGTCGTCCAGGCGCAGTTCGAGCATGCTGGGGATCAGTTCGCCGCCCACCACGATGCAGGGCCGTTTGCACAGCACCCAGCGGGGATCGATGTCCGGATCCTCGAACTCCAGCTTGTGGTGCACCACCGGGTCGTAGTTGCTGATGATCTGGTTGTCCACCTCGACGGCGTAGGGGATCAGCACGGCGTCCTGGTAAACCCGCAGCATACGCTCGGCGAGGCTGGTTTTGCCGTTGCCGGTGGGACCGTAGACGAAGATCGAACTCTGTGAGATCAGGGCCGGGCCCAATTGGTCCAGCAGGCGGTCGGTCACCACCAGGTCCCCGAAAGCCCGGCGCAGCGTGCGGCGGTCGATCTGAACCTTGGCCGATTGCGCCTTGGTGGCGGCGTGATAATCCTTCAGCGAAACCGGAGCGGCGCCGGCGTACTGCGTGATCTGGAACCGCTCCATGGCCAGGTTGCGCCCGGCCGCCGAGAGTTGGAAGTTGTAGTCGTTGCCCAGCATGCCTTTGACTTCCACCAGTTGCTGCTGGCGCATGTGCCGGAAAATCACGTCGACGATGGCAATTGAAAGGCGCAGAGTCTTGCACAGAGACTGCAGGCTGCCATAGCCTTCCAGCAACAGCCGCCGCAGGACCAGGTCGAGCACCAGGGATTGCGAGATGCCCAACTGCTCGAATGTCTGGGCTACTGGCGGAGCGAAGCCCGAGCGAAGTCCCGTATACATGGTCGCCATGCCGTGACAGACCCTCCCGGCCATATAATCGGCGCGTTGGGCCGGAAAGTTTATCCACGCCGGGGCCGGCGGGAGCGTCAACTCAATGTGGGAGTCCTGCGCCCGGTTGTTTGCCTGCTCCTGGCGGCCGTAGCCGTGCGGGCCCAAGGTGCGTCCGAACTGTTCTGGCTGGGCCGGCAATCCGAGAAGAAGGGCGAATTCGCCAAAGCCTACCTGCTCTACGCCCAGGCCGCGGCGGCCGAGCCGGATCGCAGGGAATACTGGGCCAAGGCGCAAGCTCTTCAAACCAAAGCTATTACAGAGTCACCGCCGGAACCGGCGGCGGTCGCGCCCCAGCCCGCCGAGGAAGCCGCGTCGCTCGTGGGCACCCTCTCCGAGCAGGATCTCGCCGAAGCCCGCCGGCCTCTGCCACCGGTGGAGCTGAAAGCCAGCCCCGAGCGCAAGTCGTTCAATTTAAAGGGCGACGCGAAGACAATCGTCCTCGAAGTCGCGCACGCCTTCGCTCTGGACGCGGTTTTCGACGGCGAATACCAGCCCCCCGCGGGGATTCGCTTCCACATCGAGGACGCCGATTACCGCACCGCGCTGCGAGCGCTGGAGGCCGCCACCGGCAGTTTCCTGGTTCCGCTAGGCCCCAGACTCTTCCTGGCCGCCAAAGACACGCCGCAAAAGCGCACCGAGGCCGAGCCCACGGCCGCGCTGCTGGTGGAGATCCCCCAGCCGGTGTCCGTCCAGGAAGCGGTGGAAATGGCGCGCACCGTGCAGCAGGCGATGGAAATCCAGCGCTTTGTGATCGACTCGGCGCGGCGGCTGGTGCTGCTCAAGGACCGCGTCACCAAGGTGCGGCCCGCGCGGGCGCTGTTCGACCAGTTGTTGCGTCACCGCCCCCAGGTGGTGATCGAGGTCGAGCTTCTGGACCTGAACAGCAAGTACTCCAGCAGTTTCGGGTTGAGCCTGCCCGGGCGCTCGGCGCTGGTCGACTTCGGCCGCTTCCGGAACCTGAACCCGATCCTGCCCGAGGGTCTGGCGAAGTTCCTTGTTTTCGGCGCCGGCAAGAGTTTTCTCGGACTGGGCATCGCGGATGCCCAACTGTTCGCCAGCATGACCCGCTCGGCCACCGAATCGATGATGCGCGCCACCCTGCGCTCGGTCGACGGCCAGCCCGCCTCGCTGCACGTGGGCGACAAGTATCCGATCATGTCGCAGAGTTACTCCAGCATGTCCCAGGGCGCCGGGCCGGCTTACTCCCCTCCTCCCACCTTCAATTTCGAGGACCTGGGCCTGGTGCTGAAGATTACACCCCACATCCACGGAGACGGCGAGGTTTCGCTGGAAGTGGAGAGTGAGTTCAAGGTACTCACCGGCAAGGCCCTCAACGGCATCCCGATCATCTCCAACCGCAAGATCAACTCCAAGGTCCGGCTGAAGAGCGGCGAGTGGGCGGTGCTGGCGGGCCTGATGAGTTCCAACCAGGGGCGAACGCTGAGCGGCATCGCCGGTCTGAGCGGAGTCCCCGTGCTGGGCGCGCTGCTGAGCCAGCACGGCCGGGATACCAGTTCCTCGCAAACGCTGCTGGTGATCAAGCCGCGCATCGTCAGCCCGGCGCCCGCCGAGGAGCCGTCGCCGTGGATGTGGGTGGGGTCGGAAGCGCGGCTGCCCACGCCGCTGTAACCGCCGCGCCGGTACACTGGTTGTGATGTCCAAGATGCAGGACGAGATCCGGCAGCAGCCGGCCGCGCTCGAACGCACGCTGCGCGGCGAGTTGCGCCAGGCCGAACGGTTGCGCGCCCGGTTTGAAAAGCGGCGCCCGCGCATGATCGTGCTGGCCGCGCGCGGCACCTCCGACAACGCCTGCGAATTCGGCCGCTACCTGCTGGAAATCGCCACCGGAATCCCGGTGTCTCTGGCGGCGCCTTCGATTCACACGCTGTACGAAACCGCGCTCGACTACCGCGACCTGCTGGTGGTGGCCATTTCGCAGTCCGGCGAATCCACCGACACCAACGTGGTGCTGGAACGCGCCCGCGCCGGCGGCGCTTTCACCCTCGGCATCGCCAACGAGGCCTCGAGCAGCATGACCCGCCTGGCCGAGGCGGTCTTCCTGGTCCGCGCCGGCCGGGAACAGAGCGTGGCGGCCACCAAGACTTACACCGGCCAGTTGATGGCGCTGTACCTGCTGGCCTGGGCGCTGGGCGCCCGCTTCCGGCGAGAGGACCTGGCGCGGCTGCCCGGCGCCGCCGAGGCCGCCCTGACCCTGGAGCCGCGCATTGTCGAACGCGCCCAGCGCTACCGTTTCATGGAGCGCGCCGTGGTGATCGGGCGGGGCCTGAATTACTCCAATGCGTTCGAGTTCGGCCTGAAGATGATGGAGACCTGCTACGTGGTGGTCGAACGCTCTTCCTCGGCCGACCTGATGCACGGTCCCATCGCCATGGTCGAATCGTCCTTTCCGGTCTTCCTGTTCGGTCCTCCGGGCGTGACCTGGCCCTCCACCCGGTTGATGCTCGAGAAGCTGCGGGAACTCAAGGTCGACACGCTGCTGATTACGGACCGGAGCAACGCCGAGGCCGCCTCCGACAAGGGGCGCACCATCTGCCTGCCGCTCAGCGTGTCGCGCAAGAGCCACTCGCCGTCGGATCTGTACACTCCGATTCCGTACATCATTCCGGCGCAGATGTTCGCCGCCAGCCTGGCGGCGGAGAAGGGCCTCGACCCGGACCGCCCGCGCACCCTTTCCAAGGTGACGCTGACGATGTAAGGGGGTCCGCGAGATGACCTATCCGGCGTCGGTCCGCGTTCTCTACTCGCTGGGCAACGAGGTCAAGGTTGCCAAGCTCGAGTTGAGCCGCATCGAGCGCCTGCTCGAGGCGCTCGGCGCGCCGCACCGTGGCGGCCGATACATTCATGTGGCCGGCACCAACGGCAAGGGTTCCACCTGCGCGATGATCGAATCCGGCCTGCGCGCCGCCGGATGGCGCACCGGCTTGTATACCTCGCCGCACCTGTCGGAGCCGGTGGAGAGAATCCGCATTGGCGGAATTCCGGTCGCGCCGGAGGAGTTCGCCGCCGCCTGCCGGCAGGTCCGCGAAGCCGTCGAACGGCTGCTCGCCGGCGGGGAGCTAGATGCCCATCCGACGTATGTCGAGACCGTGACGGCGATGGCTTTCCTGCTGTTCCGCGAAGCGCGGGTGGAGGTGGCCGTGCTCGAGGTCGGCCTGGGCGGGCGTCTGGATGCCACCAACGTGGTGCAACCGGAATTGGCCGTAATCACGCGGGTCGATTTCGATCACGAGGCGTTTCTGGGCAAGAGCCTGGAAGCCATCGCGGCGGAAAAGGCCGGCATTCTCAAGCCCGGCGCAAGAGCGCTTTTCGCGCCGCAGCGTCCGGAGGTCGGTCCGGTGCTGGAGGCGCGCGCGGCGGCGCTGGGCATCGTTCCGGCACGTGTTTCCGAATGGGAAGTAGGGGACCTGGAAGTGCACGCCTTCGGCAGCCGTTTCACCGCCCGCTCGGGTAACGTGCTGCACCTCGAGTGCCCGCTGGCCGGGGAGCACCAGGTGGCCAATGCCCTAACCGCGGCGGCGGCGCTGGAGCTGGCGGGCGTGCCGGCCGGAGCGATCGAGCGCGGCATCCGCGCCACAAGCTGGCCCGGACGCCTGGAACGGGTGGCCGAGCGGCCCGACCTGTTTTTGGACGGCGCGCACAACCCGGCCGGCGCGCGGGCGCTGGCCGCCTACATCCAGCGCTTCCACGCCTCGAAACGCGTCTGGCTGGTCTACGGCGCCATGCGCGACAAGGCCGTGGCAGAGATGGCCGGAATCCTGGCGCCCGTGGCCGGTGAGGTGATTCTGACCGCGCCGGCACAGGCGCGCGCCGTGCGCCCCGAAGTTCTGCGGGAGTTATTCGATCATCCCCGCCGCCGGACCGCCGCCGGCCTGGAAGAGGCTCTTGCCCTGCTGTCCGAGGCGGGACCCCAGGACGCCGTCTTCATCACCGGCTCGCTCTTCCTGGTCGGCGAAGCGCGAGCGCGCCTCGTACAATAGACTGTTGGTCATGTCGTTCGCACTCATCAGATCGATCGCCGTCACCGGGCCGCTGATAGCTCTGGCAACCATGGGAATGGGCTCGCTCTCGCTGCTGGTTTCGCTGTTCGATTCCAGCGGCCGGGCGCAGCACTCCGTGGCCCGCGCCTGGGCCCGCATGCTGCTGGCCGTCTTCCGCGTCCGGGTCACCCTGGAGGGCCTCGAGAAGATCAATCCCGAGAGGAGCTACGTTTTCGCCTCCAACCACCTCAGTTATGTGGACACCCCGGTGGTGCTGGGCTTCATTCCCGCCCAGTTCCGCTTCCTGGCCAAGCAGAGCCTGTTCTCCGTCCCCTTCCTGGGGTACCACCTGAAACGCGCCGGGCACATTTCGGTGCCGCGGGAAAACGCGCGCGCTTCCGTGCGGGTCATGGGCGAAGCCGCCCGGCTGCTGCGGGAAAGCACCGCCTCGATCCTGGTCTTCCCGGAAGGCGAGCGGACCGGCGGGGAGCTCCAGGAGTTCAAGGAGGGCGCCGCTTACATCGCCATCAAGGCCGGCGCTCCCATCGTCCCGCTGGCCGTGCGGGGCACGCGCGCAATCCTGCCGGTGCACACGCTCACCGTGCGGGGAGGCCCGGTTCGCCTCACGGTAGGCGATCCCATTCCCACCCAAGGACTCACGCTCCGCGACCGCCAGCGGCTCACCGCGCAGGTGCGCGCGCGCATCGCCGAGATGCTGGATCCTCCGATTGCGGCCGCCCGGGAGTAAGCCGACTATGAGCGAGCCCTGACCGCCGAAGCTATACTCAAGGAACAAACCTATGCGCAGGGCTCTTGCTGTCTTCTTGCTTGCTTCCGGTCTGGGACTGAGCCAGACCCTCACCATCGAGGAGTTTGAACCGCGTTCCATACTGGTGGTGCCGGAACACCGTGTGACTCGCGCCAAGTTTCCGCTCATCGACGTGCACAACCATCAGCGCGGCGGATCGGCCGAACAGGTCGACCGGCTGATCAAGGAGATGGATGCGCTCAACCTGCGCATCATGGTCAACTTGAGCGGCGGCTACGGCGAACGGTTCAAGCAGACTTTGCAGGCCCTCAAAGGCCGTTACCCAAACCGCTTCGCGGTGTTCGCCAACATCAACTTCAGCGGGATCGACGAGCCGGATTATCCCCAGCGCGCCGCCGCGCAACTGGAAGCGGACGTGCGCAGCGGCGCCCAGGGTCTCAAGATTTTCAAGAACCTCGGCATGGACCTCAAGGACGGCAAGGGGCAGCGCATTCACACCGACGACCCGCGCTTCGACCTGGTCTTCGAGACCTGCGCGCGGCTGAGAATCCCGGTGCTGATTCACACCGCCGAACCCAAGGGCCTTTTCGACCCCATGGACCGCTTCAACGAGCGCTGGCTGGAGTTGAAACTCCATCCCGGACGCGGGCGCCCGCCGGAGCGCTATCCGCGCTGGGAGGAACTCATGGGCGAACAGCACCGCGTCTTCGCCCGCCATCCGAAAACCACCTTCATCGCCGCGCACCTGGACTGGCTGGGCCACGACCTGGGGCGCATGGGGGCCCTGCTCGACAAGCTGCCCAACGTGTATGCCGACATCTCGGCGGTGGTTGAGGAACTGTGCCGGCAGCCGCGCTTTGCGCGCGCCTGGTTTATCAAATACCAGGATCGCCTGATGTTCGGCAAGGACACCTGGCGGCCGGCCGAGTACGGCACCTACTTTCGGATCTTCGAAACCGCCGACGAGTACTTCGACCACGACCGCAAGTACCACGGCATGTGGAAGGCTTACGGACTGGACTTGCCGGACGAGGTCCTGCGCAAGCTCTACTATCGGAACGCGCTGCGGCTGATCCCCGGGCTCGATGCGTCCGCCTTCCCCCGCTGAGGCGCGACGCCCGGACTTGGGAGAGTAGACTAAGTAGCAGAGATGCGCCCGCCCGACTTAGCGATCGCCGCATTCGCCTTGGTGTCGCTCGCGGCCGGTCCTGCCGCGCCCCAGACCGAACGGCGCGATCCGCGCCGTTCGCAACGCGCCTGCGAGCAAGGACAGCGGCTGGAGAACTATGGCCGGCGCGAACATGCCATCGAATCGTACGACGAAGCACTCAAGTACGACGCCGAGAACGCCGCGGCGTGGCGGCAGCGGGGCCGTCTGCGCCTGGCGTTGGGCCAGGAGAAGGACGGCCTGCGGGATCTGACCGAAGCGGTGCGGCTGGATCCCGGAGATGCCGAAGCTTGGGCGGCGCGGGGCGAAACCTACTGGCGCCTGGGCCAGGCCGAAATGGCCGCGCTGGACTTCACGCGCGCCATCGACTTGAACCTGGAGCGCGCCACGCTGTTCAACGCGCGCGGCGCCGCCTATGCCCGGCTGGGCCGGCACGAGCAGGCGGTCGCGGACTACGCGCGCGGGATCCGTCTGCGGCTGGACAACCCCGGACCCTACAAGGAGCAGGGAGACTCCCTGGCGGCCCTGGGCCGCTATCGCGACGCGATCGAAGCCTACGACTCCGCATTGAAGCTGAAGCCCGACTTCGCCGGCGCGGTTCTCGAACGCGGCTTCGCCTGGGGCCAGATTGGGGAGTTCGTCCGCGCGATCCAGGACTTCGACATCGCCCTGCGGCTGGACCCGGCCAGCGCCCGGGCCCTGGCCCTGCGCGGCGCGGCGCGCCAGCAGTCGGGCGAGCTGGCCAAGGCAGCCGAGGACTTCACCGCCGCGCTGCGACTGGAGGCGAACAACGTCCGCGTCCTGCTGGCCCGCGGGGCCGTCCACGCCCAACTGGGACGGCTCGAGGATTCCCTCCGCGACCGCGAGGCCGCCGTTCGGCTCGCGCCGGACAACGCCGACGCTTATGTCGCGCGGGGCGGCTCCTATCATCTGCTGGGGCAGCACGAGAAAGGGCTGGCCGACCGGGCCCGGGCGATCGAACTGAACCCCAAACTGCCCGAAGCCTGGTGCGCCCGCGGCAACGCGCTCTTCCTGCTGGAGCGTTACGAGGACGCTCGCCGCGACCTGGAAGTGGCGCTGCGCCTGCGCCCGGTTTATCCGGAAGCCTCCACGGTGCTCGAAAAAGCGCGCGCCCGGCTGGCCGAACTGGCTCGTGCAACCAAGCCTCCGGAGCCGGAGGCGAAACCCGCTCCGGCGGTGACCGTCACGGCCACGCCGCCTGCGCCGGCCCCCAAGGCAGCCGTTCCCGCCGACCCGCGCGCCGCCGAAGCGCACCACAAGCGCGGACGCGAGTGGCTGGCCAAGGAGGAGTTTCGGAAGGCCGCCGAGGAACTCAGCGCGGCGCTAAGACTCAAGCCCGATTCCCCGCTGGCGCTGAACGCCCGCGGCTACGCCTGGCTGAAACTGCGCGACTACAAACAGGCGCTCGCCGATCTGGACCAGGCGCTGCGCCTGGATCCGAACTACAAGAACGCGTATCGCAACCGCGCCGCGGCGCGGCGCGCGCTGGGCGACGCGGCCGGCGCGGAGGCGGACGCGCGCAAGAGCCAGTAACGGGCGCTCACCGCACCCAGTCGAACGTTCCCGTGTTGTGCGGCCGGGGTGCGGTGCGCGCGGTCTTGAGAATCTCTTCTACGCGGGAGACGACGGCCGGATTCGCCGCCGCCACGTTCTTCGCTTCACCCGGATCCGCGCGCAAGTTGTAGAGTTCGAGCGGAGCGCCCGGCCTGAGCCGGATTGCCTTCCACTCGCCCAGGCGCACCGCCTGGCTCAGCCGCGCCGGGTCGAGATCGTTGCGCTTGCGGTCGAACTGGTCGGATTCCCAGTAGAGATACTCGTGCGGCTTCTGTTTCCCGCCCGCCAGCTCCGGTACTACCGAAATGCCGTCGGTGACCGCCGGGGCGCGGAGGCCGGCGATCTCGGTCAGAGTCGGCAGAACGTCCCAGAAGGCCCAGGGCAGAGTGCTGGTCGCACCGGGCTTGGTCTTGCCCGGCCAGCGGACGATCATGGGCACGCGGATGCCGCCTTCGTACAGTTGCGCCTTTTCGCCGCGCAGCGCGCCGTTGCTGCGGAACAGTTCGTACCCTTTCTCGTCTCCCGAATGCGCGCCGTTGTCGCTGGTCAGGAAGACCACCGTGTCCTGCTCCAAACCGTATTCCTTCAGCAGGCCCAGGATCGTGCCGGCGTAGCGGTCGGCACGCGTCACCATGGCGGCGTAAGTTTTCTGACCCCGGGTCCACGGCCGGTCCTGGTAGGGGCCCAGGTCGGGGACTTCGAAGTTGGCGTGGGGCAGGGTGTAACAGGCGTAGAGGAAGAAGGGCTTGCCGCGGTTGTCGCGCAGAAACTGGAACGAGCGTTCGGCGATCAGATCGGCGCTGTAGTCGCTCCCTTTGCCATCCTTGTTGCCGGCCAGAACGTGCTTCTTCTCGTTGTCCCAGAGGAAGTCGGGGTAGTACGAATGAGCGTGAATCTGATGCAGGTAACCGTAGAACCGGTCGAAGCCGTGGCGCGTTGGGATGCCGTCGGTGCGGGCGTCGCCCAGCCCCCACTTTCCGAAGCCGCCCGTGGCGTAGCCGGCCCGTTGCAGCAGTTGCGCGACGGTCACATCGCCGGCCGCCAGCGGGATGGTGCCGGCGTTGGCGCGGATGGGAGCGTGGCCCTGGTGCAAGCCGGTCATCAGCGAGGCTCGCGAGGGAGCGCACACGGCGCCGCCGGCGTAGCAGTCGGTGAAACGGATGCCCTGGCGCGCCAGGCTGTCGGCATGGGGCGTCCGGATTAGCTTTTGGCCGTAACAGCCGAAGTCGCCGGAGCCCAGATCGTCGAGGACGATAAAAACAATGTTGGGAGGCCGGCGGGAAGGGGCGGCGGCGGCCGCGGCGGCGGAAGCGAGAAATTGACGGCGTTGCATGGGCGGATGTTTCAATATAGCCGGCCGGCCGGCGCCTGTGGTACCGTACGGAGATTATCGCCATGAACTCCGCGCTTTCCTATTCCCGCATCGCGGGCGCCAACGACCGCGTTTCGCTCGGCCTCATTGGCTGCGGCGGACGGGGCAGCTACGTGGCCACGCTATTTCAAAAGAGCCCCGCTGTGAAGATTTCCGCCGTGTGCGACGTGTACGGCGCGCGCATCGATAAGGCGCTGGCATTCGCCCAGGGCGCTCGGAGCTTCTACGATCACCGCAAGCTGCTCGAGATGGGCGAACTCGACGTGGTGCTGATCGGAACGCCCGACCACTGGCACGCGCGGACCGCCATCGACGCGCTGAACGCCGGCAAGGACGTCTACGTCGAGAAGCCCCTGATGCGTACGCGCGACGAAGGTCCGCTCATCGTCAAGGCCGCGCGCGTGAACGATCGCATCTGCCAGGTGGGTCTGCAACAGCGCTCCGGCTGGCCCTACCTGCGCGCCCGCGACGAGTTCGTCCGCGCCGGCAAACTCGGCAAGATCACACTGGCGCGCACGTTTTGGCACAGCGGACCGCCCCGCCCGCTGAACCGGGACATGAAGGAGAAGCCCTCGAATCTGGACTGGGCGCGGTTCCTGGGGCCCGTCAAATGGCGCGATTGGGATCCCGCGCAGTACTTCAATTTCCGCGCCTTCCTGGACTACAACGGCGGCAAGATCACCGACTTTTTCACGCACTGGGTGGACGCGGTACACATGATGCTGGAGATCGACAACCCGGTAGCGGTGATGTCGGCCGGCGGCATCTACGGCGGTTTCAACGACGGCCGCACGGCCCCGGACAACGTTTACTCGCTGGTGGAATACCCCAGCGAGGTCACGGTGACGTTCGAGTGCGGCGCCTTCGCTCCGCAGCCCGAATACGGGATCGAACTGTGCGGCACCGAGGGCCGGCTGTTCGTGAACCGCAACCGGCTGGAATACCATTCGCACGACCGCGGCGCGCCGCCGGTCGCCGATCGCCGCCCGGGCGACATCACTCTGGACCACGTCAACAACTTCCTGGAATGCTGCCGCACCCGCAAGCGGCCCAACGCCGACGTGCACATCGGCCAGCGCTCGACCCAGGTTTCGCTGCTGGCCGTGCAGGCATACGTCGAAAAGCGCCGGATCCGGTTCGACCCGGCCCGGGAAGAGGTTCTGCCGCTGTAATTTTTGTTGCTTCCGCGTGAGCGAAAACCGCCGCCGCCTCAACCATATTATTAGTGAGCACAAAACAAGAAGCGCCAAGAAAGAGCTCCGCCGCGGCGAACTCGCGTCTGCCGGCGCCGCTGAGTTCGATCGAGCAATGCATTTACATGATCCGCGGCCAAAAGGTCATGTTCGACCGGGATCTGGCCACTCTGTACCGGGTGGAAACCAAGGTCTTGAACCGGGCGGTCAAGCGCAATCGCAGCCGCTTTCCGGAAGACTTCCGTTTTCAGTTGACCGCCGAAGAGGCGGAAAACTTGAGGTGCCAATTTGGCACCTCAAGTTGGGGCGGGAGCCGCTACCTGCCGTACGCCTTCACCGAGCACGGCGCGGTGATGCTGGCCAGCGTGCTCAGCAGCAGGCGGGCGGTGGAAATGAGCGTCGTGGTCGTACGGGCCTTCATCATGCTCCGCGAAGTGATGGCCACGCACCGCGAACTGGCGCGCAGAGTCGAGAGCCTGGAGCACAGCCAGAAGGCGCAGGGCCAGAACATCGCCTCCATCCAGGATCTGCTCGCGCGGCTCATGGAACCGCCGGTGAAGCCTCCGCGCCGCATCGGATTCCCCGTCAAGGCTTGAAGTTCACGGCGTTGACCAGGATCTGCGCGTAGGCCGGGTCCTCGAACTCTTTCACGCTATGGCCTGGCATGAAGTAGAAGACCGTGCCCCTGCCGCTTCGCTTCCACCAGCCGCCGGTGTCCTGCTGGAACAGAATGCCGGTCTTGGCGTCGTGAAACTTGATACCCAGCAGAGTGGTCCGCTCGCCCGCAAAGACGTGGTTCAGGTACACTTCGGTGTCGTCGAGTTCAAACGCCGGCCGCCGAACCGACTTGTAGTCGGTCCCCGCCGGATACTTCACCTTGGTCGTGGTCACCGGGTGGTCCGGCGCAAGGTTCACCACTTCCATGCGGATGCCCTCGTAGTATTTGTAGCCCCCGGCGCTGAATTCCTTCTCCGGCAGCGACATTTCGAGAAAAGTCGGGAGCCAGAAGTGGTTCTTGCGCTTGCCGGAACTTATGGAGTGGTGCAACAGAATCAGCTTGCCGCCCGCCTGCGCGTAATCGATGAGCGACCGTTCGGCCGGCTCGCCGATGCCCTTGTGGATGTAAACGATCAGGGCGGCGTAGCCGGTCGTGCCGGCCGGAATCCGGTCCTGCGCCACGATGGTGCAGCGGGCCTGGGCGCCGGTCTCCAGTTTCTTCGCCAGCACCTGCATGGCCGGGAATTCGTCGGCCACGATCAGAACCTCGTTTGCCGCCGCCAGGGGCAGAACGGCGAGAAGCGGAAGAGCGAGGAGTTTCATGAAGAACAGTCTCTCACGACCGGCCGCCCGATCGGGGTAGAATTGTGCCGATGAAACGGCACACAACGCTTATTCTGCTCGCCGCGCTGACGGCCCTGGCGGCCTTCTCCGCCGGCCGGCCGGCCGAGATTCCCTTCGCGAAACATACCCTCGACCTCGGCGCCAGCGAGGCCGCCGCCATCGCCGACCTCAACGGCGACGGAAAGCCGGACATCGTCTCCGGCGAGTTCTGGTACGAAGCGCCGAAATGGACCCCGCACCGCTTCCGCGAAATCGAGTTCGTCAACCCGCGCACGGACAACTACATCGACGATTTCTCCGACCACGCAATCGACGTCAACGGCGACGGCCGCCTGGACGTGGTCTCCTGCTCCTGGTTTGGGAAGAAGCTGGCCTGGTGGGAGAACCCCGGGCGCGCAAGCGGCCTGTGGAAAGAGCACGTCATCGATACCGGTTTCAACACCGAGTTCAGCTTCCTGGTGGACCTGGACAACGACGGCAAAGCGCGCGAACTGCTGCCCCAGTTCGGGAAAGGCCCGCTGGTGTGGTACGAAATCCGCAACGGCGCATTCGTCAAGCACGAGATCGCGCCGCAGAATCACGGACACGGCATCGGCGCGGGCGACGTCAACGGCGACGGCCGCACCGACGTGCTGACGGCCAAGGGCTGGTTCGAGGCGCCGGCCGATCCGCGCGCTCCGAACTGGACCTTTCACCCTGCCTGGGAACTCAAGCAGCCCGGTTTCCTCCACGTGCTGGACATCAACGGCGACGGCCGCAATGACGTGCTCGGGTCGGCGGCGCACGACTATGGCGTCTACTGGCTCGAACAAGGTCCCGACGGCAAGTTCACCACTCACGCAATCGACGAGAGCTGGTCGCAGGTCCACGCCACCACGCTGGTGGACCTGAACGGAGACGGCCGCCAGGACCTGCTCACCGGCAAGCGCTACCTGGCCCACGACAAGGACCCGGGCGCGCGCGAGGCCCTGGGCATCTACTGGTACGAATACCGCAAGCCGGCCGGCGGCAAGGGCGTCGAGTGGGTCCGCCACATTATCGACTACAGCACGCGCGCCGGCGCCGGTATGCAGCTTCCGGTGGCCGACCTGGACGCGGACGGCGATCTCGACTTCGTCGCCCCAGGCAAGAGCGGCCTGTTCCTGTTCGAAAACCGAACCAAACGCAAATAAATGGGGACAGCCTGACCTACCCGGGTTTTCAAAAACCCGGATAGGTCAGGCTGTCCCGGTTTTGGAGAGCGTTTGGCGGAGCCAGTGGCCCGCGCGGCGGGTGGCTTCGCGGCCCAGGGCCAGCGTGCCGCCCATGGTGAACACGCCGTGGATGGCGCCTTCCAGGCGCGATAACGTCACCACGACACCGGCCTCGCGCAGGCGTTCGGCGTAGCGCTCGCCTTCGTCGCGCAGCGAGTCGTACTCGGCGGTCAGCACGAAGGCCGGCGGCAGACCGGCCAGGTCTTCCGCCCACAACGGCGAGACGCGCGGATCTTCCGGGTCGGCGTCGCCGAGGAGATACTCGGCCCAGCCGCGCTGCATGTCGTCGCTTCCCGGCCCGTGGCCGGAAGCGTAGCGCAGGTGCGACGGAAGCCCGCAAGTGGCGTCCAGCATGGGGTAGATCAGCATCTGGCAGGCGAGTTCCCGGCCGCGGCCGCACAACACCAGCGCGGCGGCGGCGGCCAGGTTGCCGCCCGCGCTGTCGCCACCCACACCAACCTTGAGGCCCTGCTGCTGGAACTCCCGCACCACCGCGACGGCATCTTGCAGCGCGGCGGGAAAGCGGTGCTCCGGCGCGAGCCGGTAATGAACCGCCGCGACCCGGCAGGCCGAGTGGGCCGCCAGCGCGCGGCAGGCGCCGTCGTGGGTGTCCAGGTCGCCCGAAAAGAAGCGCCCGCCGTGCAGATACACCAGCACCGGTGAAGAGCCGGCGCCGTAAATCCGAACCGGCAGGCCCGCCACCACCGAGTCTTCGACCTCCACGCCCTCCCACACTTCGGCGCACGCGGCCGAAACGCGGCGATAGGCCTCGCGCGTCGCCTCGACGCCCATCGTGCCGCGCGGATTGCGCGCCAGCCAGGCCTCGATTTCGGGATCCAGGGGCATCGCGTTACTCGGCCAGGCAGCGGAAGATCTCGCGGTAGAACTCGGGATGCGATTGCCAGGTCTGCGCCGTGACGATCCTCCCGTCGCGCACCGCCTGTTCCGTCTTCCACGTGCCGCCGCTCATCTCGACCTCGCTGCGTACGTGCTCGTAGCAGGTGACCGAGCGGCCCTTGACCAGCCCCGCCGCGGCCAGCACCTGGATGCCGTGGCAGATGGCGAAAACCCATTTGCCGGCCGTGTGAAAAGTCCGCACCAGTTCCAGCAGCCGCGCGTCGTGGCGCAGATATTCGGGTGCGCGCCCGCCCAGGATGAGAATGGCGTCGAAGTCTTCGGCCGAGACCTCGCCGAAGGCCGCCTGCGACTCCAGCCCATAGCCGGCGCGCTCGATGTAAGTGTCCCAGCCGGGCTCGAAGTCGTGCATCACCAGGTGCAGGCGGCGCTTGCAGGGCGCGGCCACCACGGGTTCGCACCGCGCTTCCTGGAATCGATGGACGGCGTAGAGCGTCTCGTAGCTCTCTCCGCCGTCGCCGGTGACCAGCAGGATTCTCTTGCTCATAGGCGTGACCACCATGGTAGCGAACCCGTCAGCCGAACAGGCGGTCGAAGTACTCGCGGGTGCGAGAGCGAATCTGGGCCAGTTCGACGTCCAGCGGCTGATCGTGCAGGTGCTCGGGCGTCCAGCGCACCACCAGGCCGGTCAGCAGCGCGAGCTGCGAGTGCGACGCCGGCAGGCTGCCTTCGGCGTGGCCGGTGGAGACGCGCAAGGCGTGATCGACGGCGCGGTAGAAGATCGCCGCGTCGTTGAGAAACACGGCGTCGGCCCGCTCCAGGTGTCCCATGCGTTCGATCACGTCGATGCGCTGGGGAGTGTTGAGGACTTTGAAGAACATGCCCGCGGCTTTCAGACGCAGGTACATCAGGGCGAAGTCGATGTCGTAGAAGCCGCCAAAACCGGCTTTGAGCGGGTCGCCGGAACCCTGCTCCTTCTCCAGGCGCTGGCGCATCTGCTTCAGAGCTTTCTTCGAGCGATAACTTTGGCCGTAGCGCCGCCAGTCGATCTGTTGCAGATCGTCGAGGAACTTCGTGGCTCGCTCGAGGTCGCCCGCCACGGCGCGCGACTTCATGTAGGCGATGCCCTCCCAAGCCTGGGCGTGATGGGCGAAGTAATCCTTGAAGGCGGCCTCGGTCTGCACCAGCGCGCCCTCTCGTCCGTTGGGCCGCAGCCGGGTATCCACCGCGAACAGGACGCCGTCGCCGGTGTAGGCGGTGATCAGGTCGATCATCTTCTCCGCCACCCGGGTCCAGAACACCCGCTCGTGCACCTCGCTGTCGGGCAGGACGAACACCAGGTCGGCGTCGGAGGCCAGGTCGAACTCGCGCTGGCCCAGCCGGCCCAGTGCCACAGCCATCAACTGATCCTGGGGCCGGTAGCCGGCCGCGGCCGGCGGGCGCGAAGCGGCAACCTGCTCGACGGCCAGCCGGTAGCAGGCGGCGGTGACCGCGTCGGCCAAGTCCGAGGTTCGTCCCAGGGTGGTGAAAATGGGCAACTGAAGGCAGATGCTCTCGCTCTGGATGCGCATCATGCGGCGGCGGAAATAGCGCCGCAGCTCGCCCGGATCGGCGAAGCTGAGCTCCTCGTAGCGCGGTTCGCGCTCCGGGCGCTCGCGCATCTCGATCAGTTCCTCCAGCAGTTCGGGGGTGCGTATCAACTGTTCCGCGAAGAAGGGGCTGTGTTCAAACAGGTCGATGGTCTGGGCGGCCAGAATCGGGTCCCGGTCCAGGCGCTCGAGATACTCCGGCCGCGCGCGGACCAGTTCCAGAAAATGCTCGAAGTGCCTCGCGCCGCGGCGCAGGTTCCCGCGCGCCAGTGTCGCCGCCAGTCCGGGCGCCCTCTGATCGAGCGAGCGGACCAGGCTGCTGACGGCCGGCTCTCCGGCGGCCTCGGCATCTTCCCGCCGGGCGCCGTCGGGCGCGGCGGTCGAGGCGAGGTTGGTGTAGTACAGGGGCTGCTGCGCGTGAATCACCCGCTCGTAAATCTCCTGCACCTCTTCGAGATGGGTATTGAGCTCTTTCAGCAAATTCTCGGCCGATGGCGCGCTGCCCAGTTGCGCCGCGGGCATGCGGCGCGCCAGCAGTTCCTGCTCCTCGCGGTCGGAGGGAAGCGTGTGCGTCTGCCGGTCCTCGGCGAATTGCAGCCGGTGCTCCAGGTTGCGCAGGAACTGGTAGGCCGAGGCCAGCCGCGAGTACTCGATGGGCGAAAGGAAGTCCTTGTCTCGCAGGCGGAACAAGGCCAGGAGCGTCCCGCCCTGGCGCACCCACGCTTCGCGGCCTCCGTGCAGCCGCTGCAAGCACTGCACCAGGAACTCAATATCCCGGATGCCGCCGCGCGCCAGTTTCACGTCCAGGCCGGATTGGCCCCGGCGCGCGGCCAGCTTCTCGTGAATTCGCAGGCGCGCGACGGAAACCGATTCCACAGCGCTGAAATCGAGCGTGGTCGAGTAGGTCAGCGGCTCGACGAAAGCCAGCAACTCCCGGCCCGGGCCCGGCTCCCCGGCCGCCACGCGCGCCTTGATCAGCATCTGCAATTCCCAGTCGCGGCCGCGATGGCGATAGTAAGTTTTCGCGCCCTCGAGCGAGATGGCGACCTCGCCCAGCCGGCCGTCCGGCCGCAGGCGCAGATCCACGCGGTAGGAGATGCCTTCGGCTGTGTGTTCCGACAGCAGTTCGGTCAGATGCGTGGCCACCTTCTGGAAGAACTGCTTGTTGCTGATGGGGCTGGGGCCGTCGGTGTCGCCGGCCGCGGAATAGACGAACATCAAGTCGATGTCCGAGCTGTAATTCAGCTCCTTGCCGCCCAGCTTGCCCAGGGCCAGCACCGAGAATTCGCAGGGCTGCACCTGGCCGGAGGCGTCCGTGTACCGCGGAGTGCCGTAGCGGACGATGAGATCCTCGCGCAACCGCCGGCAGACCACGTGCAGCATCGCGTCGGCGAGATTCGAAAGCTCCTCCGAAATTTCCGAAAGGTCGGCCAGACCCTGCACATCCCGCAGCAGGATACGCAGCAGTTGCTGGCGGCGGAACGAGGCCAGCTTCAACGGCGAGGGTGGCCCGGGCATTCCCCCCAGGTAGGCCTCCAGGCGTTCGATGAGGTCCTCGGCCGGAATCATCCGGTGCAGGTCCCCCGAGGCGGGCAACGCTTCCAGCCACTCCGGCCGCTGGAGCGTCTGCTCGCCCAGAAAACGCGAACAGGCGAAGACCGCCATGACCAGCGGCAACCCCGCCTTGGAACGGGCCAGGCGGTGGAAGGCGGCCGGCTGCCGTTCGGCCAAATCCGTCAGGCCGCGCAGGGCCTGGTCGGGATCGGGAGAGGAGGCCAGAAGAACCACGATCCGCCGCATGCTGGACGGCGGGACCTTCTCTCCCAGTTGAGCCAGTTGGACCGTGGCGCGCGAGCGGTCGCGAAACTCGATTTCTTCCAGTTGCGGCTGCATGCAAAACGGGGCCAGGCATGCCTGGCCCCCGAGGGGATGGGCGAGACATGTCTCGCCCGCAAT
>JACQZT010000278.1 GCA_016213755.1 Acidobacteriota bacterium | reverse complement strand
GATCCACCCACTGGAACCAGCTTGATCCGATGAACGCCGGGAAGGAGGCCGCCTGCTCGACGTAGTAACGGTAGGCCGCGCCGCGCTCGGCCTGGTCGCGCACCTGCACCAGGCCCGCCGCCAGCCCGCGGGCCGGCACTCCGAAATGGAACTCGCCCACGATGATTGGCCGGCCCGTCACCCGGTGGATCTCCTCCATCACCTTCGCGCTGACCGCGGTGGAGTAGACGTTCATGCTGTACACGTCGAAAGTTTTCGAGGCCCGCAGCATGTCCGCCGGCGGAACACCGCCGCCGAAGCGCAGCCCCAGGTTCAAATGGTTCGGGTCGTGTCTGCGGATGGCCGCGTTGATGACTTCCAGGAACCTGTCGAACGCCCGGTAGATGAACTGCTTGCGCCGCTCCGGCGTGTCGCCGGCCGCCAGAAAGGCCTTGGCTTCGCGCTGGATCGCGCTGGGCGGCCGCTCCAGGATGACATCCACCACCAGCGACTCCCGGCCCGGCCAGGGCGGCTCGTTGGCAATGAAATAGCCCAGCAGGTACGGATCGCTCTTGCGCGGTCCGCACTGCTCGGCCGCCGCCTGGTCGGCGATCTTCGGAAACTCCTCGGAGAACACGTCGGGCATCCCCATGTAGCCGGTTTCCATGCCCCAGCCCCGAAGGTTAACCACGTACGCTTTCTTGTGCGCGTCCCACAGCCGCGAATCGCTCCAATTGCCAATCGTGTTCAAGCCCCACGATTCCAGCCGCCGGATAGCCAGGTCGATCCACTTCGTGCCCGACACGGCGCCGTGCCGGCGCGCAAGGTTCCAGGTATAAAAGCCGGTCTGCGGACGGCGTCCGGGCGGCGGCGCCGCGTCCACCGGCGGCAGGGCCGCGAAGTAATCCTCCCGCCCCTTGATGCGCGCGTCGCCCCCGCCGGCGCCCATGCCCGTCGAACTGGTCGAGAAGAACAGGTGCCCGTCGGGATCCACGAACCACCAGCGCCCGTCCGCCTGTTCCACCCGGAAGAAGCCCGTGGCCTTCGCCTTGGTGTTCCGATAGCCGCCGTACCGGCAGTAGCCGAAGTCGCCCGCTCCGAGATCCGCCGCCTCGGCGGCCCATTCCTTCTTCAGTTGGTCCAGGCTCTTCACTTTGCCGGGCCAGTCCGCCGGAATCCACTGGCCGAACTCGTCCACCACCGGCTTCCGGTCCAGAATGTCGGAGCCCGGATCGTCCTTCGACAACGCCACCGACCGGATCTCCAGCGTGGGCTTGCCCAGCGGCGTCACCATGCTGACGCCGATCGCGTCCACCGAGTCCAAAGGCCCGTAGACACCCCCGGTGCCGATCCAGAACGAATTCCGCGGGACCTTTCCGACCGACGCCAGGTCGAACCCGGCCCGGTTCGGCTGCCGGTAGTATTGCAGCGGAACAGCCGCGCGGATCCACACGTTGGGCAGGGGATGCATCTGTCTCCGCTGGACGGTGGCGCCGCTGTAGAAGGTCAGGGAGAAGCGTTGCGGCGAAGAGGCCTTCAGCTCCAGCACCAGGAAGTTGTATCCCGTCCAGTCCGCCGGCAGAAGCGGGTTCAGTTCTTTCAGGGTCCACTTGTGCTAGGATTCGAGACCCTCGAACACCACCCGCTGTGACGCCGCGGCGAGCGGGATGGCGAAAAGCAACAGCGCGGCTCGGAAATATCGATGCATGACGGTTCTCCTTGCTAAGGTCGGCGGCGCATCACCAGATGAATTTCAATGCGAACTGGATCTCGCGGGCCGCGCGCGCGCCTCGGATCTGGCCGAAGGTGCGCGAGTTAACGGTGTTGTCGGGGTCGTTGGCGCCGCCGGTGGTTTCCGAGGAGCCCAGCACGACCTGGTTGAACAGGTTGAAGAACTCCGAGCGGAACTGCACCCGGTAACGCTCGCTCACGCGGAAATCCTTCATGGCCGAAAAGTCGGTGTTGAGCAGCGCTGGCCGGCCGAGGATATTGCGGCCGGAGTTGCCGTACACGCCTCGCGGCACCTCGCCGGTGGGCACGAAGACATCGGTGTTGAAGTACCTGGCGATCATGTCGGCGCGGCTCGTGAAATCGCGCTTGAGCGGCCCGGCGCCGGGTTTGAACATGGCGCGCTGCCGGCTGCCGCTGCCGTCCTGCGCCACGTCGTCGCCCATGCGGAACGACAGCGGAGCCCCGCTCTGGAGCGTGTGGATGCCGGTGAGGGTCCAGTCTCCCAGCACCATCTTCCGCCACGGCCGGCGAAAGGCCGGCGCCGGCGACCACAACCACGAGGCCACGGCGGCGTGCTTGCGGTCGAAGTCCGAACGCCCCTTGTTGTCCCCGTAGCTGAAGGGGTTGTCGAGCCGGCGGCCGAACACCGCGGTAGACATCAGGTCGAGCGACTTGGCGCGGGTGTAGGCGGCCGAGAACGACAGGCCGCGGCTGAAGCGCTTGATCACCTCGCCCTGGAAACTGTGGTACCAGCTCCGGAAGCTGGTTTCCAGCCACATGACGTTCGGCGCCAGGATGCCCGGAGCCATGATCACCCGGTTGTTGACGTTTTGCAGCGAGGGCCGCGCGCCTGTAATCGGGTCGTTCCCATAGCGGGCGGGATTGAAATTGCGCCAGCCGTCCAGCTTGATTCCCATCTTGCCAATATAGGTTCCGCGCACCATGATGTCGGAGGTCAACTGGCGCTCCAGCGCCAGGTTCCAGCTCGGGATGTAGGGAGTCTTCAGGTTGCTGTCCACGAACAGGCCGGAAAAAGGCACGGGAAACCGCGCGCAACGCACGCCGGGGAAGGTGGAGACATTCACACAGCCGAAGCCGTCGCCCGCTGGAGCCAGCGGGGGCGGCGTCGCTCCCACCGAGCCGAACGGATCCTCTGCCCGGCCGTCGAAGACCTGGAAAGTGCCGGCCCACGGCGCGCCCTCCTGCGAAATCGCATCCGCCTTTATGGAGTCGTAGAAAATCCCCATCGAGCCGCGCACGCTGGTGCGGCCGGTGCCGAAGACGTCCCAGGCGAAGCCGAAGCGCGGAGCGATGTTGTTCCGGTCGGGGCCGGTGATGCCGCGCGGCACGCCCGGGTCGCCGCCGAACAGGATGCCCGGAGGCGCGTCCGGGAAGCGCTTGGAGCGCACCGTGGTCCCGATGGCCGCCAGGCTCGTCAGCCGGTCGTACTTGTCGACCCAGGCGAAGGTGGGCTCCCAGCGCAGCCCGTAGGTCAAGGTGAGGCGCGGGTGAACTTTGAATTCGTCCTGGAAGAACAGGCTGGGCGCGTTTTGCATGTCGTCGTTGGTCCGGACGCCAAAGCCGCCGCTCACCTGGCGGTAGGCGCCGATCAGGAAGTCGGCGACCTCGTGCCCCGTGCGGCTGCCGTTGAACTGCATCGAAGTGTTGCCCAGGAAGATCTGGAGAAAGGTAAGATGCATCCACTCGCCGCCGAGCTTGAAGTTGTGCCGGCCCTGGATCCAGTTCAGCGTGTCGCGAAACTGCCAGTTGTTGCTGACAAACAGCACTCTGCCCGAGCCGCCGGAGAAACTGATGTTACCGATGGTCGCGTTCAAACGGCCGGATTCGGGATAAAAGGGCAGATTCTGGATCCCGATCTTGTCGTGCGTAACCGTTTTGCTGGTATTCGAGATGGAATTCGTACGCAGGAAAGTCAGGCTGGCCAGGTTCAGGAGGGTCGGGCCGAAGGTGTAAGAATCGCTCAGCGTGGCCATGGTGGTCTGCTGGTTGGTGAAGCGGTCCACGTAGCCGGGGATGTTGCCGCCGGCCAGTTGCGGCCGGGTCAGCCGGTTGCGGTCGATGAAGGTGTGGGCCGAGACTATGTTCTTGGCCGACTGGTTCCAGTCGCCGCGGACGATGAACATGTCGCCGTTTTGCGGTTGCGGGTCGAGAATGGTCACGCGGCCGCTGCCGGAGACCGGAATAAACGGCAGCAGCGCCTTCGCCACCGGGCTGATGCAGCCGGGAGCGACGACGTTGCCCGCCACGCACGGCCTGCCGGACGAATCCGTGAACGGCTTGCCGGTCAGCGTGTCCACGGGGTTGGAGAGCGTCCTGTTGAAAGAGCGGAAATCCCCGCCGCGCTCAACCTCGGAGGGGACCGTGACCGTCGACGACACCGCCTCCCGGCGGACGCGCAAGCCTTGGTAGGAGCCGAAGAGGAAGAGCTTGTCCTTGCGGATGGGCCCGCCGGCGGCGAAGCCGAACTGGTTCTGCGCCTGGCTGGGGCGCCGGGCGGCGAAGAAGTTCCGGGCGTTGAAGTTATCGTTGCGCAGGAACTCCCAGGCCGAGCCGTGCAGTTGGTTGCTGCCGGACTTCGACACCACGTTGACCTGGGACCCGGCGTTGCGCCCGTATTCCGCGGAGAAACTCGCCGTCTGGACGCTGAACTCGCGCAGCGCGTCCGGCGGCGGGTAGTTCATCCCCGTGTTGCGCGAGGGGTTGATGAAGATGCCGCCGTTGAAGGTGAACAGGTTCTGCGTGTCCAGGCCACCGTTGACGTTCATGATGGGCCCGCTGCGCGCGTCGGTGAGTTGCTGCGGGGCGCTAACGCTCAGCACCCCGGGGAGCGTCATCGCCAGGCCGATGACGTTGCGCCCGTTGATGGGCAGGTCCTGCACGCGCCGGTCGTCCACCAGGCTCGACAGGGCGGGAGAGCGCGTGTCGACCAGCGGCGCGGCGGCCCTCACCTCCACCGTCTGCGAGAGTTCGCCGATCTCGAGCGCCACGTCCACGCGCAAATTCTGGTTGATGGACAGGTAGAGGTCCGGTCGGATCGACTTCCGGAACCCCGTCTTTTCGGCCTCCACGCGGTATTCGCCCGGGGGCAGGGCGTTAAAGATGTAAGCTCCGGCTTCGTTCGTCGCCGCCGTGCGGCTGACGTTGCGCTGAACCAGCGTCGCCGTGACGCCGGCGCCGGGCGCCGCCGCGCCGGAAGAATCCGTCACCAGGCCGCTGATGGTGCCCGTCTGGGCATGCAAACTCAACCCCGCTGCAAACGCGAGCATTCCCGCCAGGCCGGCTCTCCGCATGGCATTCTCCTCCGTCCGAACATTCGGTACTGGTACACTATCAGACCTGCCGGTCCGCGGGCAAGAGTCAGCGAGTATACTTACAAAAGCGAGGGACTTCAACATGGCGACAGTACAGGAACCGATCGCGGTTGCGGCGCCGCCGCAACGGCCTCCTGAAAAAGAGACCGGCGGGCGCCTGGTCAGCCTGGACGCCTACCGCGGATTCATCATGCTGCTGCTGGTCTCCGGCGGGTTCGGGCTGAGCGTATTGCGGAGCCGCCCGAACTGGGCCTGGCTGGCGGCGCAGGTGGACCACGCGGCCTGGGAAGGCTGTACGTTCTGGGACCTGATCCAGCCGGCGTTCACTTTCATGGTCGGTGTGGCCATGCCCTTCTCCTTTGCCCGGCGCGCGCAGGGCGGAAGCAATTGGAGCGTGTTCCGTCACGTCGCCTGGCGGGCGTTCATGCTGGTCCTGCTGAGCAACATCTACTCCAATTGGGGCAACAGCCGCGGGCAACTGCGGTTCCAACTCATCAATGTGCTCTGCCAGATTGCTTTCGGCTACGTGCTCTGTTATCTGATCACGCGCCTGCCGTTCCGAACCCAGGCGGGCATAGCGGCCGCCATGCTGGCCGGCTACTGGGCGCTCTTCCTGGCCTTTCCCGGGCCGGATGGCCCGTGGTCCAAGACCGGCAACGTCGGCGCGGTGATCGACCTGAAGGTGCTCGGATACAACTATTCCGGTTACTACACCACCATCAACTTCATCGGCAACGCGGTCACCATCCTGTTCGGCTGCTGGGCGGGCATGTTGCTGCGCACCGCCAACACCCACGCTTACAAACTCAAAGTGCTGGCGGGGTGCGCGGCGGCGGGCTTCGCCGCGGGACTGGCGCTGGAGCCGTTCAGCCCCATGGTCAAGCGGCTGTGGACGGTCCCCTTCACGTTCTTCAGCGCCGGCTGGGTGGTGCTGATGCTGATCGCCTTCTACTGGGTGATCGAGGTGCGACAATGGCGCAAGTGGGCCTTCCCATTCCTGGTGCTGGGCATGAACTCGATCTTCGTCTACTCGCTCGGCCAGATCGGCATCAAGGGCTGGCTGAACCGCGGACTGGCGAGTTTCACGGGTAACTTCAAAATCATCGGCGACCTGGGAATGATCCCGCAGAACATCCTGGTCCTGGCGGGGCTGTGGTATCTCTGCTACTGGCTCTACCAGCGCCGGATCTTCATCAAGATCTGAACGGAGCGGCGAAAACGAATACGCAAACCGCTTACCGGCGCGCGGCGCCGGATGTGAGCGTCCAGGAATCCGCCGCCGCCCGGCGCGGCTGCGGTCAGGCGGTCTTGTTCTCCCAGTTCCAGAACGACGCCATCGCTCGGCTCGTTGCAGAGAACCTGCTGTTGCCGTTCGTCGAGCGCCAGAGCTCCGGTTCGGATGACCTCCTCAACCTCCGCAGTCGAGGTTCCCCGCTCAGCCATTCGGTCCCAGGCGTGCGGATCCATCCGGATTGTCACCCTCAGCTCCAGTAATTCCGGTCCAGGCTGCGGTACTGCACGGCTTCGGCGACGTGCTTGGCTTCCACGCGGTCGCGGGCGGAGAGGTCGGCGAGGGTGCGGGCGACTTTGAGGATGCGGTCGTGGGCGCGGGCCGACAAGCTCAGCCGGCGGACGGCCAGCTCCAGCGTGCGCTCGCCGGCCTCGTCCAGGGCGCAGAGCTGGCGCAACTGGTTCGAGGGGATGTGCGCGTTGTAGAAGCCGCGGGCGCGCTGGATGGCGCGCGCCGCCTCGACGCGGGCGCGGATTTCGGCCGAAGTGGCGCTCGACTCGGCGCCGCGCAGTTCCTTGTAGGCCACCGCGGGCACTTCAATGTGCAGGTCGATGCGGTCCAGCAGCGGCCCCGAGATCTTGGCCAGGTAACGCTGGATGATGCCGCCCGTGCAGCGGCACTCGCGCGTGGTGTCGCCGTGGAAGCCGCAGGGGCAGGGGTTCATGGCTGAGATTAGCATCACCCGCGATGGAAACGACAGGGTCATGTTGGCACGGGCGATAGTGACGGACGCCTCTTCCAGGGGTTGGCGCATCAGTTCGAGAACATTGCGCGGGAATTCCGGTAGTTCGTCCAGAAAGAGCACGCCGTTGTGGGCCAGGCTGACCTCGCCCGGGCGCGGCGTGCCCGCTCCCCCTCCAATGAGTCCCGCGTCGGAAATCGTGTGGTGCGGCGCGCGGTAAGGCCGTTCGTTCAGCAGGCCCGCGCCCTGCGGCAGCACGCCCGCGACGCTGTGGATCTTGGTGGTCTCCAGCGCCTCCTCGAAGGTCAGGCACGGCAGGATGCCGGCCAGCCGCTTGGCCAGCATGGTCTTGCCCGAGCCGGGCGGGCCGATCATGAGCACGTTGTGCGAGCCGGCCGCCGACACTTCGAGCGCGCGCTTGGCGGTGGCCTGCCCGCGGACGTCGCAAAAGTCGGGCGAGGCGGCCTCGGTCCGGAAGCCGGACGGGGCGGGCGCGGCGGCGGGGGCGAAGCGGTCCGGCTCGTTGATCAGGGAGACGGCCTCGGCCAGGTGCCGCAGCCCGAACACGTGCACGCCCTCGACCACCGCCGCCTCGGCCGCGTTCTCGGCCGGGACCACCAGGTTGCGGATGCCCTGGCGGCGGGCGCAGACGGCGATGGACAGCGCGCCGCGCACCGGCCGCAGGCTGCCGTCCAGCGACAGTTCGCCCACCAGCAGGTGCGCCTCGCTGCCGCCCACCGCGCCCATGGCCCCCAGGATGCCCATGGCCATGGGCAGGTCGAAACCGGCGCCCTCCTTGCGCACGTTGGCGGGTGCCAGGTTGATGGTGACGGACTTGGCGGGGTAGCCGAAGCCCGAGTTGACCAGCGCGCTCTTGATGCGCTCGCGGCTCTCGCGCACCGCCGTGTCGGGCATGCCCACGGTAACGAAGTCGCGCGCGTTGCCCGACGAGTACATGTCCACCTCGACGTCGATGGGGTGAGCGTCAATGCCATACACCGCCGCCGAGTGCGTCCGGAACAGAGCCATCTCTATATTGAGTACGGAAGAACCGCGAACTTCTCACCCCACCCGCAATTCGTGCCCCGAAACCGCGAAACCGGGGGCAGTACACTCAAACACCATTTCTTTCCCGCTTCGTCGCCCCTCCGCGAAGCGCCCTTCGAAAGACAGGGTGGAACGCCACGCCCATCGCCGCGACTTCGCCGTCGGGGAGAATGGCGGGCAAGCCTGTTTCACCGCCCCGGTGGCCTCTTCCAGTTCCACCTTCTTGCCCGTCCGGGCCTCCAGCTTCGGCAGCGTGGTGCGCACCACGCCCTTGGCCAGTTCCAGCACCATCGCCTCGTTCTCGCCCGCGGCGTTCCGGTACGACAGCGTCAGGTAGTGCTTCTTCTTTTTCGAGAACAGCACCGGCAGCGCGCCGATTCCCAGCGTGGTGATCCCCAGCGCCACCGTCGCCCCCACCCGCCGCCCCGCCTTCTGGCCGAACTCCATCGTCTGGATGCTCTCGTAGGGAACCCTGTACTCCTTCCCCTTTTCGAGAGCGAAGACCAGGTCCTTTTTGTCGTCCAGCTTGAGCACCCCCTTGGCGCCCTCCCGGATCTCCTTCACCGTACCGCCGACATAAGCCGTCTTGTCCCCG
>JACQZT010000266.1 GCA_016213755.1 Acidobacteriota bacterium | reverse complement strand
GTCTGGTCCCACGCCCAGCCGCCGCGGCTCAGCACGGGTTGAAGGTTGATCACGTAATCCCACCCCAGGTACTCGTCGCCCGCGAGTTCGCTCAGCCCGAAGCCGAGTTGGGCTGCGATGCGCGCGGTGTGGTTCGGGTACGACCGGCCGAAGCCGCCGCCGCCCCGCATGAGAAACAGCGGCGTGACGCCGAAGTCCTCCCGGATCTGTTCGAGCGACCGGCGCATGTGGACCATCTGGGTGATGGCGGGGATCTCTTTCTTGCGGACAGGGTCGCCGAACTCGGTCCACCAGCCCAGGCTTCCCACGCCGTCCATGGGCGCGTCCCACCAGGGTCCGGGCGGCGAGTCGAGGTCGGGCAGCATGTGGGTCCAGCCCTGGCTCTGGATCTCGAACACGCCCTCACGCAGGCCGGCGTCGAGCCCGCGCTTGGTGGAGGCGAAGTCGTGCACGCGCCCGGGCTGGATGGCGTCGTTCACATGGGTTTGCTTCCACGGGTTGAGCACGCGGCGACCCTGGCGGTCGACGAAGCCCGTGTTCACGTTTTGCATCAGGACGGCCTTGTGCCGCTTGAGCGGCTCGATCAGCCCCTTGCGGATCTCCTCCTCGCTGGGCGTCCGGTAGCTCCAATACGAAAGGAAGGTCTTGTCGGCGGTGCCCATGTCGTCCATGAACAGGAGCATGGTCCGCGGATACTCTCGATACAGCGCGTAGCCTTGCGCCCACACCAGGGAGCGTTTGAACAGGTCGCGTAACCAGGGAAGCCGGATCTGAAGGTTGGAGCGGTGCGCCCCCAGCCAGACCACGCGGCCGCCGCCGGCCCATTCTCGCACGGTGAGAAACGGGTGCGGCCCGCGCGCAAGCAGCACCGTCGCTCCCTCGGCCACCACCTTGTTGCCGGGCCGGTAACCGCCCGGGGGCGGGAACGACTTCTCGCGACCGTCCAGCTCTCGCGTGATGAAGTGCGGGCGGGCCAGGGCCAGGCTGTCGGGAGACGCGAAATCGCTGACATAACGCACGCCCGCCAGTTCCGAGATGCCGGGCACGGCCACCGTATCGGCCAGAACCACCAGGTTGACCCCCTGCCGGCTCACAAGCTCCGGCACGCAACCCGGATCGAGCTCGCCCGGACCGGCGTCCCAAATGACCGTGCCGTAGCGGGGCCGCCCGTCGCGGTCGAGAAGATGGTAGGCATCGAGCCGCTGCTGGTCCAGCCGGAGGATATCGAAAGGCAGCCCCAAGGTTTTGAGCAGCGCGGCCAGGACGTGAAACTCCCCGCCCTCCTCGATCACGTGGCTGGCCGGGTCTTTCCACTGGTCCGAGATCACCAGCAGGAAGCGATAGGGCAGGGCCGGGGTTTCGCCGGCCGGCGCCGCGCTCGCCGCGACCAGAAGCAGCGCCGTCAGAAGCCGAAGCCAATGCCTCATGGCCAAGTAGTGTATTGCCAATCGCCGCCGTCCGCAACACCCGAACTTCCATAAAAGGGATTCGTGTGTCCATTTGACTGGAGCTTCTGTGTTGTACTGTATGAGTGCGACCGTTTTCTTTGAGACCGAGGAGGTCACCATGATCCGGCAATTTCTGCTTGGCGTGGTACTGCTATTCGCCTCGGCGCCCCTGTGGGCCCAGGCGCGAGTCACTGGAACCGTGACGGACAGCTCCGGGGCCGTGGTGCCCGGCGCGGAGGTCGTGGCCCGCAATGTCGAAACCGGCCAGGTCACCAGCGCGAAAACCAACCAGAGCGGAGTCTACTCCATCTCTTTCCTGAACCCCGGCAACTACCAGGTATCCTGCGAGCAGGCCGGGTTCAAGCGCTTCGTGCGCGCGGGCATCGTGCTTGAAACCGGCACTGCCAGCAGCATCAACATCACGCTGGACGTGGGCCAGCTCGCCGACGTGATCAACGTGACGGCCGCGGCGCCGCTGCTGGAAGCCGAGAGCGGCTCGCTGGGGCAACTGGTGGAAAACCAGATGATCCTGAACATGCCCATCCAAAGCCGCCGCGTAGGCGCCATGGTGCGCCTGATGGGCAACATCACCTTCACGGGCGAGGAGGGCGGCCAGTCCATCCCCAGGTTCTCGGTGGCCGGCGGACGCTCCTACAACCAGATGTGGACCCTGGACGGCGGCGCCGCCCAGAACCAGTCCAACGGCAGCCCCCAGCTTTCCCTGAACCCTCCCAATGAGGCCTTGCAGGAATTCAAGGTGCTGGCCAACAACTACCCGGCCGAGTACGGCCGCTCGGGCAGCGGCTACATCGTCATGACCACCCGCGCGGGCACCAACCAGTTCCACGGCGCGGCCTACGAATGGCTGCGCAACGACAAGCTCAATGCGCGCACCTTCTTTGCCGCCGGCAAAGCGCCGCTGCGCTACAACATCTTCGGCGGTTCTCTGGGCGGGCCCATTCGCAAGAACAGATCCTTCTTCTTTTTCAATTACGAGGGCGGGCGCCGGCGCACCGGCGTGACGGTAGCCAAGACCGTGCCGAACCCGGCCGAGATCAACGGGGACTTCTCCGCGCGCACCGACGTTAGGGTGCTCGACCCGGCCACGCGGGTGGGCTCCACGGCGGCGCAGCCGTTCGCGGGCAACCTGATTCCGGCCAGCCGTCTCGATCCCATCGGCAAGGCTTTTGCCGCTCTCTACCCGGCGCCCAACCAGCCCGGGAGCAATCCGGCCCGCGCTCCCTCGAACAACTTCCGGGCCAACGGCTCCGACCCCATTTTGCAGGATTTCTATACCACCCGCATCGACCACCAGTTCAGCGAGAAGGACCGCTTGATGGGGCGTCTCACCATCATGCACGCTCCGGAAATCGTCTCCCCCGTGATTCCCAATGCCATCGCCGACGACCGGGCC
>JACQZT010000265.1 GCA_016213755.1 Acidobacteriota bacterium | reverse complement strand
TCCAGCGCCACGGCGTGGGGGCTTTGAAGCGGTAGCCGACGAAGTTCAAGCCGTCACCCTGGGTGGTATCGTTGGGGACCGGGTACTTCTGCATGAATTGCAGCGCCGCCTGGCTGACCGAACCCGCCCCGTCGATGCGGGACACCAGTTCGGCCGGGTTAACGGTGGCGATCGAGCCGTCCCGGCGCTGGTACTGGAGAATCCCCTGCCGCATGTTCATCGATGGGATGGTGCGGACGTCGCTCTCGTCCTTGGCGTCGCGGCGTCCTTCGAAATTGCCGAACAGGAACATGCGGTTCTTCCGGAGCGGTCCGCCGGCCGAGGCGCCGAAGATGTTGCGGATCAGCTTGGGCCGCTCGATGCCGGAGCTGTTCAGGAAGTACTCGTTGGAGCTGGTGGCGGTGTTGCGGTGGTATTCGTACAGCGACCCGTGCAAATCGTTAGTGCCGCCCTTGGTCACCAGCACCACTTGCGCGCCAGACGTGCGGCCGGCGTCGGCGTTGGAGTTCATGGTGGTGACGCGGAATTCCTGCACCGAGTCGGGAGTCATGCGCAGCGCGCTGGAGAAGGCGTTGCGCTCCATCTGATCGTTGACGTCCACGCCGTCCAGCGTCACGTTCGCCTGGTCGCTCTTGCCGCCGTTGACCGCTCCGTTGCGCTCGTTAGTGCTGTCTTCCCGGGTGAACACCACGCCCGGCTGAAGCGCCAGCAAGCCCACGATGTTGCGGGCGTTGAGCGGAAGCTGCAAGATCGGCTTGGTGCCGATGGCGTTGCCGATGGAGGCATCCACCGTGTTCACGTTCACGGCTTCGGCCGTGACCGCTATCGTCTCGGTCACCTGACCGACTTCCAGCTTGATGTTGGCCGTGGCCGGGTTGTTCACCAGCAGGCGCAGATCGTTGATCGTGACGGTTCGGAAGCCGGTCGCCGTGGCAGTTATCCGATACTGGCCCGGAATCACTTGCAGCAGCGAGTACGCGCCCGCGTCGTCGCTGGTGGTGGTGCGCTTCAGGCCGGTTTCGAGGTTCAGCAGTTCAATCGAGGTGCCGGGAATCAGAGCGCCGGACGGGTCGGTGACCACGCCAGAAACCTGGGTGGTCGCCTGGGCAAATAGCCCGGCGCACAGCGAAAGCAACAGCACGAAAGCTGTCAAACACTTCTTCATAGAACCCCCACGAGATTCGGTTGACAACTTCCTAATCTACAGGCACTCTGCCCCGTCGTCAACCGCCTGTGCGCGGGCTGCGGTAAGATCGAGCCGTATGGCGAAGTCTCAGAAAGGCATGTTCGAGGTCGCCTGCCCCTGCTGCCAGGCGGCGCTCAAGATCGACCCGGTGACGCAAGCCGTCATCAGTCACCAGGCGAAGGAGAGGCCCCGGACCTTCGAGGATCTGGACGCCGCCGCCTGCCGCCAGAAGGGGGAGGCCGAGCGGCGCGAGCAGGCGTTTCAGAAATCGGTCGCGGAGCACAAATCGCACCACGACGTGCTGAACAAGAAGTTCGACGAGTTGCTTAAGCAGGCCAAGGCCAACCCGGACGCCCCGCGTCCGTTGCGCGACATCGACTTGGATTGATGGATGTGAAACCCAGCCGCGACCGTCAGGGAGCGGTGGACTCCTTCTTCGAGTTCTCCCTGCTCGGCCTGGTGGCCAGCGGCTACCTGGCGGTGGCGGGTTCCGGCTGCCTGGACACGGTCACGGCGATCCTGGCGGGCGCCGCGCTGGTCTTGCGGGCGCTGCTGGTGGCCGGAGTGCTGCGCCTGCGGATCACGGACCGCATGGTGGCGGCCGCAACCATAGTCTATGTGGCGTTTTTCCCGTTAGACTACTTCCTGCTTTCGCGGGAATTTCTGCCGGCGACGGTACACCTGGTTTTCTTCGTCTGCATCGCGAAAGTCCTGACCGCCAAGACCCGCCGCGACTACCTCCTGGTAAAAGTGATCGCGTTCCTGGAGCTGCTGGCCGCCTCGGTGCTTTCCTCGAACCTCAACTTCTTCCTCTTCCTGGCGCTGTTTCTGCTGTTCGGCGTGGCCACGTTTGCGAGCAGCGAGATCCGCCGGCCGGCCCGCCGCGACATGGCGGTCGCGCGGGGCGGCATGCGGCGCTTCGGCTGGCGGCTGACGGCGCTCACCCTGGTCATCGCCGCCGGCATCCTGACGATGACCGGCGGACTGTTCTTCCTGCTGCCCCGCACCGCGCGCGCGGCTTTTCGGCACCTGGTGAGCGAGCGCTACCACCTGCCCGGATTCTCCAACGAAGTGGTGCTGGGGCAGATCGGAGAGATCAAGCAACTGAACACGCCGGTGATGCGCGTGCGCATTTACGGCGCCGCCCGCGAGAGGCCGTTGAAGTGGCGCGGCGCGGCGCTAAGCCAGTTCGACGGAAAGCGCTGGTACAACCCGCGGGGCCCGGTCCAGGCGCTCAAAGTCGAGCACGGCGTGCTTCGGCTGGCAGACGACTGGCAGCGCTGGCAGAGCGGCGTGCGCGTCAACTACGAGGTGCAGTTAAAAGACATCGGCGCCGATGCGCTGTTCTTCGCGGGAGTGCCCGAATTCGTCGCCATCCCGGTTCCGACCGTCCAGCGCACCCCCACCGACAGCTTCCGGCTGGGTTACGGAACGGCGGAGGGCGTGCGTTACGGCGCCTACAGCCTGCTGGAGAGCGACGGCGGCCCTCCGGCGCCGCCGCTGGCCGAGCAGGTGCGCAACGAGTACCTGCTGCTGCCCGACATCGACCGCCGCATCATCGCCCTGGCGCGGGAGGTGACGGCGGGGCTTCAGTCCGAGACGGACCGCGCCGCAGCCATCGAAACGTACCTCAAGCGCAACTACGCGTACACGCTGGAACTGCCGGCCCAGGCTCCCGCCGATCCGCTGGCGGATTTCCTCTTCGCGCGCCGCAAGGGCCACTGCGAGTACTTCGCCTCGGCCATGGCGGTGATGCTGCGCGCGGTGTGGGTGCCGGCGCGCGTGGCTACCGGCTTCCAGAGCGGGGTCTTGAACCCCGTGACCGGCTGGCGTCTCATCCGCGCCTCGGACGCGCACAGTTGGGTGGAGGCCTTCCTGCCGGGCGCCGGCTGGCAGACGTACGACCCGACGCCGCCGGACCCGTCACCCGCCGCGCCCTCGCTGCTCTCCCGGCTGGGCCTGTACGTGGACGCGGCCGAAACGTTCTGGCAGGAATGGGTGCTGGACTACGACCTCGAGCGGCAGATGGTGCTGGCCTACCGCATGGAGGAGTCCAGCCGCAAGCTGCGCCTGCCGCGCGTCGACCGGCTGATGGGGTGGTGGCGGCAGGCGCGCGGCGAAGCGGCCGCGTGGACCCGCCTGCACGCCGGGCGCCTGGCCGTCCTGCTGGCGGCATCGGTGCTGCTGGCCCTGTTCGGCCCGAAGCTGTGGCGCTGGCTGCGGGTGCGACAGCGAGTGAACCGCTTGCGCCGCGGCCGGATCGAGGTGAGCGACGCCACGCTGCTCTACCGGCGCATGCTGCGGCTGCTCAAAGCGCGCGGGATCGAGAAGCCCGCCTGGCTCACTCCCATCGAATTCGTGCAACTGCTGCCGCCGTCGGAAACCGCGGCGCTGGCGCACGAACTCACCGCGGCGTATAACGAATTGCGCTTCGGCGGTAAACTGGAGTCTGCGGCACGCATGAGGTCGCTC
>JACQZT010000257.1 GCA_016213755.1 Acidobacteriota bacterium | reverse complement strand
GATTTCGGCGGCGGTGCTCACCAAGGCCAACGGATGGGCCGTACCGCTGGCGGTGGTCTTTGCCCTGGTGCTTCTGGGCGATTGGAAACGCTTCCTGTCCGCGCGCATGTGGACCTGCGGAGCGCTGGTGGCGGTCTTGTGCGTGCCGTATTATGCGTTTACTTTCCGGATGACGCGAGCCGGCCTGGAAGGACGCTCCCTCTCCTGGGAGCGTTCCTGGGGAGCGCTCACGGTCTATGCCTCCGAGTTCCCGGCCGCGGTGGGCATTCCCGTCGCCCTCCTGTTTGTGGCCGGCGTCGTCGCGAAGTTCCTGCTCCCTCTCTGGGCCGGCCGGTTGACGCGTTTTTGGGCCATGATGGCGGGATACGTGGCCGCCGTGCTCGTTTTTCATGTTCTGGTGCCCACCGCCGCGGAGGCGCGCAAGAGTTTCATGGCCCTGCCGGCCGCACTGCTGTTTGTCGCGGCCGGCATCCCGCGGGCGGCGCGAGGGAGGCTTGTCGCGGCCCTGGCTCTGGGCGCCTTCGCGGTCTGGACGTTTCACATCCCGCGCCAGGATCCGTCGCTGATGCGGGAGGCCGCACTGCGCCTCGTATCGCAGCCGGGTTCAAACCCGGCGGTGGTACTGGTGGCGGGCACATCCGAGACCGAGGGGTCCCTGATTGCCGAGTTCGCCGCTCTCGACCCCGGACGGCCGGCGCACTACGTCCTGCGCGCCAGCAAGCAACTGTTCTCCATGACCTGGAACGGCCTGGATTACCGCTCTCGATACCAGACCGCGGCGGAGATACAGGCGGCACTGGAGAGCGTACCGGTGCGCTTTCTGGTGGTGCACTCCGTGCGAGGGCAAACCGAACTCCAGCACGAACGGCTTCTGCGCACACTGCTCACCGCTTACGCCGCCGAATGGCGCCAAATCCACTCGGCGACCGGCGCCTCGGGACGAGAGACGGTGCGCGTCTTCCGGCGGACAAAGGATCTGGACGGCCGGCCGATCCGTTTCGAGGTCGATCTCGAAGACAAACTCGGCGCCACACTCAAAACCGGTTTCTGAGCCGCGTGCGTCAGAAGCTGTAAAAGAATCGCCGGTGCCGCTCCCTCATAGTAGCGGCTCGGTAACGGATACCGAGTCGCGACCGTCAGGGAGCGTTCAGGCCAGCTAGATCAGCTCGATTTCCAGAGTGACCGTGGCGGTGAGGTCCACCATGCCGGTTTCGATGGGGGTGGGCGTCGAGCCGGCCGCGGCCAGCGCGCGCGTGTCTATGGGGACCGCCACCGACGAGCCGCCCTCTTCGGCGGAGAGCACGTGTCCGAGGCGCGCGCTCAGGCCGGTGGCGATGGCCTCGGCGCGCCGCCGGGCCTGCAAGGTGGCCAGGCGCAGCGCTTCCAGGCGCACCGGTTCGGAGTCTTTCAGCGAAAACCGCAGACTCTGCACGTTGGTGGCGCCGGCCTGGATTCCGGCGTCGATCAGCTTGCCGCCCAGCGAGAGATCGCTCGTGGTGACCTCGACGGTGTTGTTGACCTGGTAGCCGGTGATGGTTTGCGTGCCGTCCGGCGAGTTTCGGTAAATCGGCGACACCGAGTAGCCGACGGTCTTCAATTCACCGGTCGTTCCGACGAGCCTTTGCAGGGCCGCGATGACCCTGGTCGCCTGGGCGGCATTCTGCTCGGACGCCTCCTGCGCGGTGGCGGCCCGGGTGGTCACGCCAACGCTCAGCCGCAGTTGATCCGGCTTGGAAGAAACCGTCGCCTGTCCGCTGGCGCGCACCGTCGGCCGGCGCAGAAGCTGGGCCTGGGCCGCGACGGCCAGAGCGGCCATCAGCCCGATTGCGAGAAAGGATTTGTGCATGGACAAACCTCCACTTGCCTCCATTCTGCCACGCTTGAAAGGAGCGCGGGAAACTGAGAACTTCCGGAAGAAGGGCCCCGGTGGAAGGAGAATGAGAAGGACGGGATGGTCACGCTGGACACGCTGAAGCTAGAGAAAAGGGCCGAGATTCTCCGCCTTGCAGGTATGCACGGCTGCCGCAACGTCCGTGTCTTCGGGTCCGTAGCCACGGGAGAGAACCGGCCGGACAGCGACGCAGATTTTTTGGTGGACCTGGATTCCGGCCGCACTATCTTCGACCTCGCGGAGTTTCTGGGCGACCTCAGGGACCTGCTGGGAACCGGAATCGATATCGTTGAAAGCCGCTCGATTCATCCCTGCATCCGCGACCGTGTGCTCGCCGAAGCGGTAAAGCTCTGACGCTATGCCGGCCAAAGATCCGCGCCTCTGCCTGACCCACATTTGCGAGCGCTGCGATCGAATTCTCGATTACACGGCGGGCATCGAATCGATGTGGCCGGGCGTTCCGGTGGTCTATGACGCAGTTTGCCGGAACCTGGAGATAATCGGCGAGGCCGCGCGCAGGTTCGATTAGGCGTATCGCACGGCAGGACATCCCTCCATTGCCGGCCTCGGTAAAGCGCCTGCTCGGCGAGGACCCGGACGAATCCCGGTGAGCGCGCGGCATCACCCTCCCATGTGAGATTCCACTTGCAATGTGTTCGGCGCGCGCAGGATAATCGAGTGGACTTAGCCAGGAGGGCACTCAGTTGAAGATGTTCTGCGCAGCGTGCGGGTCGCCGGTGCAGACCGGCGGGAAATTCTGTGGAGTCTGCGGGCAACCTCTGCCGGAGGCTCCGGCCGCGCCTCCCCCTTCTCCGCCGGCGCCCCTTCCGTGCCAGCCGCCGCCGCCGTATCAGCCGCCTCCCTACCAGGCCGTTCCACCGCCGAACTACTACGCTCCGCCGCAGGCGGCGCCGGCTTACGGAGCGCCGGCCGGCGGAGGGTTGCCGGCCTCGCCGCAGCCGTGGGATTTCCAGGTCACCGTGGCCGGCTACGGAGAGAACCTAGCGCGGTCGCTGGGCATGGCGAAGCCCGGAGCGCCCATGGGGCTGCTGGAAATGATGCTGCGCGGAGCGTTTCTGGACGGGCGCGTGTACCGGCAGGCCGCCCTGGATGAGGGAGGCAACGGCGCCGCGATCCTGGCGCTGGCCCTGCCGTTCATCCTCTCGGCGGTGGGTTCCACTCTGCTGGGATCGCTGTTCAGTTTCGGGGTGTTGGGCCGCTACATGCTCGTCATGATGACGATCACTGCCGTAGTCGGCATCCTGGCGACGGTGGTGGCACTGGTGGTGATGTCGGCGCTCTCACAGGCGATTGTGGGGTGGAAGCTCGGTTTCGGCCAGATCTTTCGCGCGCTGGCCTATGCGCAATCGCCCGGCGTTCTGGGGATCATTCCAGTCCTGGGGGCGCTGCTCGGCCTGTGGCGTATTCCGACCAGCCTGGTGGCCATCCGCGAGATCAGCGCGGCCGACGGCGGCAAGTCCGCGATTTTGCTGATCGTCGGCGGAGTGGCCTCGGTGGTGGCCGGTTTGGCTCTCTCGCCGCTGCTGCTGGCGGGATTTGCGTTCTTACGGTAAACGGCGCACTGCAAATAGGAGATCGGAGAAATGGGGGAGTTTGACCAGCTTTTTGGACCACCCGCACCGCCGGCGGCGCCGGCGGTGACGATCGGCGTCACGGGGCAGGATGCCGCGGCGATCGAGGCTTTCTGCCAGTGCCTGGCGATGATGGCCGCCAAATCCAGCCTGGCGCCGACCAACACGCTGTGGCCCGGCCTGCAGGCCATTCAAAACGTTTTGTGGCAGCTCCAGACCGGGCTGGGCCTGGCCGCGGCGGGAACCGGCTGGTCGGCCAGTCTGGCCGCACCGGCGCAGACCGGCCGCGGCGCGCTCACGTTCCGCGGCGCCGGGAACGAGTTGAAGATCGGACTCGATTCCGCCGGCCGGATGTTCGAGGGCAATTGGCAGAATACGAACCCGGCGGCGGGCGGCGGCACGCTGACCTTCACCATCCGCCCCGGCGCCGGCGGCGCGGAGTTTCACGGGCTGCGGCCGTTCGAGTTCGCCATCCCCCTGGGAGCGGTCGTCTCCGGGTGGACTGCGCCGCCACCGGCCGTCGAGCCGCAGCCTCCCCCGCCCGCTCCGGCTCCGCCCGCCGCACCGCCGCCGAAAGCGGAGCCTCCCAAGGCAGTGTGGTCGCTGACGGTCCGCAACGGCCCCGACCTGGGGAAGAAGTATACGCTGCGCGATACCATGCGCCTGGGCCGCGGCGCGCAGAGCGAGATCGTCTTGCCCGACGACGCCGCTTCGCGCAGCCATGCCTCCATCCAGGTGACCCCGGACGGCTGCCTGATCACCGACCTCGGCAGCACCAACGGCACGCTGGTGAACGGCGTCCGGATCGCCGAACCGGCCTCGCTGGCCGACGGCGACGTGATCTCTTGCGGTCAGACCGAGCTGACGGTTGCCGGGCCGCCCAAGCCGCCCGACTTTTCGGCGCAGCAGACGGTCAGGATCAACCTCGCGGACTTCGCGAAAGCGCAGGCAAAGGCGCAGATGCCGGTTGTGCCGCCACCCCCGGCTCCAACACCCGCTCCCTGGTCGCCACCCGCCGCCAAGCCCGTACCGCCTCCACCGGCCGCAACCGGGAGCACCACGTTCTGCCCATTCTGCGGGAAACAATTGCTCGGCGCGCCGAAGTTCTGCGCTTTCTGCGGGCGCCCGATCTAGTCTGTCTCAGAAGGCCATTCGATTGGGTGATATAATGCCCCAGTCATGAGAAAAGCCGTCCTCGTTTACCTACTCGGACTGAGCTTGTGGTTCAGCCTGACGTGCTTCGGCCAGTCCATCACTGGTACTATTCTCGGGCGCGTGCTCGATCCCTCGGGCGCGGCGGTTCCGGGCGCCGCCGTCGTGGCGACCAATACGGGTACCAATGTGCGGTTTGAGGCGCGCACGGACGGGGGCGGAAACTATACCGCGCCGCTGCTGACCACCGGCAACTACGTCCTGGAAGCCACGGCGCCGGGCTTCAAGAAGTTCCGCCAGGAAGGCATCCGGGTCGCGGTGGAACAGCAGGTGCGGCTGGACCTGACCCTGACGGTGGGCGAGCTCGCCGAATCGGTCAACGTCGTGGCCCAGGCCGCCCAACTGGAGACCACCAACGCCGCGCTCGGCAAGGTGGTGGACAACCGGGCCATCGTCAACCTGCCGTTGAACACACGCAACGTCTACAGCCTGATTTTTCTGACGCCCGGCGTCACGGGCTACGTGGGCAACAACTACGGCGAAATGCGCTACGGGGTCAACGGCGCGCGCGCCCGCATGATGGACACGCTGATCGACGGCGTCACGGCCTCGCACGCCACGGTGAACGGCTTCGCCGGCATCTCGGTGTTCCCCTCGGTGGACGCGATCGAAGAGTTCAAGGTGATGAGCTCGAATTACTCGGCCGAATTCGGGCGCAGCATGGGCAGCGTGCTCAACGTGGTGTTCAAGTCCGGCACCAACACGTTCCACGGCAGCGCGTACGAGTTCCTGCGCAACTCGGTGCTGGATTCCAACAACTTCTTCGACAACCTGCGCGGGCGCCAGCTCGCCAGCTTCAAGCGCAGCCAGGCCGGCTATGTGCTCAACGGCCCCGTCCGCCGCGACCGCACGTTCTTCATGACCTCGCTCGAGATCCTGCGCGCCAACACGTTCGCCAACCGCACCTTCACGGTTCCCACCGCCCTGGAACGGCGCGGCGATTTCTCGCAGACCATGACCCTGGTGAATAACCAGCCCGCCCTGGTGCAGGTCTACAATCCCTTCACCACCCGCCGCAGCGGTTCGGCCTTTGTGCGCGACCCGTTCCCCGGCAACGTCATTCCGGCCGCGATGTTCGATCCCGTCGCCCCCAACGTCATCAAGTACTACCCGCAGTCCAACACCGCCGGGCGCGCTTACACGAACGCCGACAACTACTCGCAGAGCGGCGCCGCTCAGAACAACATTACCCAGCACGATTACCGCATCGACCAGGTCGTCTCCGCCCGGCAGCGATTCTTCGCGCGCTACTCGACGCGGCTGAACGAGCAGTCTCCGCTCAAGTCGTTCCCCGAGGATCTGACCATCGCCGAAGGCCGAATCGTCGAGGAGGATCACGTGCACGGAGCGGTGGCCGACTACACCAACACGCTCAGTCCCACCATGATCTTCAACGCGCGCGCGGGATTCGCCCGCACGCTGTACGTCTATAACAACCAGGGTCTCGGCTTTGTTCCTTCCAGCCTGGGCCTGCCCAAGTACATCGACCTGGCCGCCGACTACATGCGCTTCCCGGTTCTCAGCGCCAGCGGCTACGTCGGTTTGGGCGCGGGCGATCACCGCCGCAACGCCTTCATGAGCTACACCTGGCTGGGCGCGCTGACCAAGATCTCGGGCCGGCACACCATCAAAACCGGCTTCGAGACGCGGCTGATCCGCACCCACGTCTTCGAATCCTCGCGCAGCTCCGGCACCTTCGATTTCAGCACCAGTTGGACCCGCGGCCCCGATCCGCAGCGCGCCACCGCCACGGCGGGCAACGGGCTGGCCTCGCTGCTGCTGGGCACGGCCGGCGGCTCGCTGATCCAGAACTACAAGAACGACGCCACGCAGAGCTTCTACTATGCGGCCTACCTCCAGGACGACTGGCGCATCACCACCAAGCTGTCGGCTAGCATCGGGCTGCGCTGGGACATGGACACGCCGCGCACGGAGCGCTTCGACCGCACCAACTACTTCGATCCCGGCGCTCAGTCGCCCCTGGCCAGCGTCGTGCCGGGTTTGACGGGAGGGCTGGTGTTCCTGGGCCGCAACGGCGTTGCGCGCACGCAATTCCCGTACGACTGGAACAACTTCGGACCCCGCATCGGACTGGCGTACCAGTTGGATTCGAAGACCGTGCTCCGCGCCGGATTCGGGTTCCTGTACGGCGCTTCGCTTCAGGCGGCGGCCGGAACCATCGGTACGCAAGGCTTCCGCAGCGACTATTCGATGATTAGCTCGCTGGACGGCGTGACGCCGCTCAACCTGCTGCGCAATCCCTTCCCCGAAGGCTTCCCTCCGCCTCCGGGCGCTTCCGCCGGACTGCTGACGCAACTGGGCCAGAGCATCGAAGCGGTGACCCGGGACACGGTTTCGCCCATGACCCGGCAAATGAACGTCAACATCCAGCGCGAGCTGCCCTTCCAGATGCTGCTCGAGATGGCCTACGTCGGCACGCGCGGCTACCATCTCAACCGCAGCCAGGAAGGCGGCATCGGCCTGAACCAGCTTCCGGTCTCCGCCATGGCGCTGGGCACGAGGCTGAATGAGTTGGTCCCCAACCCGTTTTTCGGTAAGGGCGGCACGGGCGTCATCGGCCAGGCGACGGTGAGCCGCGGCCAGTTGATGCGGCCTTATCCGCAGTTTTCCAACGTCAACCCCATCTATCAGGATGGCGCGAACTCCTGGTACAACTCTCTGCAAACCACCATCAACAAGCGGCTCTCGCGCGGCCTGGCGTTCGAAGGCTCCTACACCTGGGCCAAGATGCTGGACGAAGGCCAGAGCCACCAGAACAGCTACAATGTCCGGGACAGCCGGGCGCTGTCGGACCAGGACCTGGCGCACCGCTTCGTTATGGGATATGTCTACGAACTGCCCTTCGGGCGCAACCGCCGCTTCGGCGGCGGCTGGTCGAAATGGCTGGATCTGGCCATCGGCCAGTGGCAGTTCAACGGCATCACGACATTCCAGTCGGGCACGCCCATCAGCATTTCCGTGAGCAACACGGCCGGCATCTACAACCCAATCCTGCGCGCCAACAACAACGGAAGATCCGCCAAGCTGAGCGGCCCGGTGCACCAACGGTTGAACCGCTACTTCGACACGAGCGTCTTCAGCCAGCCGGCCCCTTTCACCTTCGGCAACGTCTCGCCGCGCCTGCCGGACGTTCGCGTGGACGGTATCCGCAGCCATGACCTGTCGCTGTTCAAGGATTTTCGCCTTCTGGAGCGGCTGCGCGCGCAGTTCCGCGGCGAGTTCCTGAACGCCTTCAACACGCCGCGCTTCGGCGGTCCGAACACGAGCGTGACCTCCAGTTCGTACGGCATGATCAGCTCGCAGGCCAACGCTCCCCGGCAGATCCAGTTCGGTCTGAAGCTGCTGTGGTAGCGACACTGCTGTACAATCGGACATCATGACCCGACGCGAACTGTTAGCCATAGGCGGCGGCGTTGCTGTGTCCGGTCGCGCCGCGGAACCATCGGCCCGCTCCGCAGTAGCCTTGATACAGGGCGAGGACCGGCGCAAAAACGTGAGCGCGGCGCTGGCCGCCATCGACGACCGCATCCGCGAGCGGCTCAAGCGCAAGAAGTACGTCCTGATCAAACCGAATTTCGTCTCCGTCGAGCGGCAGCTTGCGGCCACCCACGCCGACGCAATCCGGGGGATTCTGGACTATCTCGCTCCGCGCTTCAAGGGACCGGTCGTCATTGCCGAAGCGGCCCGCGAGGACACTTTTCAGGGCTACGAGACATTCCTCTACAACCGGCTGCTGAGCGAATTCCGGTCCCAGAAAGTGCAACTGGCGGACCTGAACGAGGAAGCCGCGTTCCGGCCGCTGCAGATCGTGGACCCCAATCTGCACTTCACGCCGGTGCGGCTGGCCGCGCGCCTGTTCGACCCCGAAGCGTTCGTGATCTGCTCGGCCATCCTGAAGACCCACAACTACGCGGTGGCCACGCTATCGGTCAAGAACATGGCCATGGGCGCGCCGCTGCACAGCCGCCGCAAAGAGACCGAAAAGTGGCACGACAAGAGGAAGTACCACGCCGGCCACCGGCAGATGCACCTCAACCTGGCGCTCACGGCCAAGGCGCTCGCACCGGCCTGGGGCGCCTGCCTCATCGACGGCTTCGAGGGCATGGAGAACGACGGCCCGGTGACCGGCACGCCGGTCGCCCATAAGGTGGCCATCGCCTCGGCGGATTTCATTGCCGCGGACCGCGTGGGCGTCGAAGCGATGGGCATCAACTCCGACTGGGTCGGCTACCTGCGCTATTGCGCCGAGGCCGGGCTCGGCCGCTACGACCTCGCGCAAATCGAGCTGCGCGGCAACGCCAAACTCGAAGCCGTTCGCAAGACCTACAAACTTCATTCGGGGATCAAGAGCCAACTGGAGTGGCTCGGCCCGCTGAAACCCGCTTAAGCGGGCGGGACGGCAAAACAGGCCTTGACAAGTGCCGATGTTCGAGGCATGATTGTCGATGATCGAGGTATCCGATGCCCAAGCCCTCCGACCTGCTGCAAGGCACGCTCGATCTGCTGATCCTCAAGTCCGTCGCGCGCGAGCCGATGCACGGCTGGGGAATCGCTAAACGCATCCAGCTTCTCTCCGATGAGGTTCTGTCGGTGCAGCAAGGGTCGCTGTACCCGGCCCTGCACCGGTTGGAGCAACAGGGCTGGATCGCCGCCGAGTGGAAGGACACGGAACTGGGGCGCGAGGCCAAGTTCTACACCCTGACGCGCGAAGGCCGCAAGCAGCTCGACCGGGAGATGGAAAACTGGAAGCGGCTTTCCTCCGCCGTGCAGCTACTTCTTCAGCGGGCATAGATTATGCGGCTGCCGCGAGTCGTCCGTCATCGCCTCCGGTCGTTATTCGGCGGCGAGGCCGCCGACAGAGAACTCCAGCGCGAACTGGCCTTTCATCTCGAGCAACTGACGCGGGAGAACATCGCCTCCGGCCTGGAGGCTCGGGAGGCCCGCCTGGCGGCGCGCCGTGCACTGGGCAGCTTGGCGCTGCTCGAAGAACAGTGCCGCGACCAGCGCCGCGTCCGGTGGTGGACCGACCTGCGGGCGGATGCCCGTTACGCCTGGCGCCAGTTGACCAAATCGCCCGCCTTTACGGGTTTGGCGTTGCTGACTCTGGCCCTGGGCGTGGGCGCCGGCATTGCGGTCTACACCCTGGGCGAAGCCTTGCTTCTGCGTTTCCTGCCTGGTCGCGAACCGGAGCGGCTGGTCCTGATCCGTTCGGTGCATGTCCGGCGCGGAGAATCCGGCGCGGGCCAGGAGGACTTCCGGGACTGGCAAGCGTCCAACCGCGTCTTCGAGCGGATGGTCTACACCGAGTTCTCGCAGATGAGCCTGACCGGGCAGGGCGAGGCGGAGCGCATCACGGGCGAAGCGGTTTCCGCGGGCTTCTTCGAACTGCTGGGCGTGGAGCCGTTCCTCGGCCGCCGGTTTACGCCCGAGGAGGAGCGGCCGGGAGGCGAACGGGCGATCATGCTCTCCCACGGCTTGTGGGTGCGAAAGTTCGGCGCGCGCCCGGACATTCCGGGCGTCGTCGTGGCCCTGGATGGGCGTCCGTACCGGATCGCCGGCGTCATGCCGAAAGACTTCCGGTTCAATGTGGGCCACCTCGCCGAGTACTGGACACCCATTGCGTATGTCAATCACGGCCGCGCGCAGCATCAATACTACGCCTTTGCGCGCCTTAAACCGGGAGCGACCGTGGCAGCGGCCCAGGCCGAGATGAGCCGGATCGCGCGGCGGCTGGCGGAAGCCTATCCGGACACGCACGCGGGCTGGGACGTGCGGGTGCAAAGTCTGCGCGGCAAAATGCTGGCCGAGTTCGGCCCCGCGCTGGCGGTGTTTTCGGCCGCGGTGCTGATCGTGCTCCTGGTGGCTTGCGGCAACGTGGCCAGTCTCCTGCTGGCGCGCGGCATCGGACGCGCCAAGGAGGTGGGAATCCGCCTGGCGCTGGGCGCCGGCCGGCTGCGCATCGCCAGGCTCCTGCTCACCGAAAGCCTCTTGCTGTCCTTCCTCGGGACGGCGGCCGGGTTGGCGCTGGCCGCCTGGCTGGTGCAGCTTGCCATCGCGGTGGCGCCGGCCTGGATGGGGCTCGGCGCGGCGGTGTCGGTGAGCCCGCCGCTGGTTGGTTTCACCATTCTGATCGCTATATGCACCGGCCTGGGGACGGGCGCCTGGCCCGCCATTCGGGCCTCCCGCGGCGACTTGCAGCACGCGCTGAAAGAGAGCGGGGCCTCGCTGGTGGCCGGCCGCGGTGCGGGGCGGACGCTGAACGCCCTGGTGGTGGCGGAGATCGCGCTGTCGGTGGTGCTTCTGACTTTCGCCGGGCTTCTCGTCAAGAGCTTCGCTCGTCTGCTCCGCACCGACCTCGGCTTTCGCACGGACCGGCTGCTCACCTTCCGCATGACGCTCCCCAGGTCCGGCTATCCGAACGGACCGGATCAGGTTCGATTTTGCGAGAAACTGCTCGCGGATCTGGCCGCCTTGCCGGGCGTGGTTTCGGCCGCCGCCGCCGACGCCATTCCCTTGGGCGGCGCCTACTCCAGCGTGGACGTGGAGATCGAAGGCCGCGCGAACCTCGGCGACTGGGCGGACCGCTCCGCCGGCAATCGCAACGTCACGCCGGACTATTTCCGCACGCTGGGTGTCCCGCTGCACGCCGGCCGCGGCTTCAGCGCTTCCGACCGCGAGGACGGCGAACCGGTGGCGATCGTAAACCAGGCCTTCGTGCGACGGTTCCTGGGCGGCGAAAACGCTCTTGGCAAACGGCTGCGGCTGGGAAGCGGGCGCTGGCAGAGGATCGTCGGCGTGACGGGCGATCTGCGCTTCGGCGGACCCGCGCGGGAGGTGCGGCCGGAAACCTTCACGCCGTTCGCGCAGGATCCCTGGGTGCAGTTTGTGGCCCTGCGCACCGCCACGCCGGTGGAACCGTTTATCGCCGCGGCCCGAGCCGTCGTCCGCGCGCTGGACCCCGATCTGCCGATCACGCAGGTGCGCACGATGGAGGAGGCTCTGGCGGCGGACACGGCGCTGCCCCGCCACATGACGATCCTGGTGACCTGCTTCGCGGCTCTCGCCCTGGGGATGGCCACGCTGGGCCTGGGCGGCGTGATGGCTTACAGCGTATCGCGAAAGAAACGCGAGATCGGTTTGCGAATGGCGCTGGGCGCGCGCGGCGCCGACATCTCCGCCGCCGTGGCCCGGCACGCCGCGAAGCTGGCGCTCTGCGGCCTGGCGATCGGAATGCCAACCGCCCTCGCCGCGGCGCGCCTGGCGGGATCGCTGCTCTACGGCGTCCGCCCCGGCGACCCGGCGGTCGCCGTCCTGGCTCCGCTGGCGCTGGCCGCCGTGGCGCTGCCCGCCTGCATTCTGCCCGCGCGCCGGGCGGCCAGGGTAGACCCCATGACGGCGCTGCGGCAGGAATAACGGGGGCGGAGTGCTAGGATTGGATTCAGGAGACTTGATGGCCAGCCGCATTGTCTGTGACCCCGCCATCCTGGGGGGCAAGCCTTGTGTCCGCGGAACGCGCATCAGCGTCGAATTCCTGCTGGAGCTGATGGCGAGCGGCGCGACAAAGCAAACCATCCTGGAGGCCTATCCTCACCTGACCGGCGAGGACATTGAAGCCGCGCTGCGCTATGCCAGCCGGTTCCTTAAGGATGAGTCGCTGTTTGACGTCGAGATCCCGCGTTGAAGCCTGCCGATTGTCGCTTCCTCGCGGATGAGAACATACATCCCCAGGCCACCGCCTTTCTGCGTTCAGCGGGCTGCGACGTCCTCACCGTCCAGGAAACCGGTCTGTCCGGCGCGCCGGACGCCGAAATCCTGAGGACGGCTCTCGAATCCGGTCGGGTCGTCTTGACTCACGACTCGGATTTCGGCGCCTTGGCGGTGGCAGCGAGCCAAGACATCTGCGGGATCGTCTACTTGCGGCCCGGTCACATTCGGCCCGAGTTCACCAACCGGACCCTTGCGGCACTCCTCGAACTGGGCGTCGACGTGATCTCGCCGTTCATACTCGTCCTGCATCGTTCCGGAGAACGGGTCCGCATTCGGCTGCGGCGCTTGTAGCAGTGCTAAGCGCCTGCCCCGCCAGTTTCACGCGCGCGGCCGGCTCGTACACCGCGTCCACCACGCGAAAGGTTCTGAGGTAGTCTTCGCCGTTGGGACCCCGATCCGCCGATTGTGAGAGAAGTTGGCGTGCCGGTGCTCCCGGAAGAATGGCGGCCCCCCGCCCGGCTCGCGTCGCTCAATCCGGCGCCACGATTTTGAGAATTCGACAGGTCCTCAGGGAGCGGTCATGCCGGGCTGGTATCGTGATGTTCCGACGGGCACTAGAATGGAAAGAGAGAGACCAAGTCTTAATGCCCTTCATTCATGACGATTTTCTTCTGACCAGCGCGGCCGCGCGCCGCCTGTATCACGAGTACGCCGAAGACGAGCCGATCCTGGACTACCACTGCCACCTGCCTCCAAAAGACGTGGCCGAGAACCGCCGCTTCCAGAACCTGTCCGAGATCTGGCTCGAGGGCGACCACTACAAGTGGCGGGCCATGCGCGCCGACGGCAACCCCGAGCGCGTCTGCACCGGCGACGCCGCTCCCTACGAAAAGTTCCTGGCCTGGGCCCGCACGGTCCCCAATACCCTGCGCAATCCTCTCTACCACTGGACCCACCTGGAGTTGAAGCGCTACTTCGGCATCGACGAGCTGCTCGACGAATCGACTGCGGCATCCATCTGGTCTCGGGCCAACCAGGCGCTGGCGGGAGAGGATCTGAGCGCGCACGGCATCCTGCGGAAGTTCAAAGTCAGGGCGCTGTGCACCACCGACGACCCGGCCGGCGAGCTGGCGCACCACCAGGCCATCGCGGCCTCGGATCTGGAGACGCGCGTGTTTCCGGCCTTCCGACCGGACCCGGCGTTCAACGTTCATCAGCCCGCCGTTCTTAAGGAATGGCTCACCCGTCTGGAGGCGGTGAGCGGCGTCTCCGTTACGCGCCTGGCGGACCTGCTCGACGCGCTGCGCAAGCGCCACGACGACTTCCACAAGCTGGGCGCGCGGCTCTCCGACCACGGCCTGAACTGCTGTTACTCGGATTTCTGCACTCACGCCGTGGCGTCCCGGATCTTCGACAAGGCGCGCTCGGGCAAGGCCGCGACTCGCGGCGAGCAAGCCAAGTTCGCCTCTTTCCTGATGCTCTTCTTCGGCCGCCTGGACGCCGAAAAGGGCTGGACCAAACAGTTGCACCTGGGCGCCCGGCGCGCCGTCAATTCGCGCGCCTTTCGCGAAATCGGTCCCGACACCGGCTTCGATTCCATCGGCGACTGGCCCCAGGTCGAGGCCCTGGCCGCCTACCTCGACCGGCTCAACGATGAGAACGCTCTGCCGAAGACGATTCTGTACAGCCTCAACCCGGCCGACAACTACACGCTGGCCACCATGATCGGCAACTTCCAGGACGGTTCGGTGGCCGGCAAGATGCAGCTCGGCAGCGGCTGGTGGTTCCTGGACCAGAAGGAAGCCATGGAGTGGCAGCTCAACGCGCTGTCCAACGCCGGCCTGCTGGCGCGCTTCATCGGCATGCTCACCGATTCGCGCTCCTTCATGTCCTACCCGCGCCACGAGTACTTCCGGCGCACGCTCTGCAACCTGCTGGGGGAAGACATCGAGAACGGCGAACTGCCCGCCGACTACGGCCGCGTCGGCGTCCTGGCGCGCAACATCTGCTACCAAAACGCCCGCGACTACCTGGCCCTCCCCTTCTAAAAACCTCGTCAGCCTGACTTGCCCGGGTTTTTGGAAACCCGGATAGGTCAGGCTGACGAGGTTTCGACGCTCCCTCACGGTCGCACTTAGAATTCGAGCCGGATCCCCAACTGCACGATCCGGGGACCGTTCGACTGCCCGTTGTCGCGGAACAGCTTCCCGAAATTCACCGACGTGGGCGTAAGGTCCGGGTTGGCCGAAAACACCGGCGTGTTCAGGACGTTGAAGGCTTCCACGCGGAACTGCGCCTTGAAGCCCTCGCGCACGCGCACGTCCTTGATCACCGAGAAGTCGAAGGTGGTGCCCCACTGGTTGCGGAGGTTCCCGTAACGCAGCGGCGTTGTGCGCAGCGTGAAGGACTGGCGAACCTGATATACCGGCTGCTCGCCCGGCAGGACGTTGCGGACGGTCCCGTTGGCGTCGATGACACCGGTTTTGAACATCCGGTCCCAGGCGGGATTCTCCAGGCGCGGGTCGCCCAGCAGATACACGTTGCCCGGCATGCTCATCGGCGCGCCGGACTGCATGATGCTGGTGAGCACCACCTGCCAGCCGCCCGCCAGCCGGCTCAGCACCGGGTGGCTCGAGTTCATAAACCGCCGGCCGGGGCCGAAGGGAAGCTGGTACATGGGCGCGATGGTGACCCGCTGCGGGCGGTCCCAGGCGGTCAGCGTGCGTCCCGGCGCGGCGTCCTGCGCGTTGAGGTAGCTCAGCGCCTCGATGTTCTTCGAGAAGGTGTAGGTGGCGGCCACGGTGAGACCGTGCGAGTAACGCTTTTCGAGCGCAAGCTGGAACGCGTTGTACCAGGTGCGCCCCTCGTTGCGGTCCAGCATGTCGAAGCCGGAGAACTGCGGATAGGGCCGCAGAAGCTGCTGGCGGCTCACCGTGTTGGTGTTCAGCGACGTGCCCGGCATCAGGTTCTCGAACGGATTCGGCAGCCGTTCGTTCAGGTAGTTGGGGTTGCCGCCCTTGGTCGAGTCGCCCAGCGCGAGCGCTTCGAGAGAGATCTCGTTAAACGCCTTGCTCACCAGGGCGGACCGCGTGCGCGAGCCGACGTAGGACACATCCACCGTCATATTGAACGGCAACTGCCACTGGAAGCCGAAGGAGAACTGGTGCACGTAGGGCACGCGCGCCCCGGTGTTGGAGAAGTTCGGTCCCTGGCCCAGGAATGTCTCCATGCCGAGCCGGGAGCCGGTGGGCTGAAGCACTCCCGCCGGAAAGGGATCCGATGCCAGGGCCGTGGGCGTTCGGCCGCTGTCCAGCGTCGCCACCACCGGCGTGCTCAGGCTGAAGCCGTTGTTGGCGCCGCGCGAGACGGGGCTCAGATAGAAAATGCCCCAGCCGCCGCGCAGCACGGTTTTGGGCGTCAACTGGTACGCCGCGCCCACGCGCGGCTGGATGTTGTTGCGGTCGTTGTCGAAGGGCGAGCGGGGCATCCCGTTCACGCCCCCGAAGCCGATGCCGCCCTTCGCCTTGTAGCCCGGGAACTTGGATTGGTCGATGCGCGCCGAAATGGGATTCACCTGGCCGGCGAGGAAACCGCGATTGATGCGGTTGAACCGCTCGGTCAGCGGCAGGTTCAGGTCCCAGCGCAGACCGAGGTTGATGGTCAGCTTGCGGGTGAGCTTGATGTCGTCCTGCACCCAGGGCGCATAGTACAGCGTCTGGAAATAGGGGAAGACGTTGTTGTCGATCAGGCCCGAAGCCGGGTAGCCAAGCAGCAAGCTGGCCACGGCGTTGCCGCTGACGGCGTCCTGCACCAGGTAATCGGAGCGGGTGAAGCCGCGGTCGAAGTTCAGGCGGCCGGCGGCGTAGTTCGGCTGCTGCTGGGTGAATCGCGTCACGCGGAAATCGAGTCCCGCTTTCACCGTGTGCCGCCTGCGGATCCAAACCAGGTTGGGCTGCAAACTGAAAACGTTGGTGGGCTCCAGAAGGTAGCTGTTCGAACCCAGAAAACGGTAGCTTTGCACATCGATGTAGGGCACCCGTTTGGCGCCCGGCAACTGCGCCGTCTTGTGATAAAACAGGACGTCGGTTGGGTAGCTGCGCGTGCCGCCGCGAGCCTGAATGGGCAATTGCGCCACGGTGGCTTTGGGCCACCACTGGGTGGCATCGAAATCGAAGGGATAGCCCGGCAGGTCCTCCTGCCAGCGCATCAGCGAGGCCCGCAGGTTGAAGACCATGGAGCTGCTGACCGTGGTGACCCAGTCCAGCACGATGCCGTTGTTGGTCTTGCCGCCGGTCTGCCAGTCGGCGCCGAAACTGGGAATGGCGTTCTTGATGCGCAGCGATTCGTGGCGGTTCCACGACCAGCGCCCGTACATGCGGTGCCGGGAGTTGAACTGGTGATCGACGCGCGCGGTGTAGTTCTGGAAATCGAACCGCCCGCGGTTGGGCGAGAGCACGAAGTTGTTCTGCCAAGGCGTCGAGCCGGGCGTGGACGAGTTCGGGTCCGGGTAGAGGGAGGCGATTTTCGCCGAAGTGGGATTAATGCGGCCCGCCGGAATCGCGTTGCCGGGGAAGGGGCTGCGCACCCACCGGCTGCCCTCGAAACGCCCGGTCATCGGGTCGTAGATGGTCATGAGCCGGCCGGCGTTGTCGAAGGTTTTGGAAAAGTCGCCGCGCTTTTGTTCCACGGTCGGAACCGAGGCGATCGACTCGTTGGGATAGTGCAAATCCTCGCCGTAGGCCTCGCCGGCGAAGAAGAAGAACGTCTTGTCCTTGCCGTTGTACAGGTTCGGTATGCGCACCGGCCCGCCAACGGTGAAGCCGTACTGGTTGAGCGAGGCGCCCGCGCGCGGCAGTTTCTTGGCGTTGTTGGAGAACGTGTTCGCGTTCAGCGCCGTGCGCTTCAGAAACTCGTAGGCCGAACCGTGAAAGGCATTGGTTCCGCTCTTGACCGAGACGTTGACCACGCCGCCGCCGGTGCGGCCGTACTGCGCGTCGTACACGCCGGTCATCACCTTGAACTCCTCCACCGCGTCGGCGGGAGGCACATAGGCAATGCGGTTCTCGCGTCCCGAGTAGGCGTTGTTGGGCGCTCCGTCCATCAGGAATTCGGTGTTGTTGTTCAGCCCGCCGTTCACCGACCAGGACGAAATCCCGCTGTTGGAGAACGGGTTGAGGTGCGCCTGGCCGCCGGTCTGCACGATGCCGGGCGAGAAACTGGCCAGCATGATCGGGTTGCGGACGTTGAGCGGCAGGTCGGTGATGCGCCGCTTGTCGATGACCACGCCGCGGTCCACTTTCTCGGTGTCCAGCAGCGGCGCCTCGGTGGAGACCGTCACCGTCTCGGCGCGCGTGCCCACTTGCAGGCTGACATCGATGGTGGCCGACTGGCTCACCTGCAACTGGATGTTGTCGCGCTCGAAGTTCTTGAAGCCCGCCATTTCGGCGGTCAGCTTGTACGTGCCGGGGTTCACGAACAGAAACCGGTACTGCCCGGCGCTGTTGGTGGTAGCGGGGAACACCACGCCGGTGGCCGCGTTGGCCAGTTTCAGCGCGGCGCCCACAATCACGGCGCCGGACGAGTCGCTGACAGTGCCGCTCAAAGTGGCGCGGGTTTCCTGAGCCACGACCGATCCGGCGGCAAAAAGCAAAGCCGCCAGCGAAACCGAAACTCGCAGGATGTTTCTCAACACTACGGCCTCCCAGTGAAATAAAGGGTGTTCGACGATTCTCTGACATCGGGAAAGCCCTGTCAAGTTTGGACCGCTTTGTGATTTCATGAAGACGTGCAGCACGACGCTGAATGGGCTCGGGCCAAGAAGCTCTGCCGGCTGTCCGCCGAAGATGTGCGGATGGCCAAGGAACTGGGCTTCAAACCCAAGAGCCTCATCAAGAACATTCCCAACCGCAGTCAGCCGTGGAAGGCGCCGGTCGCGGCGTGGGTTCGCCACCTGTACGAGAAGAAGACCGGAAAGCGGGCCCAGGCCGCGCCCTTCAAGCCGCCGTCTCCCAAGCCCGAACCCGAGCTCGATTTCGAGTCCTATTTCGAGTCCGTTTTCGAGCCTGATTTCGATCCCGATTTCGAGTCCGAACCCCCTGAAACCGTTTGGCTGTCGGAGTTGGAAGACCCATTCGACGACCGGATTCCGCCCGCGCGCCAAGAGACCGGCGAGTAGAACGCAATGCTGTTGTGGCGTGAGCGGTTGGAGTAGCTGCTTCCCAGCGGTCCCTACGCCTTGCGCGTGACTCTGCCGAGAAGCCCGGCCAGCGCCCCCGCCAGCCGTTCTCGGGTGACCGATGCCGGGAGCGGGATGGCCAGCACCGGCTGGTCGCTCTGCGGGTCCTTTCGGAACACGGCCGAGACGATGCGCTCCACCGGATTCTCCGCGCCCGCTCCCGAAGCCAGCGATTCCAGGAACCGGACTCCCGCTTCGAGGAAGCCCGCGGCCGCCTCTTGAAGGACTTGCGCCGGCGCCGGCGCGGCGGCGGGCGGCGCTTGCGGCGGCTTGGCCTCGGCCGCGGGTTTCGGCCGCGGGGGCTGTTCGGCGAAGATTTCCTTGACTGCCTCGAAGGCGCTCTTCTTGCCCAGCGCGGCGAAGCTGACCTCCGCGGTCGGGGTGTCGAAGACTCCGGCGAAGAGCGATTTCTTCAGGCGCAGAGTCTCCCAGACGCGCTCCTCGATGCTGCCGTTGGTCAGGAAGTGAATCACCTGGACGGGCTGCGATTGGCCCATGCGATGCACCCGGCCGATCCGCTGTTCCAGGCGCGCTGGGTTCCAGGGCGGCTCGAAGTTGACCACCGCCGAGGCGGCTTGCAGGTTCAACCCCACTCCGCCCGCATCCGTGGACAGGAACACTTTGCAGCCGGCTTCCTCCCGGAATTTCGAGATCAGGGCGCCGCGTTTTTGAGTCGGCACGCCGCCGTGGAGAGAGACGAAACCGATCCCAAGCTTCCCGCACTCTTCGCCCGCCAGAAAAGTCATTCGCTCGTATTCGCTGAACACGACCACCTTGCGGTTTTCCTCCAGCGCCAGCTCGCGGATGATCTCGCGAAACTCCTCCAGCTTGGGAGAATGATGGGTCTGCTTGTCGAACAGGAAGGTGGAGTTGCACAGCATGCGCATGTTCTGGAGGCAGCAGGTGATGCGGCGCAAGTCGATTTCCGAGAGCCAGCCTTGCCGCTCCCACTTGCGCATCAGGCCGGCCAGGATGTCGCTCTGCTCGCCGTAGGGCTCGGCCTGTTCGGGCGTCAGGGGCACGCGAAAAATCTGGTCGGTGCGCGGAGGAAGCTCGGTCAGGACCTCTTTTCGCGTCCGCCGCAGAAGGATCGGATCGAGCTGCTGGTGAATGCGATCCAGCCCCCGGTACCCCAGCAGGCGGCCCTTCTCGTCCTCCATCCGGTGCTCCTGGAGGAAGCGGAACGCGGGACCGAGGCGGCGGCCGTCGACGAATTCCACTACCGAGTACAGCTCTTCCAGCTTGTTCTCCAGCGGCGTTCCGGTCAGCACAAACGCGTAACGGCTCTTGAGCTGCTTGATGGTGCGCGCCGTCGCGGTGGCCCAATTCCGGATTCTCTGCGCCTCGTCGAGAATGATCAGATCCGGCCGGAATTCGTGCATCAGCTCCAGGTCCTTCAGGACCAGCTCATAGCTGGTCAGGTTGAAGAACGCGGGCGAGGCGTAGAGCCGCTTGCGCTGCGGCAGCAGCCCGTCGACGACCTGCGCGGACAGATCGGTGAACTTCTCGATCTCGGTCTTCCACTGGTACTTGACCGATGCGGGCGCGATCACCAGCACGCGCTCGATTCCTCTCCGGCGGCGCAACAGTTCGGCGGCGGCCAGCGCCTGGATGGTCTTGCCCAGGCCCATGTCGTCGGCCAGGACCACGCGCCCGCGGCAGGCGGCGAACAGCGCGCCGCGCACCTGGTAGGGCAGGAGCTTGGTTTTGAGGACCCCCTCCAGCGGATCCTGGCCCCGGCGGGCGGCGGCCAGCAGTTTCTCTTCGAGCTCCAATCCCTCGCCGATTTCGTTCTCGCGCTGGATGTACTCCAAAACGTCGGTATAGACCACCGCCTGGTCGTCCAGTCCGCGCAAGTCCTCCAGCACCTGCGCGAACTGGCGGAAGTGCTCCCGCCGCAACAAGCCCTCGGAATCGAAGTAGCGCTCGCTCAGAGCCCGCAGAGCCGGCGAAGGCGACCCCGGCAGGCGCAGGCGCACGTCCAGGCTGTCGCCATACTGCAGCGAAATAGAGGCGCGCGTGCGCTGGAATTCCTTCCGCTCCAGGGCCTTTCCGTGCCGCTTCCGGATCCGCAGCAGCAGGGCCTCGATGTGCTTGCAGGTGCCCAGCGTGTTGACCGCGAAATCCGGACAGGAGCAGAAGTTCTCGAACAGGCCGGGACCGCGCATCGCCACGCGATAGGTCTTCCCGCTGACGGACTTCACCCGATAGTCGCCGAAGGGCGGGCTGGCGGGCCGTTCCAGGATGCGGGCGATGACGTTGCGCGCCCGCTCGCGCCGTTCCAGGATCTGCTGTTCGTATAGCATCGGCGAAACCTCCGCGGCTCGAAACGGACAGCATACCAGGAACGCGGCTTCGATTCAGTGCTTGTCGGGGGCGGAGGCGTCGATGCCCCGCTCTTTCCGGACGGCGTCTAGCAGCACCGGAAGCCCCGCGGTGGCCTGCCTGGGCGTGCCAACTCTCTCGTGCGCCAGCGCGAGAAGCTGCACCGAGTTGGCGGCGTCGGCGGGAAAGGACGCCTCGCCGAAGCGGACCGACAGCCGGCCGTCGGGCGAGATTTCCGTCAGCGCCCGCTCGACGGTTTCCTTCAGCTTCTGTACGCGACGGTTGAGAGCCGCCGCGCCATGAACGGAGAGCACCACATCGAAGCCCTCTCCGGCCGTTCGAGCGACAATGTCCCATCGCTGGCCGCTCTCCCGAAGCGCGGCGGAGATCGAGAGCCGCTGGGATTGGGACCAGGGCCCGTCCGGTTCCACCGCCACCACGGCCAGTCCGGAGTTCGAGCGCCGGCAGCGGGCGATCTCGCTGTCCAGCATCAGGACCAAGGCCGCCGGGTTCGGCAGATTCGTCAGCTCGTCGGTCCGGGCGGACCTGCGGAACGCCTGGTGGCTGATCGCGGTCTCCAGCGCCGGCGCCAGGCGCGAGCGGATTCCCATCAGCAATCGCAAGTGGTTGGCCGTGTAAGCGTCACGGTCCCGGTGATAGAGCGCCAGCACGCCCAGAACTTCGTCGGTCGATTCGAAGGGAATCGCCAGTCCCGAGCGCAGCGCCGCGAAGCGCGGATCCTCGCTCAGCCGGCCGGGCTCCACCGACGGGTTGCCGTTCAGCATCGGCTTGCGGTTCTCCGCCACCCAGCCCGACAGCCCGTGGCCCACGGGAATCTCCAGGTGCGCGAACAGGTCGGCGTGCTCGCCGCGCACGAAAGCGGGGCGGAGGTGGTCCCCGTGGCGGACGTAGACGGCAAAGCAATCGAAGGGCGCCCACGCGCGCAGGCGCTGTTCGAGAGCCCCGAGCAACTCGTCGGGAGTGACGGTCCGGCCGAACTCCGCCGATAGCTCATCCAGTCCCTGAAGCTGCTTGTGCGCCGCCGCCAGTTGGACGATCAGCGCGCTGCCATCGTCGCTGCCGGTCGTGGCGCCTTCCACGTTCCCGCCGGCGTAGCCGGTGGCGGGAGCCGCGCCGCGCTCGACTCTCAAGTCGATGGACAAAACCGGGGGCTGGACGGTCGGCGCCTCCCTGGCCTTTTGTTCCAGTTCCAGGAACCGGCGCTGCAAGACCTCGACCACTCGCGGGTCGAAACTCTTGCCGGAGTCCGCCACAACCACAGCCATGGCTTTCTCCAGCGGCAGGGCGCGCCGGTACTGGCGGTCGGAAGCCAGCGCGTCCAGGCAGTCCACCGCCGACAGGATGCGGGCGCCCATGGGGATCTCCTCGGCCTTCAGGCCGTCCGGGTATCCGGAGCCGTCCCATTTCTCGTGGTGACCGCGGACCAGCGGCGCCACCGCGTACGGAAACCCCACGTTCTCGACGATCTCGGCGCCCACCACCGGGTGGATCTTCATCTTCGCGAACTCTTCGGGCGTCAGCTTGCCGGGCTTGGAAATGATGGACTCGGGCACGGCGATCTTTCCGATGTCATGCAGAATCGCCGCCGCTTGCAGCGCCTGCATCTCCACTTCCGTCAGCAGGAGCTCGCGCCCGATCTCCAGCGCGTAGACCTGCACGCGCTGCAGGTGGTCGTGCGTGGTTTCGTCCTTGGCTTCGATCGCCAGTGCCAGGGAATGAATGGTTCGCAAGTGCAGGGCCGACATTTCCTGGGCGTGCCGGCGGGCCTCCTCGGCCCGCGCCTTCTCTTCCTCCAGCCGCATGACGTGCAGCCGGTAGGACCGAAAAACCACATACGCCACGGGCAGGACGATGATGAACACCTGCGCTCCGAGTTTTGGACCCAGTGCCTCCACCACGGCGACAATCGATGCGCTCAGCAGGTAATGCGGGAAGGACCACAGGTAAGACGATTTCCAGATCGCCAGCACCTGTCCCTGGCCCGTCAGGGCGATCACCAGGGCGATCGACCAGGTGTTCAGAAAGAAGTACACCGCGGCGGACAGGAACACCTGCGCCACCGGCAGCGCGAGGATGCGCGTCACGATCGCCGAGTGGAACGCCCCGTAAGCGCCCATCAACGCGATGATGATGCTGGCGCTGTTGAAGAGCACGTGAACCGCTTTCGGGCGTTCCCGGTACTTCCAGAAGGACTGCGCCAGGGTGGTCGCCAGACCGATGATCAGTGTCTCGCTCAGACCCAGGTTCGCCACGCTGAGCATCAGGAAGATGTAGCTCATCGACATGGTTCCCTTGATGCCCGGCAGGCTCACCTTGAAAAGCGACGACAATACGGCGATGAGCAGAAAAGTGCCGAACAGGGCCGGTCTCGGGCAAGTCCACTGGGCCAGCTCCCTGGCCAGCGCGGCGGAGCCGGCCAGCACGATGGTGGCGATGTAAACTCTGGCTCTTATGGGCATGGCCGGCCACTCCCTTCCAAACAACGGCCGGCGGGAAGCTGTGGCAAAGCCGCAATCAGATCCCGGGTGTACGGGTGCCTGGGGCGTTGGAAGATCTCCGAGGTCGAATTGGTTTCCACAATCTCGCCGTCTTTCAAGATGGCCGCCCGGTGGCACAGCGACGCAACCGACAACAGGTCGTGAGAGATGAACAGGATGGCCGTGCCGTGCCGCTGGTTCAACTCCGAGAACAGCCGCAGGATCTCCGCCTGGGTGATGACGTCCAGCGCGCTGGTCGGCTCGTCGGCAATCAGCAGCGCCGGCCGGTGCAGCACCGCCATGGCGATCAGCACCCGCTGCGCCAGGCCCACGCTCAACTCGGAAGGGTAGAGCTTGACGAAGCCGGCTTCCGCCGGCAGGCTGACCTCGCGCAGAACCTGCGCCAGGCGCTCGTTCCAGCGCTCGCGGCGCTCGGCGGCGCTCCCCTGGCGGTCGCAGTGGGCCAGCCACGCCTCGCGCAGTTGGATGCCGACGGGCAGCAGGGGATTCAAAGAAGAAAGCGCGCTTTGAAGCACCAGGCCGATCTCCCGCCCCCGAATCCGGCGCATCTCCCGCTCGGAGGCGGCCAGCAGGTCGCGGCCGTCGAACCGCAGCCGGCCGCGCACCTGGGCCCCGCGCACGTCGAGCAACCGCAGCAGGGCCAGCGCCAGCGTGCTCTTTCCGGAGCCGCTCTGCCCCACCAGGGCCACCGTCTCGCCCCGGGCCACCGACAGGCAGGCGTTGCGCAGCACTCCCGGCTTGCGCGGATAATCCACGCTGAGGGAGACGCTGAGCAAGGGTGAGTCGCCGGTCATCGTCCTTTCGCTCGCGGCCGCGGATTCAGGCACAGCTCGTCGGCGTTCCAAAACGCTTGCGGGTGCAGCGCCGAGACTTGCAGGTTTCCGACCTCCGGCGCCGCCGCGGCCAGCGCGTTCCGGTTGACCAGGTACAAGAAGGGCGCCTGTTCCCAGGCGATCTTCTGCACCGCATCGAACAGCGTCTTGCGCTTGGCGTTGTCCACCGTGGCGGCCTGCCCCTTCATGAGCCGGTCGATCTCGGCCTCCCAGGGTGTCGCCGGAAAGGCCTGGCTGGGGTTCCACTGGTGGTTGCTCGCCGAGCTCAGCCACACGTTCATCTGCCCGTTGGGGTCGAGGTCGACGTTGACCAATCCCAGCAGGCAGGCTTCGTAATTCCAGGTGCGCGCGATGCGCTCGATCAGGCTCGGGAAATCCAAGGCCACGACGTTCAGCCGGATGCCGATCTTCTTCAAGTCCTGCTGGATCAGGGCCGCCATCTTTTCCCGCTGCTTGTTGCCGGAGTTGGTGATCACCGAAAACTCCACCGCGTTTCCGGCCCGGTCCGAAAGAACGCCCGCCTGCATCCGGAAGCCGGCCCGCTGGAGCAGCCGCAGCGCCTCCGGGGGATTGCAGGCGTGCGGTTTCAGCGACTGGTTGAACCAGAAGCGGTTGGCAGCCGACACCGGACCCGCGGCTGGATGCGCCCGGCCGCGGAACACGATCCGGCACAGGTCCTGGCGGTTGATGGCCTGCGAAACCCCCGCCCGGAACTCGCGCGAGCCGAACCAGGCCTTCTTGTATTCCGGCAAGGGCGCCTGGGCCACCTGGTTGAACCACATCTGCTCGGATTCCAGCGATACGCCCGCGTCGCGCACCAGTTGCGGCGCCTCCCCCGAGAGCCTCTCGTACATCTCCGCATCCAGCTTGTTGATGAGGTGCAACTCGCCGCGCCGGAAGCGCAGCAGCTCGATTTCCCGGTTGGGCTGGATGTCGATCCGGATGGCGTCCAGGCAGGGCAGCGCGCGCCCCTTGGCGTCCCGCTTCCAGTAGTGCGGGTTGCGCTGGAGCTGGATGTACTGCCCGGACTTGTATTCGGCCAGGTGGAACGGGCCCAGCGTGACCTTAGCGGCCGCGTTCCCGCGAGCGGGCTCGATGGCCACCTGGTCGAACAACGCCTCCAGGCCGGCCACCGGCGCGGACAAAAGCACCGACACGCTGGCGGGGGAAAGCGTCTCGACCACCGCGCGGCCCTCCCCGGCGCGGAACGGATCCGCCGTCGGCGAATGAACCGCCGGGTCGAACAGCCTCCGCAGGGTGGCCGCGGCGTCGGCGGCGCCGAACGGCGTTCCGTCCGAGAACCGCACGCCCGGGCGAAGCTGGAAGGTGATGCGGCGTCCGCCCTCGGTCACTTTCCAGCTCAAAGCCAGGGCGGGTTCCAGCGCCTGGGTCTTCCGGTTCAGCCGGATCAGCACCCCGCCGGTCAGGTAGCGCACGGTTTCCGAGGGTTCGTCGGCCACCAGCAGAGGGTCGAAGGTCTTCGGTTCGGCGCGCACGCACATGCGCAGCGTGCCGCCGGACTGCGGCCACAGGACCGGAGCCAGAAGCAGGAACAGCGCGAACGGAATCCGTTTCATCCGATGCGGTCCTCCCTTGGAACCAGCAAGTGGAAACACACCATGACCGCCGTCAGCAGGCACGCCGGAGCCAGAATCCAGGGCCGCTCGGGCAGCGACGAGTAATTCTCCAGTTCCCGCAGCAGCGAGCCCAGCGACGGCAGCGGTTCAGCCACGCCCAGACCCAGCAGGCTCAGGTTTGCCTCCGCTAGGATGAAGACCGGCACCGAGATCCAGAACTGCGCCAGCAGCACCGGTCGCAGGTTGGGCGCCAGGTGCACGAAGAAGAGGCGCCATCGGGAACAGCCCAGCGCCCGCGCCTGCAAAGCGTAGTCCGACTCCCGAATCGTCCGCACGCCGGCCCGCACCACCCGCACCGGCCCCGCCCAACCCAGCAGGCTGAGCACCGCGAAGGTTACCGCCAGCGAGGCCAGCGGCGGGACATTCAGCGGCAGCAGCGCCCGCACCGTCAGCAGCAGGAAGAACCAGGGCAGGGACTGGAACAGGTCCGAGCACAGCACCACGGCGCGCTCGAACAGGCCTCCCTGCATCCCCGCGGCCAGCCCGATCGCTCCGGCCAGCAGCGTGGCAACCAGGGCTGCGGCGGGGGCCAGAGACAGCGACACTCGCGCCCCGTACAGCAGGCGCGACAGCCGGTCCCGGCCCAGATCGTCGGTTCCCAGCGGGAATTTGCGACTGGGCCGGACATTCAGATCGTCGCGGAACTGCTCGTCGTAGCGGGAGGGCGCGAACACGTCCGCCAGCAGCGCGGTCAGAAACAGACCGCACAATAGGATTAGGGCCAGCCCTCGCGCGCTTTTCATGCCCGTCTCCTCTCCAGGTGCGCCACCGCCACGTCGGAGACCGCGTTGGCCAGCAGGATCACCGCCGCCAGCACCAGCGTCAGGCTCACCAGCAGCGGCATGTCGCGGCCGGTGGCCGCCTGCCAGGCCAGTTGGCCCACACCCGGCACGTCCGAAAGCACCTCCACCGGGACGTCCGCCGCCAGGGCCAGGGCCACCGAGGTTCCGGCCAGGGCGATGGCCTGCGGCCTCACCTGCGGCAGGATGTGCCGCCCCAGAACGGTGATTTCCCTTATCCCTCTCGCCCGCGCGGCCAGAACGTGCGGCATGGCGCGCGCTTCCAGCAGCAGGTTCCTCAGAAACCGGAACACCCGCGGATACAACACCACCGCCATGCACCAGTAGACCGGAATCCCCAAGTACAAGAAACCAAAGGCCAGCAACGCTGCCGGGAGGGTGAGGATCGCGCCGCTGGTCCAGCTCAGCAAGAGGTCGGCGGCCGGGCCGCGGGCCAGCGCCGCCGGAAACGCCGCCAGCAGGGCCATTCCCCACGCCAGTAACAGCCCGTAGCTCACCAGTTGGAGCGTGACCGCGCCGCGCTCGCGCAGCAACTCGCTCACCGGACGCCCGAACGTGCGCGACCGGCCCAGGTCGCCCCGGACCGCGCCCTTCCAGTAGTCCAGATAGTAAACGCCCAGGCGCGCTTCGCCCTTCCGGGCCTGGCGCAGCGCGGCCTGGCTTGGCCCGCTCAGGCGGCTGTCCAGTTCGCCCTCGTCGGCGTCGAAGCCCGGAGACAGCCTTACCAGCGTGGCGGCCAGGAATCCGCCCAGCACCAAAACCAGGGCCAGTAAGCCGGCATGTCGCAGAACTCGCGCCAACACGATTTCTTGACCTATCCCCACTATCGGCCGTTCGGATCAGAGCTTTAGAGCCTGAGTAAGAGAAACACCTGAGCACTCCGAAAGGGGTCGATGTGTGCTAAAAGTATACAAACCAAATGGGCCGAATTCCAGGGCGTTTCGATGATTTCGGTTCGATTACGGCGGGATTCTCCACAATAATCGCCGAGCCCAAAAAACACGGCCCCCATTTGAGGGGGCCGTCCTCACGCGTGTGAGGGTAGTTCGATTGTGGACTGTCAAATCTCGGAGTTCAAAACCGGGAATTCTTGCTCCGGCGCCGGGATCAGCGGTCACCCTGAGTCAGAACATTGGTGCCCCACAGGGCGCTGGTTCCCCAGAGCGCGGACGTTCCCCACAGTGCCGAGGTGCCCCACAGCGCCGAGGTGCCCCACAGCGCGCTGAAGGCTTGCGACGTGCTGGTTCCCCAGAGAGCCGACGTGCCCCACAGGGCCGAGGTGCCCCACAGCGCGGAAGAACCGCTGACGAAGAGATTGGTGCCCCACAGCGCCGAGGTTCCCCACAGCGCGGACGTTCCCCACAGCGCCGAGGAGTCCGAAACCAGGTACACCATGCGGGTGGCCGGATCGTAGACCGCGGCCGGCGAAAGCGTGGTACGGCCGGGCGTCGCCACGTCGTTGTTATTCAGCGCGGCCCACACGTCGAGGTAGCCCGCGCCGATGGTAAAAATGTCGTTCTGGCTGACAAAGGTCTGTCCGGTTGCCGGATCGACGGCCACGCTGGTGGGCGGGAAGACCTTGTGAGCCGTCTTCATCAGCCGGGCCTTGACCGTGTCGGGCGTGAGGCTGGGGTTCTTCTCCAGGAGCAACGCCGCGGCGCCGCTGACCATGGGTGCGGCAATGCTGGTTCCGCTCAAGCGCAGGTACTCGGTATCGCCGCTGCCCCCGTTGAGTTTGATCTCGGCGTCGGACACGCGGTTCTGTTTGTACTCTTTGTACAGGAAGCCATTCTTGGAGGCGGCGGCCGCGATGCGGTTGCCAGGCGCCACCAGGTCCGGTTTGATAACGTGGTCCACCGCGGTGGGGCCTTTGGAACTGTAGCTAGCGATGGCGTCGTCGGCCCGGGCCGGGGTACCCTGCGTGTTCATCGCCCCGACGGTGATGACATAGGGGCTGTTGCCCGGAGAGGCGATGGTGCCGTAGCCGCTGTTGCCGATGCTGTTGTCGCGGCCGAAGTTGCCGGCCGCCACCACCACCACGATGCCCGACTCCCAGGCTGCTTTCACCGCCAGGCACAGGGGATCTTTCTGGTAGCTTTCGAATACCGGCCGTCCGAGGGAGAGGTTGATGACCCGGATGTTGTAGACGTTCTTAAGCTCGATCGCGCGCTGAATGGCTTCGATGACATCGCTGTCCGTGCCCTGCCCGGTCCGGTCCAGAACCCGCAGATTCACCAGGCTGGCCTGCGGGGCGATGCCGCGCAGAGTGAACCGGAACTGCGCACCCGTCGAGTCCGTCCCGTTGCCGGCGATTACGCCCGCCACGTTGGAGCCGTGACCGTAATCGTCGTTCGCGTTCTTCTCGGCGGCGATGAAATTCTCGCTGTAAACGATCCTGGAATTCTTGAGTTTGTTGCCGGCGCCTTCGAGGTCCGTCACCTTGTCGGATATGCCGCTGTCGATCACCGCTACGCCGATTCCCTTGCCGGCATGGCCCAGGTTCAGCGCCATGTCCGCGCCCACGGCGGCGGCCGCGTTGTTGAGGGTGGCGCGCACCGGACGGTCCTTGGAGATGTACTCGACGCCGGGATCGGCGGCCAGGCTCTGGATCGCGGCCGTGGGTAACGTGAACGATGCGCCATTCACCCGGTACAAGCTCTTCTTGAACAGACCACCCTGGGCGGCGACTTTCGAAATCTCAGCGCCTCCCGGACCATTCTTGAAGCGAATGATCACGTCCGTCGTTGCGCCCGGTAAGGCGCCCGTCAGATCTTGGGACACTCTCGGCGCCTGGGCCAGAACCGAACTGGCAGCCAAAAGTAGAAGTCCGACCGTCCTGCGCGAAGGCTTCGGTGTGTGGTTCATCTCCAATTGCAACCTCGGACCTGACTGTTGCAATCCGGCTGCCATTGGTAGACAAAGGTATATCACTGATTCCAAATGGGGATACCTCAACCGGAGAAACCACGGTTTACACCAGAGTGTCTCTGAGCGAGGCAATGTGTCTCAAAACGGGACAAACTCGGCCCATCGGTATGCTTTGGCTCATCTTCGACAGCTTTGGGCCCAAACTCGCTGCAACTTGTTGATTCTGTTGGCGAGGATGGCCTCAGGCGCGAAAATGTAGTGGCACGCCAGTTATCAACAAGATGCAGTTGTCCCTTGTATTTTGATTATATCTGCGG
>JACQZT010000258.1 GCA_016213755.1 Acidobacteriota bacterium | reverse complement strand
TTGGATTCGATTGCGTCGGCTTTGGATCGCGACCGGAGTTACATCGTCAACCAGGCGCTGGCAGCGTATGTCGAATTGCACCGCTGGCAGTTGGAACACATCCGGCGAGGACTGAGCGAGGCCCAGGCCGGGACGTTTGTCCCGGCAGCCGAAGCCGGAAAGGTCATTGACCGCCTGCGGCGCAAATGATCATTCGCTGGACTCCGGCGGCTCTCCGCGACTTGGAGACCCTCCACGCCTGCATCGCGGACGACGATCCGCGCGCCGCCGCCAATACCGCGGAGGCGATAATCTCGGGAATCGAGATGCTCAAGCTCCATCCGGACCTGGGCCGGAAAGGACGCGTGCCGGGCACTCGAGAGTTGATCGTCTCCCCCTACGTGATTGCCTACCGGGCGAGAAAACCTGACATCGAGGTCCTCGCGATCATTCACTCCGCCCGGCGGTGGCCGGACGAGTTTTGACTGCGTCAAGGCTCCGAAACCAGACGGATGGAGTGATTGGCCAGTCTGGCGGCCGGAACGTCTATCTCGTACACCGGCGCGGGGCCGGCGTGGGTGAAGGTCTTTTGAGTCGCGCCCTCGTTCCAGGTGTGAGAGATGCGCAGGGCGCTCTTGGCCCGAGGTTCTTCGCGCAGGACGCTGTTGGCGATGACCTTCTCCAGGCGCGCGCGGGCCACGGTGAGGCGCAGGCGCGTTCGCGCGCCGTCGAGCAGGCGTCCGCGCAGCAGGTGGTTGAACCACATGTGGCTCATCTGGTGTTCCGCATGCGGAGCGAAGCTCTCCAGCGGCTTCCACGTCGCGCCGGCGTCCTCGGACAGATCGAGCGACAGTGAGACCGGCCCGCTGCCCTGCTTGCGCAACTGCATGGCGATGCGCGCTTCCTCCACCGGGCCTTTCGGTCCCAAGCGGAAGGTGAGCACGCCGGCGCGGTCGCCCTGCTCGTCCTCCAGTCCTTCGCCCTTTTCCCAGCGGCTTTCGTGATAGTAAGTGCGGCGCGGAGCGGTGGCAATTTCAAAGCGGTTGCGGCCGGGCACGAGGCGCGGCAAAGCCATCGGTGACAGCGCCACCCAGGTGCGCACCTTCAGGCTTTCCAGCCCCGCGTGGCCCCGGAATTCGAAGCGCAGGCGGTAGCTGTAGCGGCCCTTGGCGTAGCGCGTTACATCCACCTGGAATGGCACCGCGCCGAGGTGGCGATTGTCCCACACCTTCTTCCAGCTCTGCCCGTTGTCGGTGGAAACCAGGATGCGGTTCTCGTCGCTTGCCTCGCGACGCCAGAAGAGGCCGCTGACGACGGCGCCGTCGGTGTCGTCGTCGAAATCGGTGAGATCGTTTTGCAGGCCGGCGATGACCCACGGGTAGCTCATTTCGAATTCGACCGAGGCCGGCTCGCCCGGCTGCGCGGTGGCCAGCGGCGGGTGTTCCCGGTCGCGGTGAATGGCCACGTTTCGCTGCTCGGAGTTCTCCAGACGAAAAGCTTCCGAGCGCAGGTCGGGCGTGTACTCCAGGAGGCCGTTGCCGTACGTGGCGGGCTTCTCGTCGCACCAGGCCAGCGAGCCGCGGCGCACCGGGCCCAGGGTCCAATAGTCCTTGTAGAGAATGCCCAGGTCGGGGGGCTTGATGGTTGTGAGCAGGTAACGATTCTGGGGGCGATAGTAGAGCGTCGCGGCCTCGTTGGTGCGCAGGGCGAGGTTCATGAGGTGCGCATTGGCGTAAGGATGGAAGTTGCGCTGCGCCTCGGTGCGGCGGAAGGCGCCGGCCATGGCGGGCTTTTCGTCGAAGGGGAAGAAGGGGTCGGGCGGATTCTTCTGGCGCACGAACAGGCCGGGGTCGCGCACCAGTTCATCCACCGATGCCAGCGTTTTGCCGTCGTCCAGGAAGACGTAGCCGAACATGTCGGTGTCGATGTAGTTCCACTTGTTTTCGAACCACGCCTCGGGCACCGAGTGGCCGGTGATGGATCGCGTGCGAGCCCGCAGGCCGGCGCGGTTGTAGAGCGCCGACATGGCGCAACTGTTGTTGCCGCACAGCGCGTAGCCGTAGACGCCGATCAGTTTGAGCGGGTCGCTGACGAACTCGCCGCGCTCCTCGATGGGGCCGTTGAAGTGGATGAAGTGCGCCATGCCGAAGCGGTGCAGCGCGAGCGCCTTTTCGCGGTCGGTCGTGAGGCCGCGCGTGACGCCTTCGACGATGTCGTCGACCGACCAGCAGTTGGGCTGCGCCTGGCCGGTGATGCGAATGGCAAGCTGTTCGGCGGCGGCGGGCAAAGTCAGCAGCAGAGCGGCAATCAGGGTTCTTCGCATGTTCTATTTCCCGGCCAGCGCGCGCGCGGCACGCAGGCGCAGCGTGTCGAAATCGGCGTCTTTCACATTCAGGAATCGTACCGCGCCGGCGTCCTCTTCGTACTTCAGCTTGTCTTCGGCCGCCAGGTCGAGCGGGGAAGCCACTGCGCGGCTGACCGCCTCGCGGTCCCAGCCCGCCTTGGCGGCCAGCAGGACCAGGTACTCGATATCCTGCTGTCCGCGGCGGAAGGCTTTCAATCGCAGCGACTCGAACGGCTCCTTGCGTCCGAACTTCGAGCCGGCATGGATGACGGTGAGTGGCTCGGCGCGATCCCAGGCCGCAGGCCCGCGCACGGTGTTCCAGGGCACGATGCCGTCGGCGCCGGCCAGCCACGCGCGCCAGCACCAGGCGCGCATGGCGACGTTGGTTTCGCGCGGGTGATTGGTGGAGGCGTAGTTCCAAAAGCGGCGGCCGAAGCGCACCGGGTCGTCGCGCAGGTAGCGGTTCTTCTCGTAGAAGCGCCGGCTGATGCAGTTGATGTCGATCTGCCCGGCCAGCAGGTCGCGGATCCAATCCACGCGGCTGATGTCGGTGCGCAGCAGGATGGGCACATCTTCGTGGCCCTTCAGCCCGCGCTTCACCAGGGCGGCGAGGAAACTGGTGGCGCGGACGTCGTCGCGGTGATTGGGCTCGTCGAGCAGCCACCAGGAGACGCCGCGGCCGCCCTGCGAAGGGCGCTTGTAGTAGTACTTGTTGTTGAAGTAGACGCAGTATTCGGTGTTGGTCCAGCCGCGTTCGCGGATGTGGCGCGCGAACTCGGCCGCCACGGCCGGAACGCGTTCCTGGTATTCGCGGTCGAAGGCCTCTTCCACGGGCGCGGCGGTGAGCGTGTGCCGGGTCACAATCTCGCGGTATTCCTCCTCGGTCTTCGCTGCCGGGTAGTTGTTGAACTTGTAGCCGCGGCGCAAATCGCCCGGCCAGTTCTCGAAGAAGGGCAGATACAGCGCGGCCACCGGCTGCGAGGCGCGCGGCAGGTCGGCGAAGGCCGAGCCGCCGGCGATGGGCCCGAAGTGCGCGTCCCAGGCGGACCAGTCGGCTACGCGCGTTTGGGCGCCCTCGCCGGTCAGGGGCGGGGTGTGGTCGGCCACGGTGGAGCCGTTGTGGCTGTAGCCCAGGATGTCCAGGTTGCCGCGGTTCAGATGCGCCACGCGGTAGTAAGCTTGCTCGATGGCGCGGTATTCGGGCGTGCCGCGCTGGGCGGGGAATCCCGACTCGACGCCCGAGTAGCAGTTGAGGTCCACGACGAAGTTCAGCTTGTCGGGCAGGCGCAGGGGCAGAACCTCGATTTCGATGGGGATGTCGCGGCTCAGGCCCGCGCCGCGCACCGCGATCGAGCCGGTGTGCCGGCCCGGCGCGGCGTCGTGCGGGATGAAGATGTCCACGAAGTAGGGATACACCGTCTGGCCCGGAACGGCCTGCTCGAAGGGAATTTCCACGGGCACCAGCGCGTCGGGGAACCACTCATTCTTTTCATCCGGAACGAACCACTCGCGGTAGATGTGCGCGGCGCCGGACTTCGCGAATACGGGCGGCAGCTTGCTCGAAGCGAACAACGGCTTAGCCACCGAGAGGCTGGCCTTGGCGGCCTCGACGGCAAGCTGAAAGGCCACGAACTCGTTGCGCGCGCCGGTGAGCCGCACGGTCGCTCCGTCCCAGACGGCGTTCCTGTTGCGGGGGGCGGGGAAGTCGGCCTGTTCCAGCAGCGCGCCGGTCTTGGCGTTGACCTTCAGCAGTTCCGGCACGGCCCACACGCGCGGCTCGGGGTTGGCGGCCGGTGGCGTCGTTTTGACCGGTGCGGGAGGCAGGGCGGGGAAGGTGCGGGCGAAGGCGCGATGGCGGCCCAGGGGCGACACCGGGCCTGTGCGGCCCGCCGCGTCCATGGCGCGGGCGGCAAAGTGATAGAGCGCGCCCGGGGACAGGTTCTCGACTTTCGCCGTGGCCGTCTCGCCGAGCGAGTTCGCAGTCGCCATGGGAGCGGGCTTGGGAGCCAGCGGATCGATCATCCAACGCGGAACGGCCGTCGCCCGGGTGAAGTTGTTCGCGGCAATCGGCTGCGCCGAGTAGCGCAGGTCCAGGCGCGCGGCGCCCGAGAGCTTCAGGCCCACGCTGCCCGGCCGGGTGGTCTTGCGCGCTTCGAGCAGGCGCACGCCGACGGGCGCCGCTCCACCGGCCGGTTCGCCCTCGACGACCAGTTCCGGCGGGTGCGCGCCTTCCCGGCTGCTGAACACATGCCGCGTCTGCGTTTGCCCCTTCTCGTCGCAGAGCATGAGGCCGTACTGATCGCCGATGGCCAGCGCCGCCACGAGCGCGGGCGGGACGTCGATCTCCCACCAACCGCCGCTCGCATCGCGAGCGCGCGGATAAGCGTAGAGGCTTCCCCCTTGCCCGAAGGTGACGTCGACCAGTTCCGAACCCGCGTAGGACCAGGCCTGCCGGCCCGTGCGCGCGAAGAAGAAGTTCGCGCCGCCTTCTCCCCAAGCCCCGTTGCCGCTCAAGGTGGAAAGCCCCACGGTGTGCAGCGGCACCGGGTCCGGCTCCCTCCACAGGCGCAGCGTGGCTGTGCGGACCGCGTGACCTTTGAGCTTGGAACAATCGAAAGCCAGCAGGGCGAAGCTTTCGCGGCCGCGCACCACGAGTTTGGCTTCGCCGCCGTGGTTTTGCCCGGCTTCGGTCTCCAGCGGCTTGGCCGCGTCCCAGGGCATCATCGCCACCCAGGTGTCCGCCGTCACGGGGCAAGGAATGCGCTCGGCCTGCGCGGCCAGAGCGAATGCGAGAACTGCCAGAAATGGTCTCATGTTGGGATCGCCTACTCCTCGAGCCGGGCTTCGGCCAGCCCGCGAATGGGGACGCTGTTCTTTTTGGCGTAGGTTTGCAGCACGCCGTACAGCTCTTTTCGCCAGGCGTCAAGCCCGATGCTGCGCTCGGGCGCCTGCATGTAGCCCAGGTCGGGCGTGCGGTCGGCCCAGTGGTCCTTGGTGTCGTCGAGCACGTGCACGAACTTGCGGCCGTTCACTTCGCGGCCCTTGGGAAAGCGGCTCTTTTCGAAGACCGCGGTGAGGTGAGCGAAACGCTCGGCGCCCTCGCGATCGAGGCGCTGCACGGTATTATAGGCGCGGACCATTTCTCCCACGGCGCGGCGCGCATCGTTCTTCTTCGCCGACTCGGAAGCGCGCCCCAGCGCGCGCTCGGCGTCGGCCATCCCGGCCAGCAGGTCCCAGTGATGGCCGATGAAGCGGGCCAGCGCGTCGAACACTTCGAGGTTGTAACGATTGCGCTCGGCGCGCAGAAAGTTGGCCGCCAGCGCGTGCAGCAGTTGGTCGTTCTCGCCCGAGCGGGCGCGCGCCTCGGCCAGAAAGTCCGTGTACTTGGGAACGAAGCGCGGCCCCAGGGCCAAGTCCGCCGGTTGCGGTTTGGCCGGCGGCTCCAGCGTCAGGTCCGTGCGCTCGGCGCCGCGGCCTTTGGCGTAGGAGTTGCCGTAGCCGGGGGCGCGCACGCGCGAAGTCACGCGGTCCCAGGTGCGCTGCCAGGAGCGCGCCTGGCGCTGGAGCGAGCGGTAGATCTCGACCATGCCGGTGACCCGCGGGCCGTAGTAGACGTTCATGAACTCGGCGGCGTGCTGCTCGACGCCCGGAGTGCCAGGGTTCCAGCCCCAGCGCGCGGCGGCCGACCAGCCCAGCCAGAAGGTCTCGCTGTGCAGGCCCGAGTCGTCCCAGGCCGCGCCGAACACGCCCATGGGGTTGGCTTTCCAGTGGCGTCCCTGCGCGATGGCGGAGTACGTCTGTTGCAGGCGCCCGGCCGAGTCGCCGGAGTTGAAATGATCGGGGAACAGGAACTCGGCGCCTTGCAGGGAGACGTAGGCGAGCTGGCGCATACCTTTCTTGTTTTCAACAGGCACGTAGTCCTCTTCGCCGATGACGCCGTCGATGATGTCCGAAGGCAGGCGCTCGAGGTGCTCGGTGAGCAGAGGATATTCCAGCCAGGCCAGAATGCGCCGGCCGCGCGAGGCGGCGTGGTCGCGGGCGCGCCGGGCGAACTCGGCCCACTTGAGGCTGCGGTTCACCGGGTTGTACGGCTCTTTGCAGTTGGCTCCGATGCCGGCGTAGTAAATTTCGTCCGTTGAGACGTACAGGTATTTCACGCCCTTGGTGGCCGCGATGACGTCGTCGTACATCCGGAAGATGAGCTTGTAAGTGTCCTCCAGGCACAGGCACGACTGGTAGTTGTTGCCATCGGCGCGCAGGCGCGCGTACTGCGGATGCTTCAACACGTACGCCATGTGGGCCGGCGCCTGGATGACGGGGACCACCTGAATGAAGCGCTCCAGGCCGTAATCGACGATCTCCTGCAACTGGGCCGGAGTGAACGCGCCGGGCGCTCCGATGGCGGGGTTGGAGGGGTAAGCGAACTTGTCCTCGAGTTCGAAGCCGATCATGTTGGCTTTGAAGCGCGCCGACCAGTCCAGGTAGCGCTTGATGGTTTCCATGCGGTCCTGGTGGTGCTTGGTATCCCAGTGCAGGAAGCGCAGGGCCAGGCGCGGCCAGTCCTCGATGGAGGCGACGGGGAGTTCGAAGCTCCCGTCGGGGGCGCGTTTGAGGAGTTGGAGAAAGGTCTGCACGCCGTAGAACAGGCCCGCGCCAGAGTTGCCGGTGATCTCGATGGCCTGCGGCGTCAGGCGCAGACGGTAGGCTTGTTCACTGAGTTCGGGGTCGCCCTTCACGGCTACGGCGTCTTTGACGATAGCCAGGCGCACGGGCTTGCCCGGGCCGGACCCCAGTTCCAGCGAGTGCATGGATTTGAGGTCCGCGACCAGCGTGCGGGCGGCAATGTGTTTAGCCAGCGCGCCGGCCTCCAGACGCCAGGCGCCGTCGAAGCGCATCTCGCCGCCCTGGAAGACAACCTTCTGCGGCGTAGGGATGACGGAGTAGCCGCGCAGGAACAGCGGCGTAAGCTGCGCGTCGGCACCAGGGAGGCGGCCACGAGGAACAACCCGGCGAATCGCATGCAACCCTTTATACTAAATTCGGTGACGGGCTACTCAATCCGCGGCACATCGCGTTTGCCCGGCATCCCGCCAACGGAAAGCCGGCCAAGCCTTGCACACCAAAAGGGGCTACCGGAGTTGATCGAATTCCTTCTCGTCTACTCCAAGCGTGAATCGGGATCGTTGTCGCCCGCCCGTCCGGATGCCGCCATCGTTCGTGACTCCCGGTCTGATGCGCCCTTACGAAGCCGAGCTTGGTCGCGGCACGGCGGAACTCGTCGGCTCGCGCGCTAGGCATGCGCGATCTCGGTTGTGTCGGCGGGTAAAGGCTCTTTACGATCCTGATACTCCTCCGAAATCAACCGAAATATGGCAGCCAGTTCGACGAGGGACTCTTCCCGAGTCGGCATGAGGGCGTGGCATCCGGGAATGGCCGGGATTTCCGCAACCCAACCATCGGGTTGGTTTCGATACAGCACTACCTTGTAGTCGTCGAAACCCATCGCCCGTCATTGTACCGCTTACCAGTTGGAGGAAGCACAGTGCCGGCGCCGTCGGTGATCTCGATGGCCTTCAGCGCCAGGCGAGCCGTCCTTACCAGCGAAAAGCGATGGTGATGTTTTGAAGCGGCTGGCCGCCGCCGCCGGCCGTGGTGGCCTCATCGGAAGTGCTCGTGCTGATGGTGCCGAACTGCGACGGATTGACGAAGTTCACGGTGGTGTTCGGATTCGAGAGATTGTACCACTTGAACGGGTTCTGGAAATCGTAGCGCAGCAGAATGGAGAAGCGCTCCTTGATCTTGAACTCCTTGGAAGCCGAGAACTCATTGTCGATGAAGCGCTGCGCGTCCATGGTCCGGGCGCCCACGTTGCCCGCCGTATAGGCGTCCGGATAGGTGAAGTAGCTCATGGATTCGATCATCTTGTTCTGATTGCCCCGGGTCCAGCGGTCCCCGCCGAAGTCCGCCCAGCCATCCCGCAAGTGGGCGCTCTGGCCGGTGCTGTTGGGCCGGCCGCCGCGGTAGGCGATGATGCCCGGCATGTATCTGTACGGGCTGCCGCTCATGCCAAAGGTCTGCGGGTTACCGCTGGAGATCCGGTAAACGAACACCATGTCGAAGCCGCCGACGAGCGCGTTCCACACTCCGCCGCGGTTCAGCCATTTCCGGCCCCGCCCGATGGGGATCTCGTAGTTCATGCTGCCGGTGTACTGGTGCGTCCGGTCGAAACCGCTGCGGGCCCGGTCCAGGTTGCGGGGAATCAACGCGCTGCCGGTACTGGAGCTGATGCTCTTCGAGTATGTGTAGTAAGTCAGGAAGGACAGCCCGCTGGCGTAGCGCTTCTCGAACTTGACCGTCCCGGCGTGGTAGACGGAGTTGGCGCCGTTGGTCTGGAAGGTGATGCCGCCGAAGTTCGGGAACGGGCGGTAAGGCTGCGTGTTTCCTTCCATCCTGCTGAACTCGGCGGGGTTGGTTTGCCGCAGGTTCCAGCCCCAGTCGTAGGACTGCTGGTTGATCTCCCGGTTCTCGTAGTTATTGACGCCGCGGTTGCCGCTGTAAGTAAATTCCACCAGGTAGTTGCGCGCGATCGCGCGCTGGATGCTGAGGTTCCAGTTCATGCTGTAAGGGCTCTTCCGCTTGGGATCGACCCAGTTCGCACTCCGGCCGCTGTAGTTGCTTCCCGTGAAGGGAATCGATCCGTCGGCCCGAATGACCGGCCAGACCAGCGGCATGATGGGTCCCGCGCCGAGCTGGAACAGCGGGGCGTACTGGCCGGAGGGCGTATCGATCCTGGCGGTGATCGAGCCGAACTCGTTGGTGGGCGGATTCGGCAGGCGATCGTCCACCGTCGAAAGCGCGAAGCCGGTGCGGATCACGAGGTTCGGGCGCGCGGTCCAGGCCAGCCCGATGCGCGGCTGAAAATTGTTCCAGTCCTTGTTGTGCAACTGACCTGGGTGGGTGATCACTCCCTTGGCGCCGGCGGCGATGTTGTCCGGTGCATTCGGGTCAAAGCTGGACTGCTGGCCGTACTTGTTGTTCATCGTGCTCTGAACCTGCCACCGCACGCCCAGGTTGGCGGTCAGGTTGGGCCGCAGCTTCCAGTCGTCCTGGAAATAAAGGCCGTGGATCCAGTTCCGCGGCAGCGTGCTCAGCAGGTTCGTGGAC
>JACQZT010000267.1 GCA_016213755.1 Acidobacteriota bacterium | reverse complement strand
CGGATTGCGCACGAACGGCGAGGCCCAGCGGTCCTTGTAGGCTTTGACCGGGGCCAGAACGACGGGCCGCGATTTCAGCTTGGCGTTGGCCTTGGCGACGGTGACGGCCTCGCCAGTGACACGGGTTATCTCGGCGGGCGTTACCACCGGCGTATTTGTTTACCGCATCCGGAGGGTTGCCGTGAAGAGCAGTTCACCTCAATCCGGCTCCGGTTCAGTGAAGTGTAGCGGTGAGGCTTGGTGAAGCTGTTGCTGGGCGCTAAGGCAGAGGGGATAGACAAAGACCAGCTTGCGTGCTGAGCCATCGGCCTGGTGGTAGCGGTCCATGCGGCCCCGCCCTTGCGTTTCGCCCAGCAGGATCCAGTTGGCGGCCCGATAGCAGGTGCCGGCGAACCGCTGCTGGTCCACCAGGGTCTCCAATAACAGCGGCCGGTAGCCGTAGCGCCGCTCCCAGTCCGCGGGCAGTTGGCGGGCGCAGTGCGCCAGAATCTTGCTGGCCAGGCCCTTCACCCGCACCCAGGGCAAGATCAGGAACCGGCTGTTGTTGACGATGAACGGCAGATTGCGCATCCGCTCCTCGGCGCTCCATCCGATCCACCGGTCTCGCACTGCCATCTTCCAGGCCGCACTGGTCCACTGCAAGCAAGCCAGAACCCGATCGGAACACGGCGCCGACCGCACCAGATAGCGCAGTTGCCCGCCTACCGGTACGCGATAGCCGAGGTAGTGATGGCGCTGGACCAGTTCCATCCACAACGCGCTGTCCCTGCTGTCGGCCTCCACCACCGTCAACCGCAGCGGTTCGTACTCGCCGGCGCTGCCCTCCATGGGCGCCTGGGGCTCGCTTTGCGCTGTCACCGGCACCCGACGCGGTCCTCGTGGCCCCAGTTGGCGCACCTCGGGCAAACGCAGCCACCCTTGCTCGCGCAGTTGCTCCAGTAGTTGCCGGCATTCGTGATTCTTCAACCGCCCACTGGGCCGCTTCCAGTCCAGCAGTTCGCAAATCGTGCGGGAAATCTCGGTCACTCCCAGCGAGGCAAACTCGCGGGCGATCTGCTCGATCAACTCCAGTTCCGGCGCCGAGAAGGTGCGACCACAGAAGGTCACCGACCCAGGCAATTCGTGGTCTGGCATGGCGTTCCAGTTCCCGCTTACGGCGCCGGCGGCGGGCGGCTCGGCGCCAGATCCAGAATCATCGCGCGCGGCGCGCGCAGCAGCCCCACCAGCCGTGGGAAGGCATCCTTGCCTTGCTGCCGGCAGGTCGCCAGCACGCTGGCCAGGATCTGTTGGGTCTGCGCTCCGCTCCGGGTGCGATTGCCGCCCCACACCTTGCGCGCGATCACCGCCGGCCGCAGGGCTCTCTCCGCCCGGTTGTTGGTGGCTTCCACCCCCGGGCAGTGCAGGAAGGTGAACAGGTGCGGTTCCTGCCGGCGCAGATGCTTCCCCAGGCGGCGATTGGCCTCCGTGCGCCAGCTACGCTCCAACAGCCGGCCCAGTTGCGCTTGGAGCCGCCCGGCGGCGGTCCACAGGCCATGTTCGCTGATCCGGCCCTCCTGGTGGCGGTCGCGCAACTCCAGACCCTTCTCCAACAGCCCCTTCACCGCCTGGGGAAACCGCGCGGCCGCTAGGGAACTGATCAGGATCACTTTCCGGCAGCGCTCCAGCAGATGATTCAGGCAGCTCTGATGCAGGGCGTACCCAAAGCGCCAGTACACCGCCCAGCCGTCGTGCTCCAGGCAACCCGCATAGGCCGGGCGCAGCAGTTCCACCGCTTGCTCCCAGCCCCGGCCGGGCAGGATCTTGTACAGCGTCACCTCTCGGCTCGCCGCCACCCACAGCCACTGGAGACGTGCCGCCACCTTCCAGCCCGTTTCATCCATCCAGATCACCAGGCTTTGCTGCAACGCCAGCGTCAGGGCCTGGTAGGTGGGCTCGGCTTTCCCGGCCAGCCGTCCCAGCGCCCGGCAGAGACCTCCCCGGCTGAGCGAAAGACCATAGCCGAGGCGCAGCACGGCGGCCGTGTGGCCGTAGGAGAGCCCCAGTTGCTTGTTCAATTGGGCCGCCAGCGTCAGCGCCTCCGGCCCCACCTGCACCTGGGCGGCGTCCAGGCCATCGGAAGTCTGTAAGGGATGCCGCCCTTGCCAGCGTTTGCCGCAATCCAGGCAGCGCCCGATCTCGACCTCGAACCGCCGCACGATCTTGCGCCGCACGATCTCTTCCTGATACTGCGGTTTGCTCTGTTCCCAGCCGATCCGGCCCCCGCAAGGGCAACGCTCCGGCAGCGGGGCGAGGTGGCGCTCATCGACCGGCGCGGGCACGGCGCGCCGCCGGTGCTCCCCATACCGCTCGCCGCTCTTGCGGCCGGGAGGCTTCGGATCGGTTTTGGGCTCGCCGCGGGAAAACGGCGCCGCTTGGCGCTTGGCCGCCCGCCAAGCCGCTTCCAGTTCCTTGCACAGCCGCTCGATTTCCTCCTTGAGCCGCTCGATCTCCCGCTGCTGCCGCTCGATCTGCTGCTGGGCCCGGTCCAACTCTTGCTTGGGGACGAACTCGATGACGGCGGGTTGCTCTGTGCGTTCCGGTGGGCGGCCGCGGCCGGATCCTTTCATCCACTCTACGGTAGCCGAAACCGCGGCTTTTGTCCAGCGAAATCTTCACTGGGCCGATTTGAGGGGGTTCTCAGGCCGGTAAACAAATACCTTCGATCTTCTTGGCCAGCGAGGTCTTGCCCGCGCCGGCCTCGCCGACGATGAGCAACTTGGCTTCGCACAGGTAATCGACTCCCGCTTCCTGCCGCTGGCGCCAGTAGTTCTTGATCG
>JACQZT010000032.1 GCA_016213755.1 Acidobacteriota bacterium | reverse complement strand
GGATCGAGGGCGGCGAACTGCTTTTCAAGATTGCGGTCGATGGCGCTTACACCATCAAGTGCACGGTCGCGGGCGACTCCATGAAGGGCTCCTGGACGGCACCGGATGGCTCCACCGGTCCGGTCACGGCCACCCGAGCCTCCGCAGCCCTGGCCGGCAAGTGGAAGCTGAACGCCAAGCGGCCCCAGGGCGGCGAGTACAACGTCGAATTCGAGATCAAGGAAGAGGCGGGCAAACTGGCCGGAACGCTGCTCGCCGATGGCGCCGCCTTGCCGCTGCAAGACGTCAAGCTCGAGGGCCAGGACCTGAGCTTCAAAATCGCCGCGCCGAACGGCGCCTACGCGCTCAAACTGACGGTCGCTGAAAACGCCATGAAGGGCTCTTTCACCGGCCCGGACAGCGAAGCCGGCCCGGTCACCGTCACCCGCTAAACCGAAAACCGGGGACAGTACACTGTCCTCAGTTTGTTGGTTTGGGTATGCTGGACTCATGGCTTCCAAGAACTCATTCGGCGCGGCTGGCAGCCTGCGCGTCGGCGAACAGAACTACACCATTTATCGGCTAACCGCGCTGGAGAAGTTGGGCTGCGACATCTCCCGCATTCCTTATTCGATCAAGGTCCTGATCGAGAATCTCCTGCGCAACGAAGACGGTGTCACGGTGACGGCGGACGACATCCGCTTCGTGGCCGGCTGGGGCTCGATCCACAAAATCAAAGAGATCAACATGCGCCCGGCGCGAGTGGTGTTGCAGGACTTCACCGGCGTCCCGGCGGTGGTGGACATCGCAGCCATGCGCGACGCCCTGACCGCCATGGGCGCGGATGCGACCCGCGCCAACCCGCTCATCCCGGCCGACCTGGTTATCGACCACTCGGTGCAGGTGGACCACTTCGGCTCGCCCGAGGCCTTCGACCTCAACGTGGCGCTCGAATACCAGCGCAACGCCGAGCGCTACGCCCTGCTGCGCTGGGCGCAGACCGCTTTCGGCAACTTCCGCGCCGTGCCGCCGGGTGTCGGCATCGTGCACCAGGTGAACCTGGAATACCTGGCGCCGGTGGTGTTCGTCGACCGTCGCGGCGGCGCGCCCGTCGCCTATCCCGACACCGTGGTGGGCACCGACTCCCACACCACCATGATCAACGGCCTGGGCGTGGTGGGCTGGGGCGTGGGCGGCATCGAGGCCGAGGCGTGCATGCTGGGCCAGCCCATCTCCATGCTCCTGCCGCCGGTGGTCGGCTTCCGGCTCCACGGCACGCTGCCGCCCGGGGCCACCGCCACCGACCTGGTACTCACCGTCACCCAGATGCTGCGCAAGAAGGGCGTGGTGGGCAAGTTCGTCGAGTTCCGCGGCCCCGGCGTCAAAGCCCTCAGCCTGGCCGACCGCGCCACCATCTCCAACATGGCCCCCGAGTACGGCGCCACCATCGGCGTCTTCCCCATCGACGAGGCCACGCTGGACTACCTGCGCCTGACGAACCGCCCGGAAGAGCAGATCGCGCTGGTGGAGGCTTACGCCAAAGAACAGGGCATGTTCCTCACCGACGGCGCGCCCGACCCGGTCTTCAACGAAACCATGGAACTGGACCTGGGGACCGTGGTCCCCTCCCTGGCCGGCCCCAAGCGCCCGCAGGACCGCATCGATCTGCCCGGCGTGAAGAGCAACTTCCTCTCCTTCCTGGGCGCCGAGCCGCGCACCTCGGGCGGACTGCGGGAAGGCGCGGTGGTCATCGCCGCCATCACCAGTTGCACCAACACGTCCAACCCCTCGGTCATGATCGGCGCGGGACTGGTGGCCAAGAAGGCCGTCGAGCGCGGCCTCAAGGTCAAGCCGTGGGTCAAGACCTCGCTGGCGCCGGGCTCGAAAGTGGTCCTGGACTACTACCGCGAAGGGGGCCTGCTGCCGTACCTGGAGGCGTTGAACTTCCACCTCGTAGGCTACGGCTGCACCACCTGCATCGGCAACAGCGGGCCGCTGCCCGAAGCGGTGGCCGAGGCGGTGCAAAAACACAAGCTTGTGGTAGCCGCGGTGTTGAGCGGCAACCGCAATTTCGAGGGCCGCGTGAACGCCCTGGTGCGCGCCAATTACCTCGCTTCCCCGCCCCTAGTGGTGGCCTACGCGCTGGCCGGCCGGGTGGACATCGACCTGACCAGCGACCCCATTGGTCAGGGTTCGGACGGCGCCGACGTCTACCTCCGCGACCTCTGGCCGTCGCGCGAAGAGGTCGAGGCGGTGGTGAAACGCAGCGTGAAACCCGAGATGTTCCGCAAGGAATACTCACAGGCGCTGGAAGGCGACGCGATGTGGAAGTCGATGAAAGTCCCCACCGGCAACCGCTTCCAGTGGGACCCGGCTTCCACGTACATCAAGAAGCCGCCCTACTTCGACGCTCTGGCCGACCCCACGGCGCCCATCGCGGACATTTTGGGGCTGCGGGCGCTGGCCATGCTCGGCGACTCGGTGACCACCGACCACATCTCCCCGGCCGGGTCCATTCCCAAAGACTCCCCGGCAGGCCAGTATCTGATCTCTCTCGGCGTCCTGCCCAAGGACTTCAACAGCTACGGCTCGCGGCGCGGCAACCACGAGGTGATGGTGCGCGGCACGCTGGCCAACATCCGGCTGCGCAACCAGCTTGCGCCGGGCACCGAGGGCGGCTGGACCACCCACGTCCCGTCCGGCGAGCGGATGTTCATCTACGACGCGTCCGTGCGCTACCAGTGGGAGGGCGTGCCGCTGCTGATCCTGGCGGGCAAGGAGTACGGCTCCGGCTCGTCGCGCGACTGGGCGGCCAAGGGCGTGCTGCTGCTGGGCGTGCGCGCGGTCATCGCCGAAAGCTACGAGCGCATCCACCGCTCGAACCTGGTGGGAATGGGCGTGCTGCCGCTCGAGTATCTCGCGGGCGAAACGCGCGAGTCGCTGGGACTGACCGGCCAGGAGGTCTTCCACGTCGAGGGCGTGGCCGAAGCGATCCGTTCCGGCGGACCGGCCACAGTGCGGGCCGCGGAGAGGAGTTTCCAGGTGAAGGTGCGCATCGACACGCCGCAGGAGGCCGAGTACTACCGCGGCGGCGGAATCCTGCCTTACGTGCTGCGCCAGTTGGCGCGCTGAACGGTCACTCTTCCGGCGGCAGGACCCGGACGAATTCGCCCACCACGCTGAATTCGTCCGGGGACAAGTTCCAGGCTTCGAATTCGGGGTTCAGCGGTTCCAGGCGGATCAGCTCGTGGGCCCACGAGTCTCCGTCCGCCTTCTTGACGCTGGTGTAGCGCTTGATGGTGAACTCGGCCGTGCGGTCCGCGCCAGGACGCTGGATGAGCAGCAGGCGTCCCTGGCGCGAGCCCGCCGCGCCGCGGCGGAACACGCACAGGCTGCCGCCGGGGATCTTCGGCTCCATCGAGCGGCCCGCCACGCGGGCCACGAACATGTCCGCGCTTAAGTCGAGGCCGGCGGGCGTCTCCACCCAGTCTTCGGCCTCGACTTCGTTTTCCGGACTGAGTTTGCCCGCCGCGGCGCGCAGCGAGTAAAGCGGCAGGTGGGTTTCGAACTCCAATCTGCGGCTCTGAACGTTTTCGCGGTAGAGCCGGTTCAGGCGGGCCTCGAAATCGGCCAGTTGCACGGCCTCGCGCCCGGAGACGCGGACCAGGTTCGAGGCGCTCTCTTCGAGCCAGGCGACCAGCGCCGCGCCGCCCATTTCGGCGGCCTTCCGTTTCAGGTCGTCTTCGAGCAAGGCAAGGACTTCGGCGTCTTCCTCGGCGGCGATGGCGGACCAGTCCCGCCGCAAGCGGATGTGCAGGCGGTCCGTGGCGGGGTCGAGCAAAAGCACGCCGGCGTTCTCGGCCAGCCGGCCGGGCAGCGCCGCCTGGAGGAACAGACACTCCGCCGTTTGGATGGTGAGCGCCTCGCCGCAAGCCATAGAAAGCTATCCTAGCAGGTCTTATCGGATGTTATGGGCCGCGAATGAACGCGAATGCACGCGAATAAGATTATGTTTTTTTATTCGCGTTCATTCGCGGCTCAAAATTCTCACGGCGCCGCGGGGTAGTACCCCTTGCGGCTGCGCACTTTCACGTTGGGCAGGCGGACCTGCACCTGGATGTTGCGGAACTGGCGGCCGGTATCGGTGCCGCTGGGGATGTAGCGCAGCAGGTACTGGGTCGTCACTTCGCCGGTGACGTTGGCGATGGCGGTGAAGATCCCCTTGGCGATGGCCGCGGCGTAGCCGCCAGTGCCCACCTTGAGGGCGTAGTTGCCCTCGTCGGAGGGCGTCGACAGGTAGCCGGAAACGTCCTTGTAGAGGCCTTCCAGCGGGTACTCGACGCGCCCGCCGGTTTCCTCGGCCAGGCGCGTCAGGTTCTTTTCGCCCTCGCTGTTGAAGCCGAAAGCCACCGTGCTGACCCCGTACACCGTCACCAGGTTGCGCTGGGCCAGCTCCAAAACCTCTTCCAGGGTCTTCTTGCTGGCGTTGTCGTGCCCGTCGCCGATGATGACGATTACGCGGCGCGGCTCGATCGGCTCGCCCTTCACCAGGTTGCGGCTGGTGCAGGCCATGTAGACCGCGTCGAACAGCGCGGCGCCGCCGCCGGGCTTGAGCTTCGAAATCTTGTCGGCCAGCACCGCCGATTCGCTGGTGGTGTTCACCGCCAGCTCGGCTTCGGTCGAGTAGGTGATCAGGTAGCCGCTGAAGCGCTTGTCGCCCTCGGGCAGCATGGTGAAGACCAGCTCGCGCGCGGCCTCGGAATAGGTCTTCCAGTGGATCCGGCTGGAGCTGGACAGGTCGAGCAGGAAACCCACTACCACCGGCTGATTGTGCTCGCGGGTAAAGTAGCGGATGGACTGTTCCCGGCCCTCGTCGAAGATCTTAAAGTCCTTCTGTTCGAGGTTGGAAACGAAGCGCCCCCGGTCGTCGGTGACGGTCACCGGGACGATCACCTCGTTCACCTCGACGCGAATCGGGCGCTGCTCCGATTGCGCCAGCAGCGTCAGCGCGGCAAGGGACACCATTCCTATGCGGCCCACCATGGTCATTGGCACCTAGTTCAATTATAGTGCGCCTAGCGCTGCACGCGCCCGCTCCCGCCTCCCTTGAGCAGGCCGTTCACCTCGTCCACGGTGAAGCGGTTGAAGTCGCCCGGGATGGAATGCTTGAGGCACGAGGCCGCCACGGCGAACTCCAGCGCCTCGCGGTGCGAGGGCAGATTCAGGAGCCCGTAAATCAGCCCGCCGGCGAAGCAGTCGCCGCCGCCCACGCGGTCCACGATGTGGGTGACGTCGTAGCGCCGGCTGACGAGGAACTCGCCGCGGTCATTGAGGCAGGCGGCCCAGCCGTTATGCGAGGCGCTGAAGGACTCGCGCAAGGTCACCGCCAGCATCTTCAGGTTGGGATAGTCTTCCATGACCTTGCCGGTCAGCTTCTGGTACTGCTCGCGCTCGAGTTTGCCGGAATGGACGTCCACGTCCACCTGGATGCCCAGCGCCTTCTGGCAGTCCTCTTCGTTGGCGATGCCGACGTCCACCAGGCGGAACAGCTCGGGCATGAACTCGCTGGCCTTTTTGCCCCACTTCCAGAGGTTCTTGCGAAAGTTGAGGTCGCAAGAGACGGTGAGGCCCAGGCCGCGCGCCGCCTGCGCGGCTTCCAGCGCCAGCGCGGCCGCGCCCTCGCTGATGGCGGGCGTGATGCCGGTGACGTGAAACCAGCCGGCGCCGTCGAAGGTCTTGGCCCAGTCGATGGCTCCCGGCCGGGCCAGGGCAATGGCGCTGCCCTCGCGGTCGTAAACCACCTTCGAGGGCCGCTGGTTGGCGCCCGGCTCGACGAAGTAAATGCCGAAGCGCCCCTTGCCGCGCACGATGGGAGACGGGTCCACGTCGAAGTAGCGCATCTGCGCGATGAAGGCGTCGGCGATGGGGTTGTTCGGCGGCAGGACCGTAACATAGCGCGCCGGCACGCCGAAGCCGCCCAGCGCCACGGCGACGTTGGCCTCGCCGCCGCCAAAAGTGGCCACGAACTGCGGCGATTGCAGGAAGCGCTCGAAGCCCGGCGGCGCCAGGCGGAGCATGATTTCACCGAAAGTGACGACGGGTTTGGACATAGGGTTTCGGAGTCGATTGTAGCAAAGCCCCGCGCCCCGACGCGCGCGGGGTACCATGGGGACAGACACGCCCTGAGGGGGGATGCAATGTCAGAGGACCTGCTTCTTCAACCGCTCCATTTTCGCGGCCTGACAACCAAGAACCGCGTATTTCGTTCCAGCATCTCGGGCCGCCTGGACAACTACGACGGCTCGGGCAACCAGGCGCGCATCAACTGGGAACTGAAGTTCGCCCGCGGCGGAGTGGGGGCCATCGTTTCCTCGTTTGTGCCCGTGACCATCCGCGGGCGCATCATGCCCAACTACGCCACCATCGAGCGCGACGATCGCATCCCGTTCTGGCGCGAGCTGATCGAACGGGTCCACGAGCACGACTGCCGGTTCATCATTCAGCTCAGCCACGCCGGCCGCCAGCGGGACATCCCCGGCATCGAGTTCGAGAAGGGCCTGGGCCCGTCCGGCCGGCCCGAGCCGCTGCACGGGTTCGAGTGCGAGCGCATGAACACGGCACAGATCCGGGAAACCGTGGCGGCCTTCGCCGCCGGCGCGCGGCGGGCGCGGCTGGCGGGCGCCGACGGGGTCGAACTGCACGGCGCCAACGGCTACCTGATCACCCAGTTCCTCAGCTCGGCCATCAACGACCGGGAAGACGAGTACGGCGGCCCGCTGGAAAACCGCGCCCGCTTCCTGCTGGAGGCGGTGGCGGCGATTCGCGCCGAAGTGGGCCGCGACTTCCACTTACAGGTGAAGCTCAGCGCGGTGGAATACAACAACGCCCTGGCCGTCTTCGAGCCTCCGGGCAACACTCTAAAGGACTCGGTGCAGGTGGCGCGCTGGCTGGAGCAGGCGGGCGTGGACGCGCTGCACATCTCCACCGGCAGTTCTTTCCCGCACCCCCGCAACCCGGCCGGCGAGTTCCCCGTCGCCGACGCCCTGAAAACTTTCGACAGCATGATCTCGAGCGGCCGCAACGAGCTGCGGAACTACCTCATGCTGAGCTCGCCGCCCGCGGCCAAGATCTATCAGTCGCTGTGGAACCGCGCGCGGGGCGAGACCGTCGAGGGCATCAGCCTGGAGGACAGCCGCGTCGTCAAGAGCGCGGTCGGGATTCCGGTGATTTGCACGGGCGGCTTCCAGACCGCATCGGTGATACGCGAGGCCATCGGCTCCGGAGCCTGCGACGCGGTGAGCATCGCCCGGCCGCTGGTGGCCAACAACGACCTGGTCAAGATGTTCGCCGCGGGCCTGGACCGCGCGCCCCAGCCTTGCACCTACTGCAACAAGTGCCTGGTCAACGTTCTCGAAAACCCCATCGGCTGCTACGAGGAATCGCGCTTCGCCTCGCGCCAGGAGATGCTCGACCAGATCCTGTCGGTCTTCGACCCTCCGCCCTATCCCTGACCGGCGGCTTGGCCCAGGGCGGGCGGGGCGAACAGGGGATCGTATTCGCGCTGGACGAACTGGCCGGTGAAGGCCAGGAAACGCATTTGCGCCTGGAGTTGCAGGCGGGGGTTGTCGGTTCCGGTAACGCGGAACGAGCCCAGGAAGCCGGCCAGGTTGCCCACTGCGGCCAGGTCCTCGAAGGTGCGGAACTTCAGGAGCGCCGTGCCGGTTTCGGTCTGCGCGCCGTTGGCGTCCACTTCGCAGACGCGGCAGTGAAGCGTGGTGTAGTCATCGAGCACCTCTCCGATGCCTCGCTGGTTCTTCTGCATGAACTTGCGGCCCTCGAGAACATACCCCTGGCCGCCGTCGGTGCGGAAGACGATGTGGTAGCGCATCTCCGCTTCCCCGGTGGACTCGTTGACCCGCAGGTAGTTGAACAGGCTCTGTGTCTCGTCGATCGCGAAGGTGACCGGGCCTTCACCGCGCAGACGACCGAAGGAGATGCTGCCCTTCATGCCGGCCTCGTGAGCCGCGCCCTCGATGAACTCGTTGACGTCGCGCACCATCATGCGTACTTTGAAGCTGCATGGAACGCTGGAGCCGCCTTCTGTATAGGCGCCCACCATCTCCTCGTCGAAGGTCATCCCCACGCCGTCGGGCAGGTGGACGTCCAGGAACGGCCGCAACAGGGTAGTGGTGGGCAATTCGGCCGTGCCAGCTCGCGTGAGGGCGTAATAGAAGCCGAACTGCCCGTTGGCGGGCTCGCTCTGGAAGATGCCCATCGAGGTCGCCGCCACCGGCAGCGCGGTCATGTACTTGCCCACCATGAGATCGGCGCTCACCTGGCGGATCTCGTCGTGGAAAGTGGAGAAGTCCTCCAGCCGGAAATGGTCGCGGGCGAAGCTGGGCAGGAGCAGCCCTTCCATCAGGCCCATCAGTTGGTAGCGCGCCTCCAGCCGCCCGTCCGGTTTCAGGTCGAAATTCAGGTAGGCCGCCGAAGTCAGCCGGTTGTTGTTCGACAGAACGTCCATGCGCCACACGCCGGCCAGCTCGGCCCGGGAAGGGACCGAGGCGGCGGCGAACAGCCGGCTGTGGTCGTCGATGGTCATGCGCTCCAGGCCGTACTTGCGGGTCATGGCGAAGGTGAACAGGCGCGTGCCGTTGGGATAGTCGCCCAGGTACACCCGGCCGATAATCAGGTCGTCGTGGATGACTTTCAGCACGTCGTAGAAGCCGGTCCAGGGCAGATCCAGGTAGCGCAGCAGGATGTAGCGGCCGGGATCGAGCGATCCGCTCTGGCGCTCGACCACGATCTCCTCCAGCGAATTGCGCGCAGTGATACGCCCGTCGGTGTCGCTGGTGATACCGGCGTACTTGCGGCCCTGCTTGTGAAACTCTTTGCGGAAGCCGGTGAAGAGGGCCGAGGACATCGCGTTGAGCACGTGACCTGGAGGGAAGAAGCCTTTCCAGTAGCGGTCGTTGCGAACGGTCATGTGAGCCAGGTCGGCGACCGGGTCGCCGCCCTGGTTGACCAGACTGTCGATGGGGAGCGTGGGGCAGCGCCGGAAGATCGCGTCCAGCTCCGACTCGGTGCGGTTCACCACCTCGCACGGATCCAGCGCGTCCAGGGTCACCGCCACCGCGGGCCTCGGATAGGCGTCGCCGCCCAGTTCGCGAATTTTCCGCTCGGCGAACCGCTCGGTCAGCGCGGAGATGGTGAGGAACGGGTTGACGCCCAGCGCGGAACGGATCACGGCGCCGTCGGCGACGCACAGTCCCTCGTGCACCGCGCCGTCGCCGGAGAAGACGCGGCCGTACTGGTCCACGGCGCCGTGCAGGTAATCTTCTCCCATCGGGCATCCGCCCAGCGGATGCGCCGTGATCAGGTGACCAGTGTTGAACACGCTCCAGGTGGGATTGGAGATGTAGCTGGCTCCCAGGGCGCGCGCGTGCCGGCGCAATTCCTCGTTCATGCGGGTGAAGACGATCTGCTGCCCGGCGTTGTCCCACACGATCTTCATGCGACCGTCGCGCTCGAACCAGGGGGCGTCGAACACCATCGCGCCGCGGGCGTCGTCCTGGCCCATCACCAGGTAGAGCATGGTGTGGTTGAGGGCCCCGTCGCGCTGGTACGGGCGCGTGGGATCGAAGTCTCTCAGGATGCGCGCGCGTTCGGCGTCTTCGTTGCCGGCGCGGGTATCGTCGCCGCGGAGAGTCGCAAACAGCGCCTTGGCGCCCAGCACGTAGGCGCTGGGAAAGGAGAAATCCTCGACCGTGATGCGCTTCTCGGCCGGAGCGGAGCCGTTGTAGCGCACAATGCCCGTAATGGAGGGGCCGGGCGCGCTAGCCTCGCCGGGCTGGGGCGAGCGCTGCGTGCCGTACCCCAGCACGCCGGTTTCGGACTCGCCGTTGTAGGCCAAGCCGAAGAAATCGCCGTTGCCGCTGAAGCACGTGCCCAGTGCGGGCGAGACCGGCAGGCCGTGCATCTGGGAGCGCAGCAAAATCTCGGTCGAGTTGATCGAGCCCGCCGACAGCACCACGTTCTTGGCGTCCAGGGTGAACTTCGAACCGCGGGTTCCTTTGGCCCGCCGGCCATGCACGCGCCAGCCGCCGCCGTCCAGCTTCTCGATCCACTCCACCTTGGTTTCGGTAAAGATCTCGGCCCCGGCATTGCGCGCCATGGGCAGGTAGTTCATGTACAGCGTGTTCTTGGCGCCCGTGTTGCAGCCCGTGACGCAATCGCCGCAATCCGTGCAGGGTTTCTGCGCGACCCCGTGCGGGTTGTTGCCGTCGATGGAGAAATTCACCGCGATGTTCAATGCCTCGACGTGCGTGCCCAGCTCCTGTGCCCGCCGGTCGAGAGCCTGCATCTTGGGCAGCATCCGCGGATGCGGGCCCGCGGCCAGAACCGCGCGGGCGCGGTCGTAATAGGCCAGCGTCGCATCGTAGTCCAGGCCCCGGGGCCAGCCCGCCCGCTCGAACACCTCGCGGTCCGGGACGATGGCCACATTCGCGTTGATCAGCGAGGTGCCGCCCAGGCCGGAACCCTTGATCACCGAGATGTCCTCGTAATTGAGGAATTCGTAGAGCCCCAGAGGATTCAGATCGCTGCGCGCCGCCGCCAGTACTCCGCCGACCGAATCCGGGAAAGTCCCGACGGGCCACTCCCGTCCTCGTTCGAGAACGCACACCGTGGGCTTTGGACTCAGCGCCGCGGTCGCAATGCGGGCCGCCGTGATGGCTCCGCCGTAGCCCGAGCCAATCACAATGACATCGTAGACGGATTTCCGATTTTCCCAGGGAATCGATAACATCACGCCCCTCCTACTTGACCAAATGGTACGTTATGTCTGCCCAAAAAGCAATGCGTGCCTGGATAACTTCCTTGCGTCCTCTCCGGCGTGCTAGCATCCCTGTAAGAGAGGGAAGGGTGTATGGCAACCAGAAACGCGGAGCGGAACACCGCCAGCGTGCAAGTCAATGTCTACGATGGCACGCGCGAGCTGCTGGCGAAGAAGATGCCGGTCCTGTACACGATCTTCGACGGCTTCAAGAAGCAGATCCTCCGCGATTTCAAGAAGTCGCCCAGCGTGACGTTTCGCGTGCCGTTCTATGACAACCTCGGCGACAACTACACGTTTCTGGCCCACGCCGGCGGCTATGCGCAGACGGGCCTTTTTCCCATCCAGGTGTCGGCCGGTGTCACCGAGCAAGCGGACTTGATGCTGCTCCCCAAGGAAGCCGGATTCGATTTTCGCGCCGCGCGATGGGACGCGCTGAAGGACTCGCATCCCGGCTGGCTGCCGCTGCTCCAGCGCGGCGCGGCGAACGAGGCCGCGGCCCGGGACCGCTACACCCAGGTGATGGAACGGCGGCCCGAGTCGCTGGCGGCGCTGCTGAACATTCTGACCGCCCTGTCCCCGATCAGCCTGCCCGCGGGCACTCCGCTGGACTATTTCAAGGAACTGCTGTGGGACGACACCATGCAGCGGGACCGCTTTTTCGGCTACGCGGACCCCGCCCTGCTGGACCAGGTGCGGCGCGCGGCCAAACAGGGTGCGTTCCAGCAGGAGCTCGGCTCGGCCCTGTTCCATCCCGGCGCGACGGAGAGCTACAAACAGGTGCAGTTCGGCGAAGCCAACGTGCAGTTGACCTTCCACGAGGGCGAAACCAAAAAGATCGGCGGCGTCGACTGCGTGAAGGTAGAGCCGGACATCGACTACTTCAAGGACCTCGCGGCGCACATTTTTCTGGAGGTCGTGGTCAACGGCATCACCGGGAGCCTGACCGATCCCAAGCAGGTTTACGTCTTGCGCTGGATGGCCGGCCGGCACGCGGGCGTGCCGGCTTTCGACCCGCCCTACACTATCGTCTAGGAGGCTTGCATGCCGGAGATTAAACTGAGCGACCAGTTCGGTCTGGATCTGAACGTCGTTCCCAACCCCGACTCCGCCATCACGAAGTACTTCCGGGAGGCCGCGGACGTGGTGGCGAATGGATTCGATTTTTCCCGCGCGAGCGGGCTCACGCTCGCCGATCCCGCGGTGACTTCGTTTCAAACCGGATTGAATTTCAACCGGCCGCTCGAAATCGGCGACGACGTGGCGAAGCTGAAGGTTTCGGCCGGTCTGAGCGGAACCTGCGAATTTGTGGTTCCAGGACCCGAGCGCAGCGCCCTGTTCGCGCCGGACCAGTACGGGGATAACATTGCGCTGGCCGCCGAAGACCGGTATGTCTCGCTGAGCCTGAAGGCTTCGGCCGGAACGAAGGCCACCACGCGGGCGGGCAAGCTGAGTTTCGGGTTCGAGCCGGGGGCTTCGATCGAGATCGTCAACTACCGGAAATTTTCAACCCAGCCCTCGCCGCCTTCCATCGCATCCGCGCTGAAGGAAACCTTCGCCGCCTTTTCCCTGCCCGGGGATGTGGACGACCTGGCCGCGCTGGCCGAAGGCAGCGTCGCGGTGCTGAACGGGCGCGGCACGCTGCGCGTCAAATGCAGCGCCAACCTGCTGGCGCTGGCCAACCCGCTCGCCAGCCTCTCGCTGCCCCTGGGCGCGGGCGAGCTGAGCGTCGCAGCCGGCGGGTCGGTGACGGTCGGGGCCAGCGTCAGGATCACCGGCGAGTATCAGATCCGCGCGCGCAAACTCGGCGCGAACCGAGTGCGCCTGGGCTACTACAAGAAGCGCGCCACGGAAACCATCGTGGAGGCCTCCGCCGGAGCGGGGCTGACGGCCGGCGCGGGCGACTTCGAGATCTACCCGGCCGTGCTCGAAGCTCTCAGCAGCGATCCCAAAACCGACCGCGCCGCGCTCCAACAGGCCGGCTTGCCGGCCGACCGGATCGCGGCCATCGAAGGGGCGGTCAAAGCCGGCCTCGAGCGCAAACTCGAACTGGCGGTGCACGCCGAACTCGGCACGCTGGATTCGACCCAGGCCGCGTTCCTCTACGAGATCGACCTGGACCGGCTGGACGCCGCGGGGCGCGACGCGGTCCACCTGGCGCTCGGCGGCGACCTGTCGGGCCTGGACCGGGACGAGGGCGCGGCGCTGGCCGGCGTCACGTGTTTGCGCAGCATCGGCACGGCGCTGCACCAGCGGCGCCTGAGCCTGAAAGTGAACCTGCTGGGCATTTACAGCTTCATCTCCGTGTCCAAGCTGACGCTGAGCGGGCGTGTGGTCTATGAGCCGGTCACGGGCGATCTGACCATCGCCGATACGGCCACCGCGGATCGCATCCAGGCGGCGCGGGCGCCTTTTCTCGCCGAGCCGGAGCGCTTGCGCAAGGTGCTGGCGGAGAGTTTCTTGATCACCGCCGCGTACCGCTGCGGCAAGTCGGTGGCCTCGGCGCCGGCGCTCAAGAGCGCGCATACGTTCTTCGAGATGAACGCCCGCACCAACCGGCAGATGTTTGGGGACGACCTGGAAGTCGCGGTCGCGCTGGGGGTACTGAGCCAGGCCGAACAGGAGCGCCTGCTCGGCGCGCTGAACGATTTCGGTTCCACCGCTTTTTACGCGGAAACCCGTTACGACGACGAGCGAACGGCGGCGCTGTTTCTCGATCGCGGCCGGCCGAGCCCCATCGAGGAATACGAGAGAGCGGGGCGGGAGGCCATCCAGTTGCTGGTGCGCCCGGGCGACATCGACGAGTACCGCCGGCGGCCGGCCATCGACGACACGCTGTGGAACCGCATGAAACCGGCCGGGCAGTTCAACCTGAAGCCGCTGTTTCCCGATCTCACCGGCCAGCAAGTGGGGGTTCTCGGGGCGGACTACAGCGTCATCGTGTGGTGGGCCGGAACCATGCACAAGACCGCGCAAAAGCTCGCCGAACTGCGCGCCCTGGTGGAAGCCAACCCAAGCCTTTCCGCCGATGACCCCCGATTCCGTTCGCTGCGTGACGATTTGGCCAAGCATCTGGAGAAAGTCGCCCGCGACACCAAGGAGGAATTCGGCCGCCCCTGGGGCCTGATCGCCATGGACCGCGTTTCCGGCCGCACGGCGGAGGCGACCGTGCAGATCACCGGCCCGCGCGTGGCTCTGCTCAAGGAACGCGCCAAGGCTCTCGCTCAGACCCTGTCGGGCACGACATAGGGCGCGCGGTAGTTGCGGGTGATCATCCGGCTGGCTTCGGCGTCGGCGGCGAACTGCTTTTTCGCCTCGTCCCAGGTCAGCTTGCGGCCCGCGCGGTAACTGATGTTGGCCAGATGGCACAAGCAGGCCGACATCACGCCGGTTTCCACGTCCGCGTTGAGGTCGCCGGCATTGCGCGAGCGGACGGCCTTGAGCAGGTTGCCCATGTGCGGCGAGGTGTCCCAACTGCGCTCGGCCGGCTTTTCGTCCATCACCTTCTCGGCCTTGTCGCCCTTGTAGACCTGGAAGCCGCCCACGTCCACCACCATGTAGCCTTCGCTTCCGTAGTAGATGTTTCCGATGGTGTTCTCGCCGCGGCGGGGCAGCCCGCCTTCGTCGCCGGTGATCAGGCCGCGCACCTCGAAGACGATCTGGAAGTCGCCGTAGTCGAAGGTGGCCAACTGGGTGTTGGGCGTTTCCTGGTCGTCGGTGTAAGCGAACTTGCCGCCCGAGGAAAACACGCTCTTAGGCATGCCGGCGTTGTTGAGGCCCCAGCGGCACATGTCCATCTCGTGCACGCCCTGGTTGCCGATGTCGCCGTTGCCGGTGTCCCAGAACCAGTGCCAGTTGTATTTGAAGCGGTTCATCGAGAAAGCGCGCATGGGCGCGGGGCCCAGGAACAGGTCCCAGTTGACGCCCGGCGGCACGGGTTGGCCGGGCGTGTGGCCGATGGAGCGCCGCCGCTTGTAGCACAGCCCCTTGGCCAGGTAGATCTTGCCGATAACGCCTTCCTTGAGCAACTGCATGGCGCGCATCTTGAAGGTCAGCGTGCGGCCCTGCGAGCCCACCTGCACCATGCGCTTGTACTTGCGCGCGGCTTCCACCATCTTCCAGCCTTCCCAGATGTTGTGGCAGGCGGGTTTCTCCACGTACACGTCCTTGCCCGCCTGGCAGGCCCAGATGGCGCACAGCGCGTGCCAGTGGTTGGGCGTGGCGAAGGAGACCACATCGATCTCCTTGTCGGCGAACAACTGCCGCATGTCGGTGTAGACCTTGGGTTTGTGGCCCTGCGTTTTTTCAATGCGCGCCTGGCCGCGTTCCTGCGCCTCCTGGTTGACGTCGCACAGCGCGGCGACGCGCAGGTCGGCCTGCTTGACCCACTCGTTCATGTGGTCCGTGCCGCGGCCGCCCAGGCCCACGATGCCCAGATTGACGCGATTGTTGGCGCCCAGAATGGGCCGCGCCCGGGTGGCGATAGCCGCCGCGGCGGTCGACAGAAAAGCTCTGCGGTTGGGGATGATCATCGGGAGTTCCTCGAACTCGCATTATACGCGCTAAGATACGCTTTATGACGACTGCCACCCGCCGCCAGTTCCTGGGCACGGCCACCGGCGCTTTTGCCGCGCCCCGGCGCAGGCCCCCGAACATCCTGTTCTTCTTCCCCGACCAGCACCGTTTCGATTGGACCGGGCTGAACCCGGCGCTCGACGTGCGCACTCCCAACCTGAAATCGGTGGCCGGGCGCGGCGCCTGGTTCCGCCGCGCCGTGGTAGCCTCGCCCCTGTGCGCGCCGTCGCGCGCCGCGCTGGCTTCCGGCCTCGACTACGACCGCTGCCGCGTGCGCAACAACCGCGACGACTACCCGCTGGACCAGCCAACCTGCTACCAGGCGCTGCGCGAAGCGGGCTACCACGTGGCCGGCTGCGGCAAGTTCGACCTGCACAAGAAGAGCCCCGTCTGGGGCCTGGACGGCAAAGCGTTTCTCAAAGAGTGGGGATACAGCGACGGCATCGACAACGCCGGCAAGGGGGACGCCATATCGAGCGGAGCGAAGGAACCCAAAGACCCTTACATGGCCTACCTGGAGTCGCGCGGCCTGCGGCTCACGCACGTGGCGGACTTCCGCCGGCGCGGCGGCCAGGGCCACTACTCCGACACCGCGCCCACGGCGCTCGATGACGACGCCTACTGCGACAACTGGATTGGGGGCAACGGGCTGAAACTTCTGCGCGCTGCCCCGGCCGGCGCGCCGTGGTTTCTGATGCTGAACTTCACCGGGCCGCACAGCCCCATGGACATCACCCGGTCGATGGAGCGCGGGGTGC
>JACQZT010000256.1 GCA_016213755.1 Acidobacteriota bacterium | reverse complement strand
GCAGCCCGCCACCGAATCAGGCGCTCGGAAAGCCTTCCCTGGGAGGGAACCCCCCCCGGCCGGCGGTCGAGGCGAGGCCTCCAGAGGGAACTTCCCCCACCTTCGAAATTGGGGAAAGAGTAGCCTGTCACCGAATTAAGTTTCTCTTGCCCGAACCGGGTCGGCTCTGCGATAATGTTTTCGCAGTTTGGAACAAGCTGTGCTTCTCACGACGAAGATCTCGAGCAAGCTTCCGAGAGTTATTCTCCGCGCAAGTCTTCCCCTGAGGTTTTTCTGAGTCGAGATGGTCAGCCTTTTAGGAGAATCGGTAGTGAAAGAAAAAGGTGTTGTGAAATGGTTTAACGCCGCCAAGGGCTATGGCTTCATCCAGCGCTCTACCGGCGAGGATGTATTCGTGCATTTCTCGGCGATCCAGATGCAAGGCTATCGGACGCTGGAAGAAGGCATGGAAGTTGAATTCGAGGTGAAGAAGGGTCCCAAGGGGCTGCAAGCGGAGAATGTCGATCGCGCCTGAGATCCAGGCGCAACCGGGTTGGAGCGGGGCCGTCGGTTGCGACGGCCCTTCGCATTTCAAGCGCCGGCGCGAATCTCTTCCAGGATGCGAGCCATCTCGCCGGCGGGATCTTCGGCGCGCGTCACCTGCCGGCCAATGACCAGATAATTGGCGCCCGCGCGGATCGCCTCGGCCGGCGTCGCCACGCGCTTCTGGTCGCCCTTCCCCGCCCCGGCCGAACGCACCCCGGGCGTGACCAGGATCGTGCCCGGCCCGGCCAGCGCCCGCACCGAGGCCGCTTCCAGCGGCGAACAGACAATGCCGTCTATCCCCGCCTCCACCGCCTTGCGCACCCGCAAGGCCACCAGGTCGGACACCGCGCACGGGTAGCCCAGGTCCGCCAGGTCGTTCCGGTCGAAGCTGGTGAGCACGGTCACCGCCAGCAGCCCGAGAGGGGCGCCGCCCTTGCCCTCCACCGCGGCGCGCATCACCGCGCCGCTGCCATGCACGGTCAGAAAACGGACGCCGCAGCGCGCCACCTGCGCCACCGCGCGCTTGACGGTCTCCCCGATGTCGTAAAACTTCATATCCAGGAAGACCTGCTTGCCCTGCCCCACCAGTTCGCGCACGAATTCCATGCCGGCGGCGGCGTAGAGTTCCATCCCGACCTTATAGAACGGCGCGGCGCCGCCCAAGCGCCGCACCAGGGCGCGCGCCTGTTCGACCGAATCCACATCCAGAGCGATGATGCAAGGGTTCTGATTCATAACAGTAGTAGAGGCTTCTCGCCCTCCGCCATCACCTGCCCGATCCGGCAGGCGGATGAACAGCGTTCCAGCAGCGCGGCGGCGTCCGCTTCCGGCAGAGCCAGCAACAACCCGCCCGAAGTCTGCGGATCGTACAACAGGCGCTCGATCTCCTCCGGCAAATCGCCCTTGACCGCCACACAGCCGGACACGAATTCGCGGTTGTTGTTCAGTCCCCCTGGCACCGCGCCCGCCCGGGCGTAGCCGGCCGCGCCGTCCAGAAACCGCACGGACGCCGTTTCGATGGCCAGGGTCGCGCGGCTGGCCAGCGCCATTTCGCGCGCGTGCCCCAGCAGGCCGAAACCGCTCACGTCCGTGCAGCCGTGCACCGTCAGCCCATCGGCCGCCTCCGCCGCCAGGCGGTTCAGCGTGAGCATCGAGCCGATGGACGCGCTCACGTGCTCTTCGCTGGCCAAACCGCGCTTCAGCGCCGTGGCGATCACTCCCGTGCCGATCCTCTTGGTCAAGACCAGCGCGTCGCCCGGGCGGGCGCCGGTGTTGGTCCACACGCGCGCCGGGTCCACCACACCGGTCACGGCGTAGCCGAACTTGATTTCCTCGTCGGCGACGCTGTGGCCGCCCAGGATCGCGCAGCCGGCCTCCCGCATCTTGCTTTCCCCGCCGCGCAGGATCTCGGTCAGGTCCTCGAGGTCGCCCTGGGCCGGGTAGGCCACGATAGACAGCGCCGTCAGGGGCCGGCCGCCCATGGCGTACACATCGCTCAACGCGTTGGCCGCGGCGATGGCCCCGAACATGAAGGGGTCGTCGACGATGGGCGTGAAGAAGTCCACCGTCTGGACCAGGGCGCAATCCGGCCGCAGAAGATACACTCCGGCGTCGTCGGCGGTATCGAAGCCGACCAGAACGTTCTCGTCTTTCTGGCGCGACAAGCCGGCCAGCACGCGGTCCAAAACCTTTGGACCCAGCTTGGAGGCTCAACCGGCCGCTTTCACGTGCGCCGTGAGTTTCTTCCGCGACATCAGATCCAGTTTAGCGAAGCCGCGCACCCGGCCGTTGCCAAGAGGCTGCCGGTTGTTCTAACGTTTGAGATGGATCATCATGCGACCAATGCTTTTGACTGTATTCCTGT
>JACQZT010000259.1 GCA_016213755.1 Acidobacteriota bacterium | reverse complement strand
TTCCTGATGAGCCACCACAAGGCGCCCCACCGCCCCTGGGATCCCGCCCCCAAGTACGCCAAGCTGTTCGACGGCCAGGACATTCCCGAGCCGGACAACCTGTACGATCACTACGCGGGCAAACCCAAAAGCGTCGCGGACGTCAAAATGCGCGTGGGGGAGAACAGCACCGAACGCGACGTCAAGCGGCCCCTTCCGGCGGACCTCAAAGGCGACGCCCTGCGCAAGTGGGCCTACCAGTATTACATCAAGGACTACTTGCGCTGCATCCAGAGCGTGGACGACAATGTCGGCCGCGTGCTCGACTTCCTCGACCGCGACGGCATCGCCAGCGACACCATCGTCATCTACACCTCCGACCAGGGCTTCTTCCTGGGCGACCACGGCTGGTACGACAAGCGCCTGATGTACGAAGAGAGCCTGCGCATGCCCTTCCTGGTCCGCTATCCGGGCGCCATCCGGCCGGGTTCGGCCAGCCAGGACATCGTGCGCAACATCGACTTCGCGCCCACGTTCCTGGATTACGCCGGCGCCAAAGCGCCGGCCGAGATGCAGGGGCGCAGCTTTCGCGCGAACCTCGAAGGCCGCACGCCCGCCAACTGGCCGCAATCCATGTACTACCGCTACTGGATGCACAACTCCAACGATCACCACGTGCCGGGGCACTACGGCGTCCGAACCAAGGAATGGAAGCTGATCTATTACTACGGCAAGCCGCTGGGCATGCGCGGGGCGCAGGAGCCGGCCACCGAGCCGGACTGGGAACTCTTCGACCTGAAGAACGACCCGCGCGAGATGAAGAACCTCTATCGCGACCCGGCCCATGCCGGAACGGTGAAGAAGCTCAAGGCCGAACTGGACCGCTTGCAGAAGGAAGCCGGCGATGCGCCGGCGTAGGACGGGAAGGGGCCGGGCCGTCCCGGCCCCTCAATCGAGAGGGGTCAGGCGGCCTTCTGGACCTTGCCGTTTTTCAAGCAGGACGTGCACACACGGATGCGCCGCGCGGCGCCCTTCACCAGGGCCCGCACGGACTGCAAATTGACGTTCCAGCGGCGATTCGTCACATTGTGGGCGTGGCTGATGCGGTGACCGAATACCGGCCCGCGTCCACAGACTTCGCAAACCTTAGCCATTCCAGGGAGTCTCCTTCAACTAGTGCAGATATTCAGTTTAGCAGCCGCCGGCGGGCGCGCGCAACGGCCCCGCCGGGCGGCCGCAAAAAACCGGCACTTGCTTTTCGCCCCCCAAGTAAGGCAAGCTGTATGGTTTTCCAGGCGTACATGGACATTGCATGCGGGTGAGAGTTCTTTATCACGATCATTGTTTCGACGGCGCCGCCGCGGCGGCCTATTTTAGCCGTTTTCTCGAAGACCGGTTCCATCCCGGCGCGGAGTTTCTCTTCACCGGGATGGCTCACACGGCCGACCAGCTCTTCGACGACCGGCTGTTCGACGGCGACGTCAACGCCATCGTCGATTTCAAGTACTCGCCGCATCCGCGCCTCACCTGGTGGTTCGACCATCACCAGAGCGCGTTCCTGAGCCCGGAGGACGAAGAGCATCATCGCCGCGACGCCAGCGGCCGCAAGCTGTTCGATCCGTCCTTCCGCTCCTGCACGGGCTTCATCGCCAAGATGACCCGCGAGCGCTGGGACTACCAGGCGCCCGACCTGGCCGATCTGGTGCACTGGGCCGACATCATCGACGGCGCGCAGTACGCCACCCCCCGCGACGCCGTGCAGTTGGACGCCCCGGCTCTCAAGCTCCTGCTGGTGATCGAAGCCGCCAAAGGCTCCGAGCCGGTGCAGAAGATCATTCGTGCCATGCGGCGCACCCCGCTCGATCGGATCGCGGCCGACCCCGAAGTCGAGAGCCTGTTCCGCCCGCTCTACGAGCGCCACCTCCGGTCGATGGAGATCATCGGCCGGGAAGCCCGCGCCGAGCGCGGCGTGGTTTTCTTCGACCTCACTGGCCACGACCTGGAAGGCTACAACAAGTTCATCCCCTACTATCTGTTCCCCGACTCCGTCTACACCGTTTCGGTCAGCGTCGCCAGCTACCGCACCAAGGTCAGCGTGGGCTCCAACCCGTGGGTCAAGGCGCCCCTGCGCCACAACCTGGCCACCATCTGCGAGCGCTACGGCGGCGGCGGCCACCCCCGCGTGGGCGCCATCAGCTACAAACCCGGCGCCATCGCCGAAGCCCGCCGCACCGCGATCGACATCGCCCGGGAGTTGAAGGACTAGCCGCGTTGTTTTAGAATAGGAATTCACGCCTTCGGGGCGCGTAGCTCAGTTGGTTAGAGCGCCTGCTTCA
>JACQZT010000253.1 GCA_016213755.1 Acidobacteriota bacterium | reverse complement strand
GGAGAGCTTCTCGGCGCCGGATCGCCCATCGAAAGCGTGGAAGTTGTTCGTGCCCTCCACGTTGCTCTTAGCGCCATCGATCTGAAGTTGAGACGAGTTCATCGCGCTGATTCCCTTCCCGACAACGCCGGCCAACCTTGGCTTGCCGAGCTCGATCGCAGGCTCGCACAGTCGTTTGATGCGGGAAACTCCGTTCCGGAGATCGCAAGAGTGTTTCAGCGAACGCCCGGTTCCATTGCGGCCAGATTAGTCCGCATCGGGAAGGTCACCGACCGGCAGTCCGCCTTCGCCGCCAATTCTCACGCGACGGCGTCGAAGGGCGAACAGTGAAGTCATACATCGGTTTCCGGGAAACCGGAAAGCAGATCCACCCGACTGTCGAGAGAAAACACGGGCAACGCGACAAGCGGGAATGACTGCGCCAACGCCGGCCGCGATGCACCCGGAAGAAGCAATCGGCCTGCATCCACCCGGCACAGAGTTCCAGCAGTAACATAGCTTTCGTGCTATATTCCTACTGTGGAATGGGAGATTGAAGTCACCAGCGAGTTCGAACGCTGGTGGGACTCTCTCGCCGAGGCCGAACAGGAGGATGTTCGGGCGGGCGTTCTGTTGCTGAGGGAGTTCGGGCCGGGGCTCCGTTTCCCGTTCAGCTCCGGCATCCAGACTTCAAAACACCCTCACATGCGAGAGTTGTGCATCCAGCACGGGGGAGAACCATTCCGGGTACTGTACGCGTTCGACCCCCGGCGGACCGCAATCCTCTTGATCGGCGGGAAAAAGGCTGGAGACCGGCGCTGGTACGAGAGCTTCGTCCCGGTAGCCGGCCGGCTTTGCGGCGAGTACATCGCCGAACTGAAATAGGAGGGCCTCATCGATGGCTAAGTCCTTCAAAACTCTGGAACGAAAAATGTCGCCAGGCGCCCGTGCGCGCTCCGAGGAGAAGGCGAGGAAGCTGCGCGCCGAGATGCCGCTTAACGAGATCCGCGCCGCCAGAGAGCTGACACAGGAGCATTTGGCGAAACTGCTCCGTGTCAAGCAGGCCTCCATTTCAAAGCTGGAGCGCCGGGCGGACATGTACATCAGCACGCTGCGGGATTTTGTGAAGGCGATGGGCGGCGAACTCGAAATCACGGCGCGATTCCCGGAAGGGGAAGTTCGCATCAGCCAGTTCAACCTCGGGCCAACCTCCGATTAGCGGCGCCGCCAACAAGTACGGCTGGATCGGAAGCGCCGCCGGGTCAGCCGTTAGATACACTTCGGCGTCGAGACCGGTCAGGCGGTCGAGAACAATCCGCCGGGCCTCGTCCAGGTCGCGCGACGCCGCCTTCATACGCTGACGAGGATAGCACGCCTCCTGTTAGAATCAAAAGAACATGAATAAGCAGAAAGTGCTCTCTTTCATGAAGGACGTCGGCATCGTGCCCGTGGTTCGCACGACCAGCGCCGAAAGCGCCATCCGCTCGATCGAAGCGATCTACGAAGGCGGGATTCGCGCGGCCGAAATCACCATGACCGTTCCGGGCGCCATCCAGGCCCTGGAGAAAGTGGCCGACAAGTTTGGCGACAAACTCGTGCTCGGCGCGGGCACGGTGCTGGATCCGGAGACCGCGCGCGCCTGCATGCTGGCCGGCGCCGAATTCTTTGTCACGCCGGCGCTCAAGCTCTCCACCCTGGAGATGTGCAAGCGCTACTCCAAGGTGGTCTGCCCCGGCGCGCTCACTCCCACCGAGGTGCTGACCGCCTGGGAGCACGGCGCCGACATCGTCAAAATCTTCCCCTGCGGCAACGTGGGCGGACCGAAATACATCAAGGCCCTGCGGGGACCCTTCCCGCAGATCGAGATGATTCCCACCGGCGGCGTGAACCTGGAAACGGCGGGCGAATTCCTCAAGGCCGGCGCCTGCGCCGTGGCCGTGGGCGGGGAACTGATCGACGCCAAGACCATCCAGGACGGCAAATACGAGGTCTTCGTGGAACGCGCCCGGCAGTACCTGGAAGCGATCGCCAAGGCGCGCGCGGAGATGAAGTAGGCGCGTTCCTGCTAAACTATAAAACCGGCTATGGCTATCAGCAAGGAATTGCTCGAAATTTTGGTTTGCCCGCTGTGCAAGACGCCGGTGGAGCTGAAGCAGGACGAAAACGGCTTGAAGTGCGGCCAGTGCCGGCGGATCTACCCGATCCGCGACGACATCCCGGTCATGCTCATCGACGAGGCGCGAATCGAGGAGTAGCGCTCCTCGCCGCATGGAACCCCTGCTCCAGCGTCTTCCGCGCGGGGCGCGCGTGGCGGTCATCCGCCTGCGCTCGCTGGGAGACTGCGTGCTCACCACGCCGGCGCTCGAGATTCTGAAGCGGACCCGGCCCGACCTCGAACTGGCGGTGGTGGCCGAACCCCGCTGGGAAGGAGTTTTCGAAAACAACCCCGACGTGAACCAAACGCTCCAACCCGGATTGCGCGCCCTGGCGCGCTGGCATCCGTCGCTGGTTTTGAACCTGCACGGCGGAACGCGCAGCATGGCGCTGGTGGCGGCCTCGCGCGCGCGTTTCCGCGCCGGCTTCGCGCATCACCGCGGGGCGGCCGCGTTCTACAACGTCCCCATCCCCCGCGCGCAGACCATTCTGGGCGAGGAGCGCAAGGTGCACACGGCCGAACACCTGGCGTCGGCGATTTTCTATCTCGGCGCGCCGCGTTGCGAGATCCCGCGCGCGCGCCTGTTCGCCTCGCCCCGCCCGGCCGAACGGCCCTATGCGGTGCTGCATCCCCTGGCCTCGGCGCCCGGGAAGGCCTGGCCCGCGGAGCGCTTCCTGGCCGTGGCCCGGCGCCTGAACGAGGCCCGCGGCCTCGAGCCGGTCTTCATCGCCGGCCCGGGCGAAGACCTGGACGCCTTCGCCGCCTATCGCGGGCTGGCCGGCGCTCCGCTGGCGGAAGTAAAATCCCTGCTCGCCGGCGCGGCGCTGTTCATCGGCAACGACTCCGGCCCGGCGCACATGGCCGCCGCGTTCGGCATCCCGGTGATCGTCTTCTACGGGCCCTCCGACCCGGTGGTGTGGGCCCCCTGGAAGACCGCCTCGCGGGTGTTCGCCGCGCCCGAAGGCATGGCCGGCATCGACGCCGGCGAGGTCATTGCCGCCATGGAGCGGCTGCGGGTGGCGGCATGAGGGAAATGCTGCGCCTGCTGCGCTACGTGCGGCCGTACTGGCTGCCGCTGGCGGCCTCGGTGGTCCTGATGGCCGCCGTCGGCGCCATGCATGCGATGATCGCCCTGCTGATTGGCCCGGTGTTCGACCGCGTGCTGAACCCCGCCGCCGCCGAAGCGCCGGTCGAGCTGTTCACGCTGCCTCTCCTGGGCCGGCCGGTGTTCCTGTACGACCTGGTTCCGGCCTCCATCCACAACGTCTGGACCGCCGTGGCCATCGCCATTCTGGCCGTCTTCTTCATCAAGGGCGTCTCGGAATACGGCGGGACCTGCCTGGTGAATTACGCCGGCTTTTCGGCCATCACCGATCTGCGCCAGAAGGTCTTCGACCGGCTGCTGCGCCAGGACGCCCAGTTCTTCGAAACGCACTCCACCGGCCGGCTCATGTCGTCGATCATGAACGACATCGAGAAGATCCAGGTGGCCACCTCGCACATGCTGGCCGACTGGCTGCGGCAGTCCTTTTCGGTGGTAGGCCTGCTCTGCGTGGTGCTGCAAAAAGACTGGAAACTGGCCCTGGTGAGTCTGACCTTGTTGCCTTTCGTGCTGGTGCCGACGGTGCGTATCGGGCGCCGCATCCGGCGCACTACGCGCCGCGCGCAGGACGCCGCCGCCGACCTGAACCAGGTGTTGCAGGAGGCATTGAGCGGCCAGCAGGTGGTGAAAGCGTTCTGCGCCGAGAAGGCCGAGTCGGACCGCTTCCGCGCCGTGGCCCGGCGGCTGCGCTCCTCCAGCCTGCGCTACGTCGCGCAGCAGGCCATCGCCTCGCCGCTGATCGAGTGTTTCGGCGCGCTGACCATTGTCGGCCTGCTGACCTACGCGCGCGCGCAGATCAAGGCCGGGCAGATGACCACCGGCGAATTCACCAGTTTCGTGATCGCGCTGCTGATGCTCTACGAGCCCGTCAAGCGGCTCACCGGCATCCACAACATCTTCCAGCAGGCGCTGGGCGCCTCGCAGAAGGTGTTCGAGTACCTGGACCGCGCGATCCTCATTCGAGACCGCCCCGGCGCGACGCGCCTGGAGCGGTTCGAGCGGTCGATCTCGTTCGAGGGTGTGAGTTTCCGCTATCCCAACTCGCCCAACGGCTTCCAGCTCGAGTCGGTCCCGCTGGAAGTGAAGGCGGGCGAAATTGTGGCGTTAGTGGGGCCGAGCGGGGCCGGAAAGACCACGCTCGCCAACCTGGTACCGCGCTTTTACGACGTGTCGGAAGGCGCGATCCGCATCGACGGACGCGACATTCGCGAGTTCCAGGTGGCTTCGCTGCGCAACAAGATTGGCATCGTGGCGCAGGACACATTCCTGTTCAACGACACGGTGGCCAACAACATCCGTTACGGCGAGCCAAAGGCGGAGGATGATGCTGTTCGCGAAGCGGCCCGCAACGCTTTGGCCGAAGAGTTCATCCTCCGCCTGCCGGACGGATACGACACCCATATTGGCGAACGCGGGCTGAAGCTCAGCGGCGGGCAGCGCCAGCGCATCGCCATCGCCCGCGCGCTGCTCAAGAACGCGCCCATCCTGATCCTGGACGAGGCCACTTCGCACCTGGACACCGAAAGCGAGCTGCTGGTGCAGCGGGCGCTCGGCAACCTGATGGCCGGGCGCACGGTGATTGTCATCGCGCACCGGCTGTCGACCGTGCGCCGGGCCGACAAGATCGTGGTGGTGGACGGCGGACGGATCGTCGAAACCGGCTCCCACGAGGACTTGGTTTCGGGCGGCGGCATCTATCAGCGCCTCCACGAACTGCAATTCCTGGATGCCGATCCATTGGTGAAACCATGACCTGGAAGCCCCTGCGCAGCATGACCGGTTTCGCGCGCGTCCGCGTCGGCGTGGACGACGGCGAATTCGTGGTCAGCGTCAAGAGCGTGAACCATCGCGGCCTGGACGTGCACTTCCATATGAGCGCGGACCTGGACCCGCTGGAGAACGCCATGCGCGCCGCCGTCAAGGAGCGCGTCGCGCGCGGACACGTCGAGATCCGCATCGCTTACAATCGCTCCCGCGGCGCCGCCGCCGTCACCTGGAGCCGGCCGCTCATGGAGGCCTATATTCAGGGCGTGAAACAGGCCGCGGCGATTTATGGCGTGCGCTCCGAACCCGACTTGAACGTGGCCTTTCAGGTTCCCGGGATGATGGTCGAAGACACAGGCCGCGAGCTGACCCCGGAGACCGGCGCCGCGCTGGTGGACGCGCTCGGCGAGGCGCTGGAGGCCCTCAACCGGTTTCGGGAACGGGAAGGCGGCCAACTGGCCGCCCTGATGCGCGAGCGCACGGCGGCCATCTCGGCGGCGGCCAAAAGCATGGAGGGAATCCGCTCCCGGGCGCTGCCCGCCTTCCACGCGCGGCTGAACGAGCGGCTCGCGGAGCTGCTCAAGGGGTTTGCCCTCGATCCGCAGCGGTTGGCCCAGGAAGCGGCCATCCTGGCCGACCGTAGCGACATCAGCGAGGAGCTCGCACGCTTGAGCATTCACGCCGCCCAACTGGACCAGCTTTTCGAAGAAGGCGGCGACGTGGGCAAGAAGCTCGATTTCCTGCTCCAGGAGATGAATCGCGAAACCAATACCATCCTGTCCAAAACCAACGGGATTGGCGAAGTGGGTCTGGGCCTCACCGAACTCGCCCTGGCCGTGAAGAGCGACATCGAGAAGATCCGGGAGCAGTCCCTGAATATCGAATGACCTCCGTCTTCATCATTTCAGCGCCCTCGGGCTCGGGCAAATCTACACTTGTAAAAGCAGTCCGCGAATGGGACCCAAGTATCCATTTTTCAGTTTCTTACACGACCCGGCAGGCGCGCGGCCAGGAGCAGCCCGGCACGCACTACAACTACATTAGTAGAGAAGAATTTGAGGCGCGCATGGCGCGCGACGAGTTTCTCGAACACGCGCAGGTTTTCGGCCATTATTACGGTACGCATCGCGGCGTGCTGGACCAGGCCCGCCAGGCGGGCTGCGATCTGATGCTCGACATTGATGTCCAGGGTGCGAGACAATTAAAAGACAGGATTGCGGACGCCGTCACGATCTTTGTGCTCGCACCCTCCCGGGAGGAACTGGAGCACCGGCTGCGCGCCCGCTCGGAAGATTCCGAAGAGGTCATCCAGCGGCGGCTGCGGGAAGCGGCCGAGGAGATTCGGAATTACCAGCTCTACGATTATGTGATCGTGAACGATCGGATCGAGGCGTCGGCCGAGACGCTGCGGTCGATCATCCGGGCGGAACGCGTGCGGCGGACCCGCAGCGAGGAACGCATCCTCCCGATCCTGAGGACATTCGAGACAAGCCATGGCTGACAAGATTCAACACAACGCACACGCGGTGATTCCGGACGATCCGGAAGAGAGCACTTACCGTTTCATCATTGTAGCCGCCAAGCGCGCGCGCCAGCTTCAGAGCGGCGCGCGCAGCGTGCTGCCCACCACCTCCAAGAAGCCCACCGTGACGGCCATTGAAGAGACCCGCCGGGGCCTGGTGAAGTACGAGGACCCGGGCCGCGAGACGCCCGCCCTGGAAGTGCCGCCCGCCGAGTAACCGCTTAGGGAAGCGTCATGCGGGTGATTCTCGGCATTGGCGGCGGCATCGCGGCCTATAAGGTCGCGGAACTGGCGCGGGCGCTCGAAGAGCACGGCATCGCCGTGCAGGTGGTCATGACCCGGGCCGCGCAGGAGTTCGTCCGCCCGCTGACCTTCGCGGCGCTGACCGGCCGCAAGGTCATCACCGGGATGTTCGCCTCGGACGCCTCCGGCGAAGTTCTTTCGAGCGCGGTCGAGCACATTCGCGTGGCGCAAGAATCCGCCCTGATGGTGGTGGCGCCGGCCACGGCGGACCTGCTGGCCAAGTTCGCCCACGGCCTGGCGGACGATTTTCTCTCCACCCTGTACCTGGCCTTCACCGGGACCGTGGTGCTGGCCCCGGCCATGAACACCAACATGTGGCTGCATCCGGCCACGCAGGCCAACCTGGAAACGCTGCGCGCCCGCGGCCACCGTATCGTCGATCCGGAAGACGGACCGCTGGCCTGCGGCACCAGCGGTCCCGGCCGGCTGGCCGACCCGCGGCGCATCGCGGCGCTGGTGGCCGGATTGGCCGGGGGCCGGCGCGACCTGGAGGGAGAAACCGTGCTGGTCACCGCCGGCCCCACCCAGGAGCCCATCGACCCGGTGCGGTTCCTTTCCAACCGCTCGAGCGGGAAAATGGGCTACGCGCTGGCCGAGGCCGCCGCGGCGCGGGGCGCGCGCGTAGTGCTGGTTTCGGGCCCCGTGTCGCTGGCCGCGCCCGCCGGCGTCGAACTGGTCCGCGTGCGCACGGCGGGCGAAATGCGCGCGGCGGTGATGGAGCGCCTGGAGCCGGCGAGCATCGTCGTCAAGGCCGCGGCCGTGGCCGACTATCACGGTCCCCATTCGCCCGGCAAGAAGATCAAGAAAACCGCGGCGCGCATCACGCTGGAACTCGACCCGACGCCGGATATCCTGGCCGAGGTGGGCCGGAACAAGGGCGGCCGATTGCTGATCGGCTTCGCCGCCGAAACCG
>JACQZT010000264.1 GCA_016213755.1 Acidobacteriota bacterium | reverse complement strand
CTGTCCCCGAAACTCTGGCGATGCCAGCGCGGCCAGCAGACGCTGGAGTACGTCATCGTGTACGCGGGCGTGCTGATGCCGGTCACCTTCGCCATCATCTTCACCGCGCTGGTGCTGTGGGTGTGGCATTCGGTGATCGACTTCGCGCGCGACGGCGCGCACTACGCCGCCACGCACTGCTGGCAGGCGGCGGCCGACAACGTGATCGAATACATGCACAACCACGTCCCGTTCACCATCGACCGCGGGCAGTTCCAGACCGCCGGCACGGACGTCATTCAGATCCAGTATTTTTCCCGCGACAGCGAGTCCGGCAATCTGGTGGAGTTCGCCTGCGATCAGGGCGAGTGTTCCACCGGCTGCGTGCCCGACGTGGTCACGGTTCGAATTCAAGGCTATGAGTACCGTCACGCGTTTCTGACGTCGCTCGGATTGCCGCCGATTGCCATTCCCGATTTCCGCACCTCGCTCGCCATCGAGAGCGCCGGGTGCGATCCGGAACAGGGGGCCTGTTTCCCCTAGGAGAGATCATGCCCATCAGTCTACTTGTCGCCTCCAGTGACGAGCATTTCCGCGAGTCGATTCGCGAAAACATTCCGAACATCGCCAACGCGAGGATCATCGCGGAGTATCCCGAGATCTCCTCGAGCCTCTACATCCGCGTCCTCCAGGACCTGGAGCGGCATCCCGAAGCCGCGCTGGTGGTGGATTTGGCCAGCGATACCGAGAGCGGTTTGAAGGCGATCGAGAAGGTGAAGCAGGCGGCGCCGGACCTCTATGTCCTGGCCTCCAACTATCACGCCGACGGGGAGACGGTGATCGCCACGGTGCGCGCCGGCGCCAGCGATTTCTTGCTCCAGCCGCTCAAGCGCGTCGAATTCCGCGACGCCATGGGCCGCCTGGAACGCGCGCCCCGCCGCTCGGCGGGATCGGCCGCCAGCCGGCTGGGCAAGATCTATACCTTTCTGGGCACCAAGGGCGGCGTGGGCGCCACCACGCTGGCGGTGAACTTCGCCTCGGTGCTGGCGCAGCGCAAGCAGAATACGGTGCTGATCGACCTGGACTGGGTGGGCAACGACGTGGCCATGCAGTTGGGCGCCTCGCCGCAGTACACGCTGGCGGAAGTGGGCGAGAACCTGGAGCGAATGGACCAGGCGCTGTTCGAGGGCTTCGTCGCGCGCGATCCGCTGGGCTTCTTCGTGGTCGGCCCGCCCGACGTCCTGGAGCACCACGCCGCCTTCTCCGAGCCGATGTTCCGCGAGATCGCGACGTTCCTGGTCGAGAAGTACGAGTCCATTGTCATCGACGCGGGCCGCACCATCTCCGACGAAGTGGTGCTGGGGGCGCTGCAAGTGTCGAGCAGCATCTTCCTGGTGGTCAACCAGGAATTCCCCACCATCCGCAACGCCCAGCGCTACATGGGTTTCTTGATGCGCATGGGCTTCAGCCAGGACCAGATCCGCATCGTGGTCAACTCCTATTCCAAGCGCGTCAACTCGACCCACGCCTCGCTCGAGCAGATTCAGCAGACCCTGAACCAGCCGGTCTTTTACGGGATTCCGTCTTCGCCGGCCGTTCTGCAATCCATTAACCGGGCGCGCCCGCTGGTGGCCAACCGCGAAGCCGCCGGCGAGATGGACCGGATCTTCCGCGCCTTCGTGGACAAGGCCACCGGAGGCAGGCGCCAGAATGGCGAGAAGGCGGATGTGTCAAAATCGGCGTAGGGCTTGGCGAGCGGCGAGTGAGTCCGCGAGCCTGAGGAGGTTGTCTTAGTTTATGGGGAGTCGTGCCATCACCCGGCCGGGCACCGCCGCCGACCGGTGGTTCGGGATCAAGACGCAGTTGCACTCGCGCCTGCTCGGCGCGCTGACGCCGGATCAGCTCCGGGGGCTCAACAAGGAAGGCATGCGCGAGCAGATCGGCTCGGTGCTCGAGCGCCTGGTTTCCGACGAAGCGGTCCCCATGACGGCCGCCGAGCGCGAGCGCCTGATCGAGGAGGTGCTGGACGAAGTTTTCGGCCTGGGCCCGCTCGAAGTGCTGCTCAAGGACCCCACCGTGAACGACATCCTAGTCAACGGCTTCGACTCGATCTATGTCGAGCGCGGCGGCCATTTGGTGGAAACCAACGTCCGGTTTAAGGACCAGAACCACGTGCGGATGATCATCGACCGCATCGTGTCGGGCGTCGGCCGCCGCGTGGACGACTCCTCGCCCATCGTCGACGCGCGCCTGGCCGACGGCTCGCGCGTGTGCGCGGTGATTCCGCCGCTGTCGCTGATCGGACCGGTGCTCTCGATCCGCCGGTTCGGAAAGAGGCTGCTCTCCACCGACGACCTGCTCAAGAACGAGACCCTCACCACGGGCATGCTCGATTTCCTGAGCGGCTGCGTGGAGGCGCGGCTGAACGTGGTCATCTCGGGCGGTTCCGGCTCGGGCAAGACCACCATGCTCAACACCCTTTCGCGCTTCATCCCGGAAGAGGAGCGCATCGTCACCATCGAGGACACCGCCGAACTCCAGTTGCAGCAGTCGCACGTGGTGCGCCTGGAAACCCGCCCCATGAACATCGAAGGCGCGGGCGCCATCACCCAGCGCGACCTGGTGATCAACGCCCTGCGCATGCGCCCGGACCGCATTGTGATCGGCGAGTGCCGCGGCCCGGAGGCGCTGGACATGCTCCAGGCCATGAACACGGGCCACGACGGCTCGATGACCAGCACTCACGCCAACTCCGGCCGGGATGCCTTTTCGCGCATGGAAACCATGGTCATGATGGCCAGCCAGCACATTCCGGACAAGGTCATCCGCCAGATGCTGGCCTCGGCCATCAACGTGGTGATCCACACCGCGCGGCTGATCGACGGCACGCGCAAGGTGATGTCGATCAGCGAGGTCATAGGCGTGGAGAACGACCAGGTGGAAATGCAGGACATCTTCGAATTCGAGCGCACGGGCATCAGCCCGCGCGGCCGCGTGACCGGCCGCTTCCACGCCACCGGCGCGCGGCCCATCTTCCTGGATCGCCTGAAGGCCTACGGCATCCACCTGTCTCAGTCGATTTTCCAGGAAACGCACGAGCTGAAAGAACGCTGATTCGCCATGTTTCTCTTGGTCGCATTCCTGATCTTCTCGGGCGCGCTGCTGGCGGCCGGCTGGTACGTGTTCCAGGTGCCGCATCAGGAGGCGACCCAGGCGCTGACGGCGCGCATGCGCGAGCTGCGCGCGCGCACCAATCCTCGGGCGCGCTCGGCGCCGGACCTGTTGCGCCACGAGAAGCGCGGCTCGCTGGCCTTCCTGGGCGACTTCGTGTCCTGGATCGGCCTGCTGCGCCGCTTGCAGCGTTACATCGAGCAGGCCAATCTCGGCTACCGCGCCGCCGACGTGTTCGGGCTGTGCCTGCTGATCGCCGGGTCGGGCTACCTCCTGTTCGGCCTCTTCGGCATGGAGATGCTCCTGCTGCGCATCCTCCTCTCGCTGGGGATGGGAACGCTGCCGGTCATGTTCATCCTGCACAAGCGAAACGCGCGGCTGCGCAAGTTCGAGGAGAGCCTGCCGGACGCCATCGACCTGTTCAACCGCTCGATGAAAGCCGGCCACAACATCCACAGCGGCCTGGAAACGGTGGCGCAGGAAACCTTCGACCCGGTGAAGATGGAGTTCCGCAAGGTGCTCGAGGAGCTGGCGCTGGGCTCGCCGCTGGAAGCCGCGCTGCACAACCTGGGCGGGCGCGTGCCGCTCATCGACCTGAAGTTCTTCATTACCGGCCTGATCCTCCAGCGGCAGACGGGCGCCAACATGGTGGCGGTGCTGGAGAACCTGGCCCTGCTGGTTCGCGAACGCCTGAACCTGGCGGCCAAGATGAAGGCCTCCACCGCGCAGCAGCGCTTCTCGGCGGGCCTGCTGTGCGGCATGCCGGTCGTGGTCGGTATCGGCTTCTGGTTCCTCAAGCCCGAGTACATCCGGCTGCTGTACACCGATGAGACGGGCAGCAAGTGTCTGACCTACGCCATCTGTTCGGAGATTGTCGGCATCCTGGTGATCCGCAAGATCGCCAGCCCGAAGTTCTAGGAGACACGGTGATCGAGAGCGCCCTGTTTTTCATCTTCGCCTTCGGCACACTGGCCGCGATCCTGTGGTCCGGTTTCATGCTGTTCCAGAACCAGGACGACCCGCTGGGCGACCGGCTCGAGGAATTGCAGGCGCACTCGGTGGTTCCCGCGCAGCGCCAGCCCCGCCGCAAGGGTGGCGGCGGCTTCCTGAACAGCTTCCTGTTCATCGTCAGCCTGGTCCCCGGCGGCGACGACTGGTTGCGCGACACCGAAAAGGAACTGGCGCAGGCCGGCGTCCGGCGCCGGCAGGCCATCGCGTTCTACGCCCTGGGCCAGGTGCTGTTCATGGTCCTGATGCTGGGCGGCATGGCCTGGCTCCAGCGCCACAACGGCTTGCCGCAGAAATTCGGCGGGATGGTGGGCGCGTTCCTGCTGGGTTATCTTCTCCCCCAGCAGGTTCTGCACCGGCTGGTGCGGCGCTACCGCCAGAAATTGCAGGACGCCCTGCCGGACACGGTGGACCTGCTGGGCATCGTGCTGGGCACGGGCCTGGCGCTGGACCAGGCCATGACCCGCGTCTCCGAGGAGATGCAGTACATCTACCCGGAACTGGCCAGCGAGTTCTACACCGTGGTCATGCAGGTGAAGGCCGGCCAGGAGCGCTCGGTCGCCTTTCAGCACCTGGTGCGGCGCACCGGCATCGAGGACCTCAAGTCGCTGGCCGCGATGATCGTGCAAAGCGAGCGCTTCGGCACCAGCCTCTCGCAGGCGCTCAAAGTCTACGCCGACGCGCTGCGCACCCGCCGCCGCCTGCGCGCCGAGGCCGCGGTGGGCAAGGCCGGCATCAAGATGCTGTTCCCCATCGTGCTCTTCATCCTGCCGGTGCTGTTCGTCATTACCCTGGTGCCGGGCCTGCTGAGCGTGCTGCGCGACCTCAAGATGGGGATCGGCCCGCGGCCGTAAGCGCCACCCTCAGGCCGCCTGTCTGATTGCGGTGAATTTGAGCCCCGCCGGATGGCGGTCATGGTGTAACAGGGCGAAGCCAACTGGCGGTAGAAGGGCCGGTCTTCACAACGAGGTCTCTTCCATCGCAACCTAGTAGATACCCTTTCTGGCCGGATTGGAGCAGTTTGGAACTGCCCGCCTGATCGATGGCCAGCGCCCCCCATTCTCCGGTCGGACCGTCCATCTGAATTCCCACAAACGCGCTGCCATCGTCGCACAGCGCCAGTCCATGTACCGGGTCGCCGAGAGGCGGTTGAATTCCGACGCGGCTCAACTCCTTCCCATCAAGCGCAAACGAAAGTAAGCGTCAGAGCAACCCATCTGTTCACGCCTCGAGATTGATGGTGAACTGGATGGGTGAGCGAAGAGCACCTGGACAAACGACGGCGCCGGCGGAGCCCGGCGGAGATTGAGCAGTTGGTGGCGGAGTTCACGTCGAGT
>JACQZT010000263.1 GCA_016213755.1 Acidobacteriota bacterium | reverse complement strand
GTCGCGGCTCGGAATGCGATTCCTAGCCGCGACCGTAAGGGAGCGGTTAAGAGATTCGGGCTCCGGTGAGGTCCAGGAAGACGTCTTCCAGGGTGGGCTTGTGGAGCGCGACGGCTTCGATGGCGCCGGGGAAGGCTTCTATTGCTTCGGCCACGAAGCGGTGGGCGTTCGCGATCTCGACGCGCAGCGCGCCACCGGCCAGGCTGGGTGCGACGCCGAAGCGTTCCTTGAGGCGGGCGCTGAGCCGCTCCGGTTGCTCGGTTTCCAGAACCACCACGTCGCCGCCGACGCGCGCTTTCAACTCGGCGGGTGTGCCTTCGGCCACCCGGCGGCCTTCGTGCATCAGCAGCAGGCGGTCGCAGCGGTCCGCTTCGTCCAGGATGTGCGTGGTCACCAGGATGGTCACGCCCGCGGCGCGCAGTTCGTCCACGTACTGCCCGAGTTCGCGCCGCGCGGCCGGGTCCAGCCCCGTCGACGGTTCGTCCATGAGCAGAACGGCGGGCTGGTGAAGCAGGGCCTTGGCGATCTCGACCCGGCGCTGGAGGCCGCCGGAGAGCGTCCCAACCAGGTCCCGCCGCCGGCCGGCCAGCCCCAGCCGCGACGCCGAAGCTTCGATGCGGCCGCGCAAGTCCGCGCCCGACAGTCCGTACAGGTTCCCCTGCGCGACCAGGTTTTCGTCCACTGTGAGTTTGCGATCCAGGCTGAAGGACTGAAACACGACGCCGATACTGGCCCGCACGCGGTCGGGCTGCCGGGTCACGTCGAAGCCGTTCACGCGGATCGTGCCTTCCGAGGGCGCCAGCATGGTAGCCATGATTCGGAACAAGGTGGACTTGCCGCTGCCGTTGGGTCCCAGAATGCCGAACACTTCGCCTGGCGCCACTCGGAAGTTAAGCTTGGAAACCGCCGTGCGGTCGCCGAAACGGCGCGTCAGGTTTTCGACGTGTACAATCACAGGCGGATCCGGTCGGCGAGCATCAATCCGTAGAGTAGCGGAAGATAGGCCACCGAGGCCAGCAGCACGCCGCGCGCCCGCGCCACGGTGCGCTCGCGCGCCACGCGCAAGCCAGAGTAAAGGAAAGCGGCGCCGAGCAGCAGGGCGCCGAAAAGGTACAGCCGGCCGGACATCGACATCAGTCCCGGCAGAAGGCTGACCGGAATCAGCAGAACGGACGCCAGCACGATCTGCCGGGCCGTCGATTCGCCGCCGGGTTCCACCACCGGCAGCATGCGTATGCCGGCCCGGGCGTAATCCTCGCGATACATCCAGGCGATGGCGTAGAAGTGCGGAAACTGCCACAGGAACAGGATCGCAAACAGAATCCACGCCTCCGCGGTGAGCGTTCCGCCGGCCGCGGCGTAGCCGATCAGGGGCGGCATGGCGCCGGGCACCGCGCCCACCGTGGTGGAATGTTTCGAGCGCTGTTTGAGCGGCGTGTAGGCCAGCAGATAGCTCAACAGCGTGAACAGCCCCAGCAGCGCCGCCAGAAGATTGGCGCCCCAGGCAAGCTGGACAAAACCGGCGATCGAAAGCGCCACGCCGAACCGGAACGCCTGTGCCGGGCGGATGCGGCCGCTCGGCAGCGGACGCTGCCAGGTGCGCCGCATGCGGGCGTCGGCCGCGCGCTCGTACCACTGGTTCAGCGTGAAGGTGCCGGCGGCGAGCAGGCCCGTGCCGGATACCGCGTGCAGCAGCACCCACCAGTCCGGCGCGCCGCGCAGGCCGAAGACGTACCCCAACCCCGCGCTCATCAGGATGAGCCAGGTGACGCGCGGCTTGGTGAGTTCGAGATACGCGTTCATGAGGGTCGAATCGTGCGCACGTTGCGAAGCACCTGAATGGCCAGGACCACGCTCGCCGCCAGGACCGTCGCGCCGGCCGCCACGTGGAGCACGGTGAACAACACCATCACCGGTTCCGGCCGTGCGGTTTCAATATAGGTGATGCGGCTCATGTACGCCGCGATTCCCAGAAAAACCTGCACGAACGTCAGCCCCGCCAGCGAGTGGGCCGCTTTTTTCAGCGGCCGGTGCGCGGCGAACTGGGTCAGCACGAACATGGCCACCATGAGCACGATGCCGCCCACCACCATGGCGCCCACGATGTGGGGCATCAGGCCCAGCAACTTGTGCCGGTAGGCCGCGCCCAGGGCCAGTTGCCCCAGGATCGCCAGCGGTACGATCACCGCCAGTTTGCGCAGCGGAGGCCTTCCACCGTCTTCCACCATCCGCGGGCCGCGCTTCCATCCGGGCGACGTGAACAGGGCGATGGCGACCGTGGTCGAGAAGAACAACTGCGCCAGGCTGGCGTGGGCGATACTGACGCCTCGCGGCAGCAGGAACAAGACCGTCAGCCCGCCCAGAACGCCTTGCAGGATCACTCCGCCCAGCGCGGCCAAACCCAGCCGTTTCATCCACCGGCGGGAATCGGCGCGCCACAGCCACACCGCCAGGACGATGGTCATGAAACCCACCGCGGTGGCCACCATGCGGTGGCCATGCTCGTAAAAGATCCCGCCGGTCATGGGTGGCATCACTTTTCCGTAGGAGAGCGGCCAGTCGGGCACGGACAGCCCTGCATCGTTGCTGGTCACCGAGGCTCCGGCGACCACCAGAAGCAGGGTGCAAACGGCCAGAAGAATGGCGTAACGGTGCAGCCAGAGGTGGTCCATAGCTTTCACTGTAGAGGATTATGCGAGAATCTTTCCCAGGAAGGTTCACATGGTCGAGATAACCTGGCTTGGACACGGAACATTCGAACTGAAAACGGAGGGCGGAGAGGTCCTCCTGCTGGATCCCTGGGTGGACGGCAACCCCGCTTACCCGAAAGGTCACAAGATCTCGAAATTGGACGCGATTCTGGTTTCGCACGGCCACTTCGACCACATCCACGACGCGGTGCCGCTGGCTAAGAAGTTCTCGCCCAAAGTGGTGGCGATCTATGAGACCTGCGCGTGGCTGGAGAGCAAGGGCGTGGCGAACTGCTCGGCGATGAACAAGGGCGGCACGCAGCAGGCGGGCTCGGTGGCGGTGACCATGACCCACGCCGTGCACAGTTGCGGCATCCTGGACGACGGCAAGATCGTCTACGGCGGCGAAGCCTGCGGCTATGTGCTGAAGTTCGCCGGCGGCCGCTCGGCCTATTTCGCGGGCGACACCAACGTCTTCTCCGACATGGCTCTCATCGCCGAGTTGTACCGGCCGGAGCTGGCCTTTCTGCCCATCGGCGACCTGTTCACCATGAGCCCGCGCGAAGCCGCCCTGGCCTGCCGCCTGTTGCAGGCCAGGAAGGTGATTCCGATGCACTTCGGCACCTTTCCGCCGCTCACCGGCCGGCCCGATCAACTGGCCAAGCTGGTCGAGGCCGAGGTGCTCTCGCTGGAACCGGGCAAGCCGATCCGCTGGTGAGAAACGGAGCGGGGCTAAAACGCCAGGCGCACGGCGAACTGCATCTGGCGCGGCGTGCTCACGGTGCCGCGCACGGTGCCGAAATCCGGGTTGCCCAGCGCGGAGTTGGGATCGCCCAGCGTGGGCGTGTTGGTGATGTTGAACGTCTCCCAGCGGAACTGCAACTGGAACCGCTCGGTCACGCGGAAGTTCTTCATCAGCCCGAGGTCGATGTTGAGCAGCCCGTCGGAGTTCAGGATCGAGCGGCCGGCGTTGCCGTAGCGGTACGTGCCGTCGGCGTTGCGTGGCAGGGCGAAGGCGCCGGTATTGAACCAGCGACTGGTGGTGCGCGCTTCCAGGCGGGGTTCGGCAATGCGGTCGGGCCACCAAGTGCCGACCGCGGTGGCCCCCAATAGCGTACGCGCATTAGGCACCGAAATGCTGAAGTAGTGGCCGGTCTGCATGGAAGTCAGGCCGGAAAGCTGCCAGCCTCCCAGCAGGCGGTTCAGCCAGCGCCGCCCGCGACCGAGGGGCAGTTCCCAGGTGGCCGCCGCCACCAGGCGGTGGCGGGTGTCGAAATTCGAATTGCCGCGGCCCGAGTGGAAGTCCTTGAAGCTCTGCAACCCTCCGCCGCCAGCGCCGAACTGCTCGGGAATGTTGTCCAGCGAATGGCTCCAGGTGTAGCTGGCCGAGAAGGAGAGCCCGGCCGAATAGCGTTTCTCGGCCTGAACGTTCATGCCGTGGTAGGTGGCATGTCCATACGGCGTGCGAAAGTTGATGTTGTTCCACTTCGGAATCAGCCGCCGGCTGGCCTCGGTGGCCACCGGGCCGGGGTCGGAGCCGTTGAGGTTGTAGGCGTCCATGATGTAGCTGCTGCCGGAGCCGACATAGGCCACCGTCAGAGACAGGTTGCGGACCATCTCGCGCTGCACGGCGACATTCCACTGCGCCACCTGCGGTTGAGGGAAGTCCTCCTGCCAGTTGGTCCAGTTGGTGTTGTTGGGCGGCGGCGCGTCGGGGCTGCCCAGGAAGCCGGCCGGCACACCGCCGGCCAGCAGGATCGCCGGCTGGCCGCCAGAGGACTGCTTGGTCACCGAGCGGTTGTAAGGGAAATTGTTGATGCCGCGGCCGTCGGCGCCCAGCGAACCCTGCCCGCCGTAGAAGATGCCGAAGCCCGCCCGCACCACCGTCTTGGGCGTCCACTGATACGACAGCCCCAGCCGCGGCGTCCAGTTGTTGGTGTCGGTGTCGACCAGCGCGCGGCAGGACCAGTTGGAACCGCAATAGCCGGCCTTGGTGATGGTGTTGAAACCCGGCCCGGGCGTCAGCTCGATGCGGTTCATGTTGTCGTGCTTCTCCCACCACGGCGAAATTAGCTCATACCGGAGGCCGTAGTTCAGAGTGAGCCGCGGCGTCAGCTTCCAGTCGTCGAGAGCGTAGAACATGTAGTTGCGGAAGCGCATCTGTCCCATCAACTGGGTAGTCAGGTCGACCTGCCCGGCCATGCCCAGCAGGAAATCCGCGAAGCTGATGCCGGTGAACTGGCCGTCGAAGGTGAAATTGCCGTGCGAGGTGGCGCCGCCGAAGATGTCCGAACGGTTCCAACGCAGGTCCGTTCCGAACTTGAAGTTGTGGTTGCCGCGGTTCCAGGAGACGTTGTCCAGGAACTGGTGCACCTGGTGGATTTTGAAGTTCGGCATCGAGCCGGGCTCGCCCAGATCCTGGTAGGCGACGCGGCCGCTGAGGGTGATGTGCGGCAGCCCGAAAAGCCGGCCCGCCGTCGGAACTCCCTGGATTCCGTACTTCGCCAGAAGTTCGGCGAAGGGCTCGTCGGTCAGCTCGCGCTTGTCCACCAACTGCCGGATGAAGCCATAGCGGAACTCGTTCAAGAGCGTGGGGCGCAGGACGCGGATGTAGGAGAAGGCGACGCTGCGGGCCGGGTTGCTGTCGATGGCGCGGTCGTTGCCCTGGCCGCCGCGCGCCGGCTCCGGAAACACCGAGTCGCGCAAGCTCTTGTAGCGGGAGAGGCTGACGCGGGCGAACATCTTGTCGCTGTCCGACAGGTTGTGGTCCGCGCGCGTGTCCCAGTTGTCGCGATCGATGCGCCAGGGCGGATTGCGGATGAAGTTGGTGCGCGTGCCCGAGCCGGTGAAGTTGGGCTGCGGCCACAGGTCGAGCAGTTTCACCGAGGTCGAGTCGAAGCGGTTGCGCGGGATCTGGTTGCCGGGAAACGGCTGGCGGGTCTGCGGATCGGTGATGACCGCCAGGCTGGGCGAGAACAGCCCGTTGCGCTCGGCGGGAGTGGGCACCACCGCTTGGTCGCCCTGCTGGTAGCGTTCGCGCCGCTCCTCCCAGCTTCCGAAGAAGAAGGTTTTGTTGCGGAGGATGGGACCGCCGAAGGTGGCGCCGAACTGGTTCTGGCGCAGCGAGGGCGGATCGGCCTTGCCGTCGCCGTTCAAGTCCACGTAGTTGAACATGTCGCGGGAGTCGAAGACGTCGTTGCGAATGTACTCCCAGGCCGTGCCGCGGAACTGGTTGGTCCCGCTCTTGACGCTGACGATCATCACCGCGCCGGAATTGCGTCCGAACTCGGCCGAGTAGTTGCTGGTCTGGACTTTGAACTCGGCCACGGCGTCCAGCGCGGGCACCACCACCTGCATTTTGCGGTCCTGCATGCCCATGACGTTGTTGTTGTTGTCCACGCCGTCGATGATGAAGCTGTTCTGCGTCATGGGCTGGCCGTTGGCGTTGAAACCGCTCTCGCGGTCGCGGCTGGCGGTGGCCGGCGTGACGCCGGCGCTGAGCCAGGCCAGTTGCTGGAAGTTGCGCCCGTTGAGCGGCAGGGCGCGAATCTCGCGCTGCTCGACCACTTTGGACAGCGCCGAGGTCTCGGCCTGCAACAGAGGCGCTTCGGCGGTGACCGCGACGCTCTCGGCCACCTGCCCGACCTCGAGCTGCATGTCGGCGCGGACGCGGTCCTGCGCGTGCAGTTCGATGTCCCTCTGCACGGAGGTTTTGAAACCCGGCTTCCCGACCGACACGTCGTACCGCCCGATGCGCAGCGGTCCGGCCGTGTACGCTCCGGTCATCGAAGTTTCGACGGCGCGCATTTCGCCGGTTTCGCGGTTGGTGACGGTCACACGGGCGCCCGGCACGGACAGGCCCGCCGCGTCCGTCACCACGCCGGTGATGACACCCATGTCCTGCTGCGCGAATGCGACGCCGAGCAGGAGGAAGAGCGGAATGGCTTGCTTCATGAATGATCTCCTCCCAATTCCCGGCCAGTATATACCCGGCAGGCGCGTGGTTCAATGAAGCAATGACTTCCCTGCCCTCCGTACGCGTCAGCCGCAAAGGAGCGGACCGTGTCGCCAGCGGCCACCCCTGGATTTTTTCGAGCGACGTGACCGACCGGGGCGCGGCCCAGCCGGGCGACGCCGTGCGCGTTATGGACCCGCGCGGGCGCGCGCTCGGCACGGCGCATTTCTCTTCCACCTCCCAAATCTCACTCCGCCTGCTTTCGGACCGCGCGGACGAGATCGGCACGGAGTTCTTCCGGCGGCGGCTGAGCGAAGCGGCGCGCCTGCGCGAGCGGCTGGTCGAAAACACCGACGCATTCCGCCTGGTGCACGGCGAAGCGGACCGGCTGCCCGCGCTGGTGGTGGACCGCTACGGCGACTGCCTGGTGGTGCAGACGCTCAGCCAGGGCATGGACCGATGCAAGCCTGTTATCGTCGAGGCGCTGACCGGCCTGTTTTCGCCGCGCGCCATTGTGGCCCGCAACGACGCCGGCGTGCGCGACCGCGAGTCCCTGCCCCGCGAAGTGGGAGTGCTGGCCGGCGAAGACCCCGGCCGCCTGACGGTAACGATGAACGGTCTGCGCTTTCACGTCGAGCCGTTGCGCGGGCAGAAGACCGGCATCTTCCTGGACCAGCGCGAGAACTACCGCGCCGCCGCCCGTTACGCGCACGGCGAAGCGCTGGACTGTTTCTGCTCCAGCGGCGGCTTCGCCCTGCACCTGGCCGCCCGCTGCGCGCACGTCGAGGCCGTCGACAGCGCGGCCGAAATGCTGGCCCTGGCCGGGGAAAACCTCCGCGCCAACGGGATCCAAAACGTTACATTCAAAGAGGCCAACGCCTTCGACTTGCTGGCCGGGTACGCGCTGGCCGGGCGGCGTCTGGACACTGTAGTGCTCGACCCGCCCGCCTTCGCCAAGTCGCGCTCGACCCTGGATGCCGCCGCGCGCGGCTACAAGGAGATCAACCTGCGCGCGCTCAAGCTGCTGGGTTCCGGCGGCGTGCTGGTGACCTGCTCCTGCTCGCACCACATGAGCGAGGCGGCGCTGCTGGAGGTGGTGGCCGAAGCCTCCCTGGACGCCCGCCGCACCCTGCGCGTGATCGAGCGCCGCACCCAGGCGCGGGACCACCCCATCCTGCTGACCGTGCCCGAAACGCACTATTTGAAGTGTTTGGTGCTGGAAGTGGTCTAACAGACCCGATACCCGTGTATAATTGCGGCTGACACAGTCCGAAGCCAGAGGAGGCTCCCGTGTTCCGATCTCTTTCGGGTTTCAAAGCCCAGTACCACTACCTTACCTTGCTGGCCGTCTCCGAGTTCGACGAATGGAAGGTCCTGGTTAGCGCTCCGGGCATCACCATTCACGGGGCGCGCCAGTTCGGAGAGGTGAAAGCGAAAGACCACGCGCTCGGCATTGCCCGGCAGTACATTCACGACGAGAAGCACGCGGACTTACCCGTGCTCGAGTCGGTGGACTGGGCCCCGACCGGTCCCGACGACTGGCTCGTCTGGCGCTCCTAAGACCCGCGCCGCCGCGGAGGACGGAGCAGCCGCGAAAAGCAGACTAACCGCTCGACCCAGGGCAGCAAACGGCGGACCCTTTTCCCATGCAGCAGGAGACTTGCGGCCACCAGTAGCGGATGGGGGATGGTGGTGAGGCAGCGCGAGCAGATGCCGATCTCTCCGGCGCGTCCGGTCGTGTGCAGGCGGCGCATGCGCTGCATTTCGTCCGAGTTCCAGATTTCGACCAGCGGGCTTTCGCCGATTCTTCCCACCGGCCGGCCGTCCAGCATATAGCTTTGGCAGCAGGGATAGACATCGCCCGAGTGCTTGACGTACATCGGCCCGCGCCAGAGGTAGTGGCAGGGATGCTTCCAGTCCTCCGGCCGGTGGCCGGCCAGGGGTTGCAGCAGGTTGGTTTCGTCGGCCTTGACGCGCACCTGGTCGACGCCCGGCACGGCCGACCAGAAGCGCCGGAATTCGTCCGCCTCGTGCGCGTTGCGCTCCAGGCGCACCATCTGCACCACCACTTGCACCGGGGCGCGGCGCTCGTGCTTCAGGCGCGCGAAGCGCACGAAATTGTCTCGCACGCGCTCGAAGCGCGCACCCTTGCGATAAAACTCGAAGCTCTCGCGGCTGGCGCCGTCGAAGCTCAGCGTGATGTGCGCCAGCGGCGTGCGCAGCAGGCGTTCGGACAGCTCTTCGTCGAGCAGCGTGCCGTTGGTCGAGAGCAGCGTCGAGATGTTGTGGCGCTCGCAGTACTCGATGCGGTCGAAGATCCTCGGGTCCAGCAAGGGTTCTCCCAGCCCGATCAGCATCATGTGCTCGGCGCTGCGGCCCGCCTCGCGCACCAGTTGGTCGAAAACCCCGGCGGTCATGTCTTCCTTTGGCTGCGGATGCGTCTCGCGCGGGCACATGGGGCAATACAGGTTGCACTTGGCGGTGGTTTCGACGATGTATTCGACCGGCAGCCCCGCCAGCCGTTCCTGTTTGCGAAGATAACCCCAGAGCAGCCGGGCCCGGTTCCAAGCGCGCATGCAATCCCCCCATTCTACCGAAACCAATTCGGTGACAAATTCGGTGACAGGCTACTCTTTCCCCAATTCCCAGACACGTGTGACGGCGGCAAGCCACTGAAAACACAGGAATGGATAGGCCGCTTCCGGTCAGACAATTGGGGAAAGAGTAGCCTGTCACCGAATTAGGTGCCGCGGGCGAGGCGGTGAGCAAGGAGGGGGGGGAGGCCGGCGTTGAGGATGCGGGCCTGGGCTTTCTCGATGTCGTAGGCGGCGCGCGCGGGCGTTACCACTCGGGCGGTGGAATCGTAATAAGCGTAAGCCGCGCGCGGGTCGTGATCACGCGGCTGGCTGACCGAGCCGGGGTTGATCAGGTACGCGAAGCCGGACTCCAAGGCGCAAGGACCCTCGAACTCCAGACGCCGAAGGGAACCACCGCTCAGGCGGTAGGCGCGCTGGAAGTGCGTGTGACCGAAGAAATACACCGGCGCATCCAGGTATCCCGCGACCCCGGCGACATCGGCGTCGCCGATCAAGTACTCGTCCTCGTCCAGGGGCGAGCCGTGCACCAGCCGAAAATCCTCCACCACGACGGGGCCTTGGGGCAACTGCGTCAGGTACGCCAGGTTCGCATCCGTCAGCACCGCCTGCGTCCAGTGCGCCGACTGGCGCGCCGCGGTGTTGAACCACTCCAGGTCGTCCAGGCCCACGCAACCCTTGTCGTGGTTGCCGCGCACGATCACGTCCACGTTCTCCCGCGCCCAGTCCACCACGCGGTTGGGATCGGCGCCGTAGCCCACCAGGTCGCCGCAGCAGAGAATCCGCTCGTACTGGCCGGAAGCCTGCCGCAGAACCGCCTCCAGGGCGTGCCAGTTAGCGTGGATGTCGCTGACGATCAGGTAACGCACAAGATTATCAGGGTGACCTCCGGCGGCGCTCCAATGCGGGCCGGAACGCCGACGGTTCCGATTCCCCGGCTGACGTACAGCGCCTCCGCGCCGTCGCGGAACAGGCCCTGCACGTAGGGCGTGTAAAAGCGAGCCATGGTAACCGATTCGTCGAAGACTTCCATGGTAATCTGCCCGCCGTGCGTGTGTCCGCTTACGGTGAGATCGAATCCGGCACGAGCCGCCGCCGGAAACAGGTTGGGATTGTGGGACAGCAGCAGGTTCACCGCGCCCGGCAGGCGCAGCGCCGGCGCCCTCGGCAGGGTGGGCGCGCGGCCCTGGCGATAATCCACGCCGGCGATGTTCAGCGTCGCCGAGCCGAAGCGCAGCGGCCGGCCACGGCCGCGCAGAAAGTCGATCCCCAGGCGGGCGCCTTGCGAGGCGGTATAGTCCAGGGCGCCGGAATAGGCCTCGTGGTTGCCCAGACAGCCGAGCACGCCGGCTTCGGCGCGCAGGCGCGTAAGCGCGCGCAGGCAGTCGTCCAAAGGATCGCCCCGGGCGGTAATCAGGTCGCCGGTGACTAGCGCCACGTGCGGCCGCGTCTCATTCAGCATGTCCACCGCGCGGTCCAGCTCCGCGCGGCTCAGGAACGGACTCAGGTGAATGTCGGTCAACTGGGCCAGGCGCAGCCCGTCCAGGTCCCTGGGCAGGCCCGGGATCGCGATGCGCGTTTCCTTCAACACGAACCCGCTGCGGCCAATCGAAACTCCAAAACCCAGTCCCGCCAGAGGCACGGCGGCCGCAGCCGATTGCAGCAGCCGGCGCCGGCCGGGATCGAAACGGGGTGCGCGCCGCGCCAGCCAGACCAGCGGAAAGACCCCATAGACGAACATCACCCACAGAATCGCCAGGCCCAGGTTCCATTGCAGCCAGTCGCTCCGCGCCACCCGCGCCGAGACGCGCGCGGTGGTGGTGGTTAGGGTCGCGAACAGCCACAGCGCCGCCAGCGCGTTCCCGGCCCAAAACAGCATTCGGCTCCGGCGCGCCGTCAGCCAGTGCGACAGTTGACCTTGCATGAGCAAGGCCAGCAGGACAACGGCGGCTTCGATGAGCAGTCGGACGCGGGTGGGATGCATGCGCTCTGTTTTGATTGTAGTCCGCGCTGGCCTACAATCGAACTTATGGCTCTTGTTGTGGTGGGTTCGGTGGCCTATGACGGAGTGGAAACTCCGCACGGCAAAGTGGAGCGCATGTTGGGCGGCGCGTGCACGTATATATCGCTCGCGGCCAGCTACTTCACCGAGGTGGGAATCGTGGCGGTGGTGGGTGAGGATTTCGACCCCGCCGATCGCGCGTTCCTGGCCCGCCGCAAGATCGGCCTGGAGGGCCTGGAAACCAAGCCCGGCAAGACGTTCTTCTGGTCCGGCGTTTACAGCCAGGACATGAACGACCGCACCACGCTGCGGACCGACCTCAACGTGTTCGCCGAATTCCAGCCGGTCCTGCCCGCGAGTTACCGTTCGCAGCCCTACCTGCTGCTGGGCAACATTCAGCCCGCGCTCCAGCAGAGTGTCCGCGCCCAGATGAGCGCGCTCAGGCTGGCCGGCGGCGACACGATGAATTACTGGATTCAGGACTACCGCGAGGAGCTGCTGGCCGCCATCCGGCACTGGGATTTCCTGCTCATCAACGACGGCGAGGCGCGCATGCTGTCGGGCGAGCACAACCTGCGCCGCGCCGCGCGCGCCATCGCGCGCATGGGCCCCTCGACGCTGGTCATCAAGCGCGGCGAGCACGGCGCGCTCCTGTTTCACCAGGACCGGCTGTTCGCCGCGCCCGGCTACCTGCTGGACGACGTGTGCGACCCGACCGGCGCGGGCGATTGCTTCGCCGGCGGTTTTATCGGTTACCTGTCGCAGGGCCAGGCGGAATGGCAAGACCTGTGCCGGGCTGTCATCTACGGTTCGGTGATGGGCAGCTTCTGTTGCGAGCGATTCGGCGTCGAGCGTTTTCGCACCCTGACCCGCGCCGAAATCGACGCCCGGTTCGAGGAGTTCCGGCGGATCACCGAGTTTTGAGCAAGCGCCGCCAAAGCTGGATTCCGGCGGCGGGCGTCGCGCTGGCGCTCGCGGCGCTCAGTGCGGCTGCGCTCGCCTGGTTCCTGGCACAAGGGTGTCTGCTGTACTACGGCGACGCGCAGGCGCACCTGAACATCGCGCGCCGCATCTTCGACTCGCGCACGCCCGGCTACGAGCAGATCGGCACGGTTTGGCTGCCCCTTCCGCACGTCCTCATGCTCCCGTTCGTGGGGAACGATGCGTGGTGGCGCAGCGGGCTGGCCGGAGGGTTTCCTTCGGCGGTCTGCTTTGTCCTGGCGGGCACGTTCCTGTTCGCCGCCGTCCGCCGGTGGCTCGATAGCACGCCGGCGGCGCTGGCGGCCGCCGCGCTGTTTGCGCTGAATCCCAACCTGCTGTATCTGCAATCCACCGCCATGACCGAGGCGGTGCTGTTCGCCGCCCTGGCCGCATTGCTCTATTGCACGGTGGCCTACCGGGACCGCCCGTCATGGCGGGCGGCGGCGGGCGCCGGCTTGGCCGCGCTGGCCGCCACGCTCACGCGCTACGAGGGCTGGTTCCTGATCCCGTTCGTCGCGCTGTACCTGCTGTTGTGCGGAAAAAAGAGCCGCCTGGGAAAGGCCACCCTGTTCGGAGTGCTGGCCGGCCTGGGTCCTCTGTACTGGCTGGCGCATAACTGGTGGGGCTATAGCAACGCCCTGGAGTTCTACAATGGACCCTATTCCGCCCAGGCGATTTACGCTCGCGCTCTGGAGAGCGGAATGCAACGCTACCCGGGCGACGGCGACTGGGGCAAGGCCCTCCGCTATTACTCGGAAGCGGCCCGGCTGTGCCTGAGCTGGCCGCTGGCCGGACTGGCGGCGGCGGGCGCCGTAGTGGCGCTGGTGCGGCGCAAGATCTGGCCGCTGTTCCTGCTGGCCCTGCCGGCGTTCTTCTATGTCATGAGCATGGTGAGCTCGGGCACGCCCATTTTCGTGCCCCACCTGTGGCCCTTCAGCTTCTACAACACCCGCTACGGCCTGGCCGCGCTACCGATGGCCGCGCTGGCCGCGGGCGCGCTGGTGACGGCGGTTCCGGTGCGCCTGCGGACGGCGGCGGCCGCGGTGGTCGTGCTGATCGGAATCTCGGCCTGGGTGGCCTACCCGCGCGAGCAAGCCTGGGTCTGCTGGAAAGAGTCGCAAGTCAACTCCGATGCCCGCCGCGCCTGGACCCGGCAGGCCGCCGACTACTTGGCCGCGCATTGCCGGCCCGGCGAGGGAATTATCTACTCGTTCGGCGACCTGACGGCGGTCTTTGCACAGGCCGGCATCCCGCTCAAGAGCGGTCTGCATGAAGGCAACCGGCCCGATTGGGACGCCGCTGTGGCGCGCCCGGAGTTCTTCCTTCGCGAGCCCTGGGCCATGGCCCTGTCGGGCGACAAACTGGCCACGGCGCTGCTGCATGCCGAACGGCGCGGATTGCGCTATCGTCTGGAAAAGAGCATCACCGAGAAAGGAGCGCCGGTGGTGGAAATTTACCGGCGCGAAGGCTATGCGTATCCCGTTCACGAAGGCGCACGGCGCTAAGAACGATTTCTTGCTCACCTGGCGCAACGACGCGCCGCGCGAGCGCCAGGCGGAGGCCGCCCGCGCCATTTGCGACCGGCACACCGGCGTCGGCGCCGACGGCTGGCTGCTGGTCTCGCCCCCCGCGGCCGAGGCGGGCGGCGTGCATGGGTCCATCCAACTGTTCAACCCCGATGGCAGCGTGGCCGAGATTTCCGGCAACGGCACGCGTTGCGCGGCCGCCTTTCTGCTCGACGCCGGCGTTACCGCCGGGCCAGAGGTGCGCATCGCCACCGGGGCGGGCCCCAAGTCGCTGCGGCTGATGGAACGGCAGAATCTCGAATTCCTGTTCGAGATGAACATGGGCCAGCCGGTCTGCTCGCCCGGCCCGGCCGCCGGAGTCCTGCCCGCGGCGGCCGCCATTCGCCGGACCGGTCTGGTCGAAGTCGGCAACCCGCACTGCGCCTTCTGGGT
>JACQZT010000031.1 GCA_016213755.1 Acidobacteriota bacterium | reverse complement strand
TGGCGACGTCCGATGGTTTTCACTTGGGTCTGGAACCCCGCTTTCCTCACTCATCCTCTCCCGCCGCACGCTTCAGGCGCAAGTGGCTCCCGGCCGGGTTTCCGGATCGTCACCGGCCCTGGAAGTAGCGGCCGGCGAAGGAGAGAAACCCCGGCCAGTTGGGCCCGGAGGTGTGCCCGCCTGCGTGCTGGCGGAAGGCCACGTCCCCGCCGGTCAGCGCGGTTTCCGGCGGGGGATACTCGCTGGCGCCCAGGTCCTTCCCGCCCAGCAGCCTGTAGACCGGCCCGGCGCCGGCCGCGGCCAGGAACATTTGAAGGCGATGGCGAGGCGCCGGTCATAGGTCATCGTGACCAGGGCCGCCTTGCCATAGCGCGAGACGCCCTCGATGCCGGCTCCGCGAGCGTCCACCGCCCGGTCGGTTTCCAGGTAGTCCAACGCCCGGCTGGCGCCCCAGGCCCAGGCGCGCAGCGCGCCCCAGTCGTCCAGTTTGCGCGGCTGGCCCCGGTTGACCAGCCCGATGATTCCTTGCGTCAGTCCCGCGCCGCTGTCGGCTTGAATGCTTGCGGGGCTGAGGATGGCATAGCCCCAGCCTTTGGCCAGCACCTGTTGCTGCCAGGTTGGCCCGGGAGCCGGAGGCCGCTTCGGAACTCCGGCGCCCGCCTTGCCCGCGGGGCCGGGGAAGCCGCCCGGGAAGCCGAACTCCATGATCACCGGTACCGCGCCCGGCGCCTTGGCCGGCGTCGCCAGCGTCATCTGGATATCGACGGTGATGAGCGGACAGGCGGAATTGTCCGCGTGGCCCACGAGCTTCTTGACCACTACCGGCACGCCGCCGTTCATCTCGCTGGTCGTGGCGGCGACTTCCCACCGCACCTTGGGCGTGTTCTTTGGGGCCCGGCCGTAAACCTCCCGGTCGAAGTCCTCCACAATCTGAGGGCGGCGGCGGTTTCACCAGGTCTTCGCGTTCCCGACTTTATTGCCGTTCTTCAGCACCAGGGGGTCCGGCAGCCGCGGGTACGGATTGGCCTTGGACTTGTCATAGTTGGCGGCATTCGGCGCCCGCGGGTCCCTGCCGTTGACGCCCGGCCGAAGCGACTTGATTCCCAGCAGCTCCATCAGCCGCGCATGATCCTGCTCGGTGGTCAGCCGCACCGGCGCGGGTTGCCCGGCCACGCACACCGCCACGGCCCACATCAGGGGCCATCGAATCGCTAGCAAGTGGCGCAAGGCAACCTCCCAATTCTGCAACCTGTATTGTCGCACCGCCTCAGCAGGGCCGGCGTCCACGCCTGCCCCACTCGCCCCCGGACCTTGGTACTCTCAAGGCAGATTATGAATCGCAGAGACTTCTTCACACTTTCCACGGCCGCGGCCTTGCCGAGCCGCGCCATTTCTTCCCCAGCCTCGGGCCAGCGCTTCCGAAAGAGTATCTGCGACGGCATTGTCCCGAAATCGGCGTCCCTGGAGGAGGCTTTCCGCCAGGTCAAGCGCGCCGGCTTCGAGGGCTATGAAATCACCATGGGTCAAAAGTTGACCCTGGAGACGCCTCCCGGCGAACTCAAGACCATTGCGTCGGCGGCTCGCGACGCAGGTGTGACCATCGTGACCGTCTCGGTTTCCGGTCCCTTCTCCAACTGCCCGCTGAATCATCCCGATCCCGCCGTGCGCGCCAAAGGCGTGGAAGTGATCAAGAGGTCGGTCGACATCACCCGCGCCCTGGGCTGCGGCGCCATGCTGCTGGTTCCATCCCGCGTGGGCAGCGGCGCGAAATGGATGTACGGGTACGAGGACACCTGGAAGCGCACCAGCGAGGAACTGTGGAAGGCCATCCCCTACGCCGCTCAGGCGAAGATCGTCCTTACGCCGGAAAACGTGTGGAACAAGTTCCTGCTGAGCCCGCTCGAAATGCGCGCCTTCGTGGACCAGTTCAAGAGCCCCTGGCTGCAAGCGCACTTCGATATCGGCAACGTAGTGCAATTCGGCTACCCGCAGGACTGGATCCCCACGCTGGGCCCGCGCATCAAACGCGTTCACCTGAAGGATTTCAAGGTTCAGACCAACCGGTTTGTCCCTCTCATGGAAGGCGACGTGAGCTGGAAAGAAGTGATGGACGCCCTGGTCAAGATCGACTACCGGGGCTGGCTCTCACCCGAGTACGGCTACGATTCCAGCGACCCGGAACAGATCAATAAGCTGTCGGCGGTGGTGGACAAGATCTACGCGCTGACCGGGTCGGTGTAATATCCCTTCGGGGCAGTCGCGGTTCCCGTGCTAGCATGATGGTCTATGAAAACCCTTCTGTTCTGCATGGCAATTGGCTCGCTTGCCGCGCGGGCACAGGCGCCTGCGCCACGCGATGCGGCCGGTTGTGCCGAGAGCAAAATCGTGACCCGCATGCCGGGGTGCACCATCCTTCGCTGCGAGACTAAGGACTACGCCGCGGCTGCCATGCCCCGCGGCAAGAGCGAAAGGAACCACCAGGTGGAAGGACAGCTCGATCGCACGGTCTACAGGTGTCCGGCAGGCAAGTCGCCGCTCGAGCTGGGACGAAACACGGAAACGGCACTTCGGAACGCCGGTTTCCAGATCCTGTTCACGGACGTCTACGCCGGCGGTGCGCGCTTCTACATGACCGCGCAAAAAGGACCGTATTGGGTCAATCTGGGCGTCGTTTCCGACGCTTACGATCTCACCGTCGTGAAGCAGAAGGAGATGGAACAGGCGATGACGGCAAACGCGGACGGCTGGGCCGAGCAGGTGAAGCAGACGGGGCGGGTCAGCGTCTACGGCATCAACTTCGATACCGGGAAGGCCACGATCCGCGCCGAGTCCGAGCCAGTGCTGAACGAAGTCGCGAAAATGTTGCAGGCGAACGCGCCGTGGGCCATGTTGGTGGCCGGCCACACGGACAACGTAGGGGCAAACGACATGAACCTGGCCCTCTCGCGGCAGCGGGCGGAATCCGTGATTGCGTGGCTGGCTGGCCGCGGGGTTGACAAGACCAGGCTGGCGCCAGCCGGATTCGGTGACACGCGCCCGGTGGCGCCGAACACCGACGAAGAGGGCCGGCGGAAGAACCGGCGCGTGGACCTGGTGAAGGTATACTGAGGTTGTGCCAAAACAGGCTTTCTTGGGAGGCTTCCCCATGGACGATACAGCTAATCGCAGGTCGTTTTTGATCGGCTCCGCGGCCGCGCTCGGAGCGCCCGCCGGGAAAGCCGCGGAGGGCAACCAGATCCGCACCGCGTTCATCGGTGTGGGAAATCGCGGCGGGGCGCTGTTGCAGCAAACACTGCTCCAGACGAATGTTTCGGTGGCGGCCATCTGCGACACGGACGCAAACAAGCGCGACAAGGCGCTGGGAGCGGCCGCCAAGTTCAGCGCCCAGTCCTTCACCGAATGGCGGAAGGTGATCGACCTCCAGAATGTGGATGCCGTTTTCATCGCCACGCCTTGCGACCTGCACGCCGACATTGCGGCGGCCGCGCTCATCGCCAACAAGTACGTGTACTGCGAAAAGCCGCTGGGCATCTACCCGCAAGAGGTGGACAAGGTGCTGAAAGCTTCGCGCCGCTCCAAGGCTTTCCTTCAGATCGGCCAGCAGATGCGGTACTACCCCTGGCTGGCGGGATCCATTCCGCACATCCACCAGGGCATCGTGGGCAAGATCCTGGTGGTCAAAGCGCAACGCCACAGTGCGCCGCGCGGAAAAGACACTCTGCCCGAGTGGTATTTCGACGTGAAGCGCTCGGGGGACCGCATCGTCGAAAACGGCGTCCACAACCTGGACGTCTGCAACTGGATCGTCAACAGCCGCCCGGTGGCCGCGTTCGGCTACGGCGCGGTCTACCTGAACGACCCGAAGCCGCCCGGAACCGAGTACATGGACGGCTACAGCGTCATGTACCAGTATGAAAACAACGTGAACCTGACCTTCAGTGAAGGGCAGTTCCATCCGCGCGGCCTGAAGGAACTGGCTAGCGGCCAGTGGTACACGATTTTCGGCGAGAAGGGCGCGGTCACCATCAAGTCGCGTTCCGGCCTGTTCTATGCGATGCAGGAGACGGGCGAGCCCCGTGAGTTGCTGACTCCCGCGCAGCAGGACGTGAAAGAAAACGCCGTCGGCGAATTCTTCAGCGCCATTCGCGAAAAGCGGCAGCCGTTCGCCGATATCACCGTGGCCGCCACCGCCGCCCTCACCACCATGATGGGACGCGAAGCCATCTACAAGAAGAAAATGGCGACCTGGAAAGAGCTGGGCGTCACGGTGTAACCTTTGCGCTTCCCCGGATTTCGATTGTGGCGTCCGTCTTGGGCGGCAGGGGAATGGTCAGGTCGTGCGGCAGCCGCGAGACGGTGAAGGCGCCCGTTTCCAGGCCCGCACGCCAGGTGTAGCGGCCCGGCTTCAGGCGCCACAGCCGCACCGGAATCTCCCGGCGTACGTCTTCAAAGCTGTAAGCGCGAATTCTCAGGCGGTCCTCTCCGGCGGAGAGGACCGCTCGCGCGACCTCGGCTGGCGATGGGGGCCACGTTACGGCGAAGGTGGGGTAGCGGTCGCCGCGCGGCGCCTCGCCTCCGAACAACCGCCAGCGGTATTCCGGGTGCAGCGAGTAGTACACGCGGTCGGTGTAGAGCACCTCGGAGGTGAGCATGTCCCAGTTCACGCTGAAGCGCTCGCCCGATTCGCGCGCCAGCCGGGCCATTCGCCGCAGGGTCTCTTCTTCAGGCGCCTCGGCACGGTAGCCGAACGCGGCGTCGTAGCGGGAATCGCCGGTCGCCTGACGCCACACGAAGAACGCTTCCGGCGCGCTCGCCATCTCCTTGCAGATTTCCGGATGCGCGGCGCAGCCGGTCATGGGGCGGAAGCTCTCTCCCGCGGCTTCCAGGTACCGCCGGTCGCCGGTGAGGTCGTAAACGGCGAGGACCAGCGACGCGATCGCCTCCTGCGACCCGCCGCGCCATTGGAAGTAGTCCCATTCGGCTTCCGGCTGGTCCCAGCGGTCGGAGCCAACCAGGTAGGAGCCGTCGAAGGCGCGCAGCACCGGCGGAAAGACACCGGCCGGCTTGCCATGCTCGGTCTGGCGCATGGCGCGGATCCATGAGTCCGTCCAGCCGGCGATCCGCCGGATCAGCGCCGGGTCGCGCGTCAGGTAGGCGTGCCATAGAGCGGGACCCATGGCGCGCGTGTTCAGGTGCACATCCACGGCGCGGGCGGGCGAGGTGTCCGCCTCACGACAATTGAACCACGAGCTGCGAAAGCGCAAAAAGCCGTCGGGCTGGGGGCGGATCCAGTGCTCCGAGCACGCCGCGGTGACGCCCAGCCGGTTGCGGAATTCGGCGTCGCCCGGGTTGAGCGCCGCCGCCAGGGGCAGGGTGTCGGTGGTCGGCTCGGAGGAGTGCTCGACGTCGGAAACGCCGCGGTCGTAGCCGTCGCGCAGCGTGCCGCTGTTCCACAGGCCGGCGGCGACGTTGCGGACGCCGCGGGCGGCGATCTCCGAGCCCAGGCCCAGCGCCTGCGGACCCCAGTGGCGCAGAATCTCGACATCGTCGCCCCAGCCGCCGCCGAGCTCGCCGTTGGGCGCCTGCCGTTTCTCGACCCACCAGCGGGTGAGCGCTTCCATGCGGCGCGCCAGCTCGCGCTGGGCCAGCGCCCATTCCGGTGCGGCGGGCGGCGCGGCGGGCAGTTCCACGTTCCAGGGGACGGGCTGAACGGCGTTACAGTAGTCGCCCTCCGGCATCCGTCCGACCCGCACCACCTGCCCCGTGCACGCCGCGCTTATCATTTGCCGAACGATCGGGTCGGCCGGCATCACCCGGAGCCCTTCCACCAGCAGCCGCTCGGTTTGCAGCAGGTCGTCGGGTTCGTGGTTCTCGGCGGCCAGCCAGAACCAGGCGCGCGCGCGGTGAAGCAATCCCTCCTTGCGGATTTCTTCCTGCGCGCTGAAGGCCAGGCGGTCGCCGAGCTGTTGCAGCCAGGCGCGGCGGACGGTCGGGTTCTGCCCCGAGGATGCCGTGACGATGTTGGAATGCACGAACCGGGCGCGCTCGCGCCACTTCGGGACCAGCTCGCGCTCCAGGCGCTCCATCGGTGTCCAGCGCACCGCGTACAGCGTATAAGAGAGCGCGCCGGTGCGCAGAGCAAGTTGCAGCTTGCCGCTGGCTCTCGCGAATAGCGTCACGTGACGCGGGCCGCCCTTCGGACGGAGCCGGCCGGGACCGGGCGCGATCAGCGGCCGCTCGTCCTCCGCGCGGCCATCCAGCAGAAGACGGAAGGCAAACCGGTCGGCTTCCGGGTTGGAAACGAAAACTTCGACCAGGTGCGGCCCAGCGGGCAGTTGAAGCTCAAAGCGTTGCTCGCCGCTGAGCAGGATTCCGGCCAGCAAAGCCGGGTCGCCGATCGCGGGGTCGTAGACGGGCCGGCCCAGCCGCGTGCCGGCGCGGCGCTCCGCCGGAGGATTCAGCCACTCGAACCCGGACGAGGAAAGGGCGCACTGCGAACCGGCCGGCGGCGCCAGGAACGACACGCATTCCGCGCGCAGGGCAGCGCACACAGTCAGACCGGACAGGACGATCGGGATGATTCGATGCATACGTTACCCCGCCGATTCCGGCGCGCCCGTTTCCCCCCGCCACAGATCGATCGGCCGCCGGACCCCCGCCGGGCGGAACGGCAGCGCAATCTTCTTTCCCTGGCCCGCCGACGCGTATCCGGCGTACAGGGCCTCCAGCACGATGCGGCCGTCTTCGCCGGTGGACGCGGGAGTTTCCTTGCCTCGCACACAGCGGGCGAAGTGGCGCATTTCCTGCGGAAAGCCGTAGTTCCAGATCTCCTCGTAAACCGGCCAGCTCCAACCCTTGGTGGTGGGCGCTTTTTCGACCGCGTAGCCGAAGCCGTGCTCGCTGTAGGTCGGCAAGGCGTTGCCCATCAGGAGGTCGGCGTAGGTTACGCCGCTTTCGCCGTACACTTCGATGCGGTCGTCCATGCCGCCCCGCCGCGCCCAACTGTTTTCCACCACCCCCACGGCGCCGCTTTCGAACTCGAGAATGCAGATGCTGTTGTCTTCGCCGCGGGTCTTGTCGCCGTGTACGTGCGTGCCCATCTGGCAGTACACGCCGCGGATGGGCGCCCGGTTCAGGAACCAGTAGCAGAAGGCGATGCCGTGGCAGCCGAGGTCCATCAAGGCGCCGCCGCCGGATTGCTCCACGTTCCAGAACCAGTCCGCATGGGGGCCGAAGTGCTTCTCGCTCTGCTTCACCTGGTAGATTTTGCCGAACGCGCCCTGATCGGCCATCTCTTTCGCCTTGACGTACTTGGGCGCAAAGAAGAGTTCCTCGGCATAGAACAGCAGCACACCCTGCCGGCGGCAGACATCGATCATCTCGCCGGCCTCTTCCAGGGTCATCGCGAGCGGCTTCTCGCACACCACGTGCTTGCCGGCGCGGGCGCAGTCGAGCGTCATTTGCGCGTGCAGGAAATTGGGCGCCGCGATCGTCACCAGTTCGATCTCCGCTTCGCGCAGCATTTGGCGGTGCTCCCCATACACCTTGGGGATTCCGTAGCGGGCCGCGAGATGCCCGGCCTGGAGCCGGTCGGGCGAAGCGACGGCCACCACCTCCGCCTCGCCCGGCAGGTCCTGGAAGGCGGTGGCGTGCACATCGGCGGCGAACCCGGAGCCGATAATGCCGACTTTGACCGCATGATTTGTCATGGGGAGATCTCCTTGTCGGATACTGTCAAGATTGCTATCATACAGTCCTACGCTACCATCAGGGTTATCATGCAGTCGCCGAAGAACCGCCCGTTTTCTTGTCTCCTTGCGATCGCCGCGCTGCTCGTTGCGGCCGCCGCCTGGCCCCAGGCCAGCACCTCCACCGTCAGCGGAACCGTCCACGATCAGACCGGCGCGGTCATTCCGAATGCGCAGGTGGCTCTGGTCAACACCGCCACCAACGTCAGGTTCGAGACCCGCACCAACGAGACGGGCTTTTACGTCTTCCCCGGCATCATCCCCGGACCCTGCAAACTCGAAGCATCCTCGCCGGGAATGGATAAGTACGAGGTGGCGCTGCTGGTCGAGGTCGCGCAGAAGATCACGGTGGATCCCATCCTCAAACCCGGGGCCACGACCACCGTCGTCACGGTGACCGATGTGACGCCGGTGGTCAACGTCACCGACTCCGCCATCAGCCACGTCATCAACCGCACGCAGATCGACCAGTTGCCGCGCGCGGACCGCAACCTGCTTAACCTCATGGTCACGGTTCCGGGCATCGAAGGCGGCGGGCTGCGCGCCTACGGACTGCGCTACGGCTCGGCCGACTTCCAGCTCGACGGCACGCCGCTGGTGTCGCGCTCCCGCGGGTATCTGCAATACCGGCAGCCGGGTCTCGACTCGGTCGAAGAGGTCAGCGTCGACAACAACAACGTTTCGGCCAAGTACAACAGCCCGGTGGCGGTCATCGCCAGCACCAAGAGCGGCACCAACCAACTGCACGGTTCGCTCTTCGAGACCCACGTCAACAGCCGCGTGGGCGGCGCCCGCCGGCGCGACGCCTCCAACGCCCTGGCCCCCTACTCGAACCGCGCTCAATACGGCGGCAGCGCCGGCGGCCCGGTTCTGCTGCCGCGGATCTACGACGGCCGAAACCGCACCTTCTTCTTCTACGCTTACGAGGAGCGCCAGCAGGTCTCCAACGCTCTGGCCAGCTACTCGGTCCCCACCGCGGACATGCGCGCAGGAGACTTCAGCGGCCTGGTGGACTCGAGTGGCCGCCGGATCACCATCCACGACCCCTGGACCACCAACTCCACGACCTATGCGCGGCAGCCCTGGAGCCATGGCGGCAAGCTCAACGCCATCGACCCGACGCGGGTCAGCCCGCTGTGGAAGTCCCTCATGAACCTGACGCCGCAGCCCACGCTCCCCGGCGTCAACCCGCTGATTTCTTCCAACTGGTGGGGCAACGCCGCCACGCTGCAAAACGACTCCACCATGGCCGCGCGCATCGACCACCGCTTCTCCGACCGCGATAACTTCTACGCGCGCTACTCCAAGAACGCCTGGCTCAACGACGCGCCCTTCTCCGGCGCCGTGCCGCTGCTTCAAAATGCGGCGAACCGCAACGCCTACGCCGCGCCCGGCCAGTCGCTGGCGCTCTCCTGGGTGCGCACCTTCTCTCCCACCGTCTTCAACGAACTTCTGGCCACCGTGTACCGCCAAGCCTTCTACCAGTCCTCGGATCCCAACGCCACCGTCGATTGGGCCGCGCAACTGGGCCTGCCCAACCCGCTCGGCGTCAAGCAGTGGCCCGACATCCTCACGCTGGGCCTCAACGGCACGCTCTACCGGACGGTTTATCCGAATGCCGACAAGTCCACCTTCTACCAGGCGGACGACAACCTCACCAAGGTGGCGGGGCGCCACCAGTTGAGCATCGGCTTCCATTACCGCCGCGACCTCGTCAATTACCTTCCCCAGCAGGAACAGAGCGCCGGCCTCACCCAGCCCGTGGCCAACTGGACCGCGCTTTGGGACCCCACCGGCACCGCCGCCAGCCCGCGCGTCACGCCCCTTAGCGGCAACTCCCTGGCCAGCGCGTACCTCGGCCAGATGATGTACCAGATGAAGACCACGCACGGCTTCTTCTACATGCGCCAGTCGCAGTACGCCGCCTACTTTCAGGACAACTTCAAGGTGTCGCGCCGCCTCACGCTCAACCTGGGCCTGCGCTGGCAGGCCTGGCCCGCCATGCACGAGAAGTACGGCAACATCTCGGGTTTTGACGCCGGCCGGAAGGCGGTGGTCCTGACCCAGCCCCTCGAGCGCTACTACGAACTCAACCCGGCCATGGCGGCCGGCGTCGCGCGCTTGCGGGCGCTGGGCGTCAAGTTCAACGACTACCGGGAATCCGGCCTCCCGCGCGACCTGGTCTTCAGCAACTGGAAGAACTTCGCCCCGCGCCTCGGGTTCGCCTGGCGGACCACCAGCGGCAGTCGGCCGCTGGTGGTGCGCGCAGGCTTCAGCATCGCCCACTTCCCCATCCCCATCACCGGGCTGATGGAGAAAATGCGCGCCGGCATCCCCTTCGTCAGCACTCCCCTCTGGTCGCCCGACAGCTCGGGTTACTACCCCGACAACCGGCCCGCGTGGAGCCTGCGCAATACACCCGTGTACGTCGCCGGCCAGAATGTGAGGAACGTCCTGGACAGTCCCGGAGGCTCCGCCGGGCTAACGGCCGGCTCACTCACCTCCTCGCTCATCGATCCGCACTACCCCGAGGCCCGCGTCCACGACTGGAACCTGACGCTGGAGAAAGAAATCCTGCCGCGCACGCTGGCGCGCGCCGCCTGGGTCGGCAACCACGCCTCCAACCTCGACGTTTTTCGAAACCTCAATCCCCAGACGCCGTCCTTCATCTGGGCCTCCAACACGGGCGCCACCTACCCCACTACCGCCGGCGGCAGCCGCCCCTACGACAGCATCTACGGTGACATTCTCTCCTCCGGCAAGTACGGTTACTCCAACTTCACCGGTTTCCAGTTGGAGCTTGCGCGGCGTTATGCGCGCGGCTTCGGCTACCAGCTCTACTACGTGGTGAGCAACTCCTCCGTGCTGGGCGACGTCAGCAACCAGGGCACCACGACGACTACCTATCCCTCCGCCTACTACCTCGCCAGCGAAGTCTCCGGATTGAGCCAGGAGCGGATCGAGCGCCTGGTGAACTACCGCCGCGACAGCACCATCCCCCGCCGGCGTCTCTCCTGGAACTGGGTGGCGGACATCCCGGCCGGCAGGGGCAAGCTCGTCGGACGCGGCATGGGCCGCGCGCTGGACGCCATCGCCGGCGGCTGGCAGATCTCCGGCTACGGCACCTGGGCGACCAGTTGGTACTCTTTGCCCGCGGACATGTTCCCCACGGGCGCCAAGCTCGAAACGTACGGAACCAAGTACCCCATCCAGGACTGCCGCAGCGGCCGCTGCCTGTCCGGTTTCCTCTGGTACAACGGCTACATCAACCCGGCGCAGATCAACAGCGTGGACGCCAAGGGAAATCCCAGCGGCATCATGGGCGTGCCCGCCAATTACCGGCCGGCCTTCCAAAACCTGATTCCGTTCCCCTCCGCGCCCGTCCCCGGCGATCCCAACGCTCCCTACTACGGCACCAACACCGTCTTCGTCCCGCTCAAGGACGGCACGGTTTACCGCGGCGCCTGGGGCGGCCTGGGGCCGCTGCGAAACCAGTACGTCGAGAGCCGCGGCCTGTGGAACCTGAGCGCCTCGCTCTTCAAAACCTTCCCCCTCGGCGAGCGCTTCCGGCTGCGCGTGCAATGGGACGTCTTCAACCCCACCAACAGCCCGCAACAGCCGCAAACGCCGGGCAACTCCCAGGGCTTGCTGTACACCTACCTGAGCGGAGCCGCTCCGCGCAGCATGCAGTTCACCTTGCGACTGCTCTGGTAGGGCGGGAATTGACGACGACGGCATATGGAGGTGGTGGTCTATGGCGCAACTGACGGTTCGAAACGTCTCAGAGGATATTGTGCGCGCACTGCGGGTGAGAGCTGCGCGACACGGCCGGTCGGCGGAGGCCGAACACCGGCTGATCCTAGCCGCGGCTCTTGGGCACGATGCGGACGACTTTTGGCCGCGGGCCGATGCCAGTCGGAAGAAGTTAGCCGGCCAGCATTCCGACAGCGGAGAATTGCAGCGCGAAATGCGAGACGAGCGATGACTGGCGCGGCTGGAAGCACCCGACCTGCTTCCGATCGAGTGCGCGAACATACTGGAAAAAAAGGCGTTGACAGGGGATCTCACCCAGATGGATGCGAGTGCCTGTCTCCAGTTGCTCCTCCAGGCGCCCGTGTCCTTGGCGGAGAGCCGTTCTTTGCTGAACGACGCCCTTGAGCTGGCTTTCGAGATGCGCCACCCAGTTTACGATTGCGTCTACCTTGCGCTGGCCCTTCAGCGTGAGATCCCACTGGTGACAGCGGATAACAGGCTCGTGGCAGCGGCGCGCAAGTTCCCTCGCCTGGCCGGCCATCTGCTGCCGCTCTCCGAGGTGCGGGCCTAAGTGTACGTTAGGAAATAACGATGCCAGTTCAGAATGACCGCTCCCTAACGGTCGCGGCTCGGTATCGCAGGTTCATTGGTCATGGGGAGATCTCCAGGTCACGCGTACTTCGCCGCGATGGGAGCGCAACGGGAAGCGCAGCAGTTCGAGGGTTTTCGTTTGGGCGTCCCAGGTAAAGGCGCCGCCGGGATCTTCGGTCAGGGGATAGACCCAGCCGTCCGCCGTCACCAGTTTCCGGAGCGCGCCCGCCGGCGGCCGGGCGCCGTCTTCCAGCAGCAGCCGCCCGTTCTCGATCGCTCGCAACCGAGCCGTCCGCTCTGGCCCCAATGCATAGCCCAGCGCGGCGAGGCGCAATCCGTCCTCGCCCACTTCGATGTCGTCCGTGCGATCGTTCAGTCGCACGCGGACGCCGCGCGGCGTGCGGGTTACGCCAGTCACGCCGGGAACCAGTTCCACGACCGCGACGAACAGACTGGCGCCGCCCTCGCGGCGCGCGCGGAAGAAGCCGCGCTGGTGCTTCTCCAGCAGCGCGTCGTCTTCGGCCGCGCCGCGGATCGCCGGGTTCGTGCCGGTGTACAGGCGGTCGCCGGCCTGGGCCAGGAAATGCACGGTCAGCCCCTCCAGCGCGCTCACCCGCACGAAACCCTGTTCCTTCACCGGCGTCTCGCGCTCGCCGCGCAGGAAGCCGTATGCGTAGTACGGTTCCCGGATGCGCGCCAGTTCGCCCTCGTTGGCCGGCGGCCGCCAGCTCGAAGGCGGAGCGGCCGGAGGCGTCGCACTGCCGCGGCCGGCGTCGCCGTGCAGGAAGTAGTCGTGTACGCCGCCGCCCTCCACTTCGAACCAATCCAGCAGGTAGCGGCCGTCCACGGCGACCAGCGTGCGGCGGTATTTCCGCGCCAGCTCCGGATAGGCTCGCGTGGCGTCGGCGCTCACCGCCTGCACCCTGGGGTGGCCGGCGTCGAAATAGCGCAGTGCGCCGTCGGCGCCAGGCGTGTGCTGGTTGCGTCCGTCGATGACCACCGTGTTGTGCGCGGCCGTGGCCAGCGTCCAGGCGCGGTAGCGCGTATGCGTGTAGCCCAGGTCGGAAAGCACTTCGCGCCCGCGCGAGAAGAGGAGCAGCGACAGCGCGTCGGCATGTTCGTGCCCGTAACCGCCCGACCAAGTGAGATGTGCCTGCCACTGCCCGGCGCCCCGGCCGCCGCCGAGCGCGGCATGTCCGAGCGCGGGCAACAGGAACGGGGTACTGGCGTCGAGCGGCGCCTCGCGGTCCGCCGCCCAAGTGTCGTGAATGGGCGCCAGCCGTCCGTCCGGCAAGCGCATTTGCGCCAGCGCCCGTTCGGCGCGCTCCAGCTCCGGCGGCGGCGCGCCGCCGCCGCGCAGCGACAGCACCTGCCGCAACGAATTCACCGTCTGCCGGGCGTAGGAGGGCGCGCCCTCGGCCCACGAGCCGTCGTGGAAGAAGCGCTTTTCCAGCATGGCGCGCACCCGCTCCACCGGCGCGTCCGCATACTCCGCCGCGCCCAGGATGCGCCCCGCCCGCACCAGGCTGCCCCACAACCGCGGGCTCATGTTCGAGTAAGTTTCCGCGTTGGCCAGCATCTGGCCGGCCGCGGCGCGGAACAGGTCGCGTTCGATGCGCGCCGCGCGGTTCTCCTCCAGCACGCCGGCCTCGCGAATCCAGTCGTACGCTTCCAGGAGCGGCACCGGCATGTCGTTGTAAGCCCACCAGGTCCAGCGCGCGGTTCGCATTCCGGGCAGAAACCTCTCCGGCGGCACGAGGCCCTCGAAGATCTGCTTCTGCCGGAACGGGTAGTCGTAGTGATAGCACCAGCCCGGGTACACCTCCGCGAAGCGCTCCAACAGGAGCGCCGCGCGCCGTGCGTAGCCGGTTTCGCGGGTGGCCACGTACAGCAGAGCCAAGTTGCGGGTCTGCGCGGCCAGGTACTCGCGCGCCAGGTCGTCGCGCCGCGCGGCGAAGTAATAGCGATACCCGGCCGGGTCTTCCCAGTACGCATACTTGTGGATTTCGCCCCGCGGGTTGCGCACTTCCAGCGTGCGGCGCATGGGATAGCGCGGGCTCGGATAGCGATGCCGGCAGTAGCGGCAGGAGACATCCTGTGGGTGCGCGGGGTCCCAAACCAGTTGCCCCTCCTGGCGCCCGGACTGGCAATTCGGGCAGCCCACAAAGTGCAAGCCGGATTGCACCGGGACCATCCGCCGCAACGCATCCTCATTCAGGTTTCGCACGTGCGCCGTAGCGGCCAGCAGTTTCGGCACGTCGAGTTCGGCGGGCGCCGGCGGGAAGATCGCGGCTGCGGTGGCCAGCGCCAGTGAGATCACGGCGCTAACCCTGCGTCCCCAAAACCGGGAGCGACCGCCGCCAGCTCAGCAATTCCTTTCCCAGTTTGTCCGCCACGCTCGTGTTCGCGGCGGCGACGTTGGTCTCTTCTTTGTCCGAGCGGGCGAAATCGTACAGTTGAAGGTCGCTTCCGTCGTCGTTGACCAGCAGCTTCCAGCGCCCGCGGCGGAGCGCCAGGTTCGGGCTTTGATCGCGCGGCAGCCCGGGCTTCTGGTAACTCGGGTCGCGGCCGTAATCCCAGAACAGGTCTTTCTTCCGGTTCCGCGGCCGGCCCAGAAAGGCCTGCGACATATCCTCGCCGTCGAAAGCGACTTTGGGCGCCGGCACTCCCGCCAGCGCGCAGCAGGTGGGATAGAAGTCGAGCGAGGAGACAACGCTCTGGCGATCCGTCCGCCCCGCCGGCGTCTTGCCCTTCCAACTCGCGATGAGCGGCACGCGGATCCCGCCCTCATAGAGGCTCCACTTGCGGCCGCGCAAGCCCGCGGTGGAGCCCGGCGGATCCAGCTTCTCCTTGTAGTAGCGTGGCCAGGCGGTCGGCCCGTTGTCGCTCAACAGAATGAACAGCGTGTTCTCGGCGAGCCCCATCCGGTTCACGGTGTCAATCAGGCGGCCGATCTGCCGGTCCATGTCGTCGATGGTGGCCAGGTACTGTTGCAGGTACTTGTTGGACGAGAAGCGCTCGTACTTCTTCATCATTTCGGGTTTCGGATCGTAGGCGTCATGCACTTCGTTCGGCCAGAGGTGAAGATAGAACGGTTTCGCGGCTTTGACGCTGCGCCGCACGAAGTCGATGGAGCGGTCAACGTAGATGCCCGTCAGTTCGCGCTGTGCCGCATGAGCGATCTTGCCCCGGCCGAGCTTCTCGTTCATCTCCGACAGGCGGCCCGGCGGCAGCACCCGGTCTCCCAGCCCTTCAAACGAAGTGAGCGACTCGTCGAAGCCGTACTCGGCGGGCAGCGGCGCGTCGCCGACGTCCCGGCCTCCGCCCATGTGCCACTTGCCAGCATGCGCGGTGGCGTAGCCGGACTGCTGAAACGTGCGCGCGATGCAGGGCACGCGCGGATCGAGGAAATCGCGCATCCCATAGCTTCGCTGCTTCTCGCGGGTGTCAAGAAACGAGTAAATGAAATGCCGCGCCGGACACTGCCCGGTGGTGATGCCGACGCGGGACGGCGAGCAGACGGGCGAAGCCACATAGGCTTGCGTGAAGCGCACGCCTTCCGCCGCCAGCCGGTCGATGTTCGGCGTCGCCGCCTGGCCGCCGTAGCAAGCCAGGTCGGCGTAGCCCAAGTCGTCGATCAGGATCTGGACGATGTTCGGGCGCGCGACCGGGGCGGCCGCGGCGGGATGCGCGGCGGCAGCGGCCGCGGCTTGCAGGAACCGGCGGCGTGTGCCCGTGGCGTTCATCGCTGCTCCCCGAGTTACCAGTCGACCACCGAGCCGTCGTCGGGATCGAAGCGCGGCCGGTACTCTCGAGGTTCGCCCACCTGCGCCTTTAACTTGTCCTCGTCGATGGTGATGCCCAGGCCCGGATCCGTCAACAGCGGCCGGTGGCCGTTGCGGACCGGCGGCAGCGGTTTGGCCAGCAGGTCCTTGTGCTCGGCATCTCCGTTCTCCTGAATGAGGAAATTCGGGATCGACGCCGCCACCTGATAACTCGCCGCCAGGGAGCAGGGCCCTTGCGGGTTGTGCGGTGCAATGGGTGAGTAATAGGCTTCCGCCATGCCCGCGATGAGCCGGAGCTCGGTGATGCCGCCCGCGTAACAGACGTCGGGCTGAAGGATGGTTGCCGCGCGCTTCTCGAGGACCTCCCGGAAGCCCCACTTGGTGAAGATGCGCTCGCCGGTGGCCAGGGGGATGTGGGTCTTGCGGGCCAGCTCGGCCATCACGTCCACGTTGAGGCACTGCACAACCTCTTCGAAGAAGAACGGCTGGTACGGCTCCAGGGCTTTGATCAGGAGCATGGCCGTGGGCGGCTGCACGGCGCCATGGAAGTCGATGCCGATATCGACTCCGGTGCCGTACTTCTGGCGCAGAGCCTTGAAGTTCTCCACCACCTGGTCGACGTACTTCGGCCCTTCGACATACTTGATGGCGCCCCGGCCTTCGCCGCGCGGCCCGGTCTTCATGGCGTTCACGCCCGTCTCCTGGCTGATCCTGCCGTAAACCCGGATCCGGTCGCGAGTGGGGCCGCCCAGGAGTTTGTAGACGGGCACGCCATAGGCTTTGCCCTTAATGTCCCAGAGCGCCTGATCGATGCCGCTCAGGATCGCGGTCTTGATCGGCCCGCCGCGATAAAAGGCTCCGCGGTGAATGGCCTGCCAGTGAAAGACCACCCGGCAGGGATCCTGGCCCACCAGGTAGCGTCCCGCTTCCAGTGCGCCCGCGGCACACGCCTTGGCATCGTCCTTGAGCATCTCGCCCCAGCCCACGATGCCCGCGTCGGTGGAGATCTTGACGAAGACCCAAGTGTTCTTCAGGACAAACGATTCGACCTTGGTGATCTTGATGTTGTCTTTGGGACCCGCCTGGGCCGCGTTGGTACGGGCGCAGGTAAACACCGAATCCAGGCCCAGCAGCGCACCGGAGCCGAGCAATCCGCGCAGCCAGGATCGGCGATCCATTTCGAGTAGCGACATGAGAGAATACCTCCGCAGTGATTTGCCTGCCGACGGGCGGGCGATATCCTTCCGGACTATATCACCTTTGACGCGCCTGTTTAAGGCACTATGGAGAGCGTATGAAACAACTGGAAGGCAGGGTCGCTATCATCACCGGCGCGGGCAGCGGAATCGGGCGGGCCAGCGCCATCCATTTCGCCGCGGAGGGCGCGCGGGTCGTCGCGGCGGACTGGAACGCGGAGAGCGGAGCGGAAACCGAAGAGATCGTTCGCGCCAGCGGCGGAGAAGCGGCGTTTTGCCGGGCCGACGTGTCGCAGGCCGCCAACGCCGAGCGAATGGTCCGTTTCGCCGAAGAGCGTTACGGGAAGCTGGATGCCCTGTTCAACAATGCCGCGGTGCAAATCCTCGGACGCCTCACGGACACCAGCGAGCAGGACTGGGACCGCATCCACAGCGTCAACCTCAAGGGTGTGTTCTTGTGCATGAAGTACGCCATTCCGGCGATGATCCGCGCGGGCGGCGGCGCCATTGTCAACATGTCATCGATCCTCGGTCTGGTGGGCGATCCGGACCTGGCCGCCTACTGCGCCGCCAAAGGCGGTGTCATCGCCCTGACCAAGGCCGCCGCGCTGACCTGCGGCGAGAACGGCATCCGGGTGAACTGCCTTTGCCCGGGGGACGTCGAAACGCCGATGGTGAAAGACTACTTCGACAAGGCCGCGGACCCGGATGGGCTTCGCAAAGAGGTGTACTCGAAATACGCGCTGCGGCGCATCGCCACACCTGAAGAGATCGCGCGGACGGCCGCATTTCTGGTTTCCGACGCGTCTTCGTTTATGACCGGCAGCGTGGTTGTGGCCGATGGCGGCCTGACGTCGAAGTGCTATTGAGGTTCGCCCTACCGCTGCGTGGGCGCTTTCTCGAAGCTGGCCTGGTGACGCGCTATCGCCTCCTGCATCCGCGCCACGATGTCGGGATGCCGCTCGGCCAGGTTGAAGCGCTCGGCGATGTCCGTTTCCACCTGGTAGAGCTCGGTCTTGGGGGGCTGCTTGGGGCCGCCGGTGAAGTGCAGCTTCCAGGGGCCGCGCCGCAGGGCGCGCAATTCGCCGTTGTGATAGTAGAAAAAGTCCGGCTGGGGGCGGCCCTGGCCTTCCCACAGCAGGGGCGCGAGGTCGGCGCCGTCCAGCACCACGTTCGAGGGCGGCGCGCCGCCGGCCAGCCGCGCCAGCGTGGGAAAGACATCCAGCGTGGATGCCACGTCCTGGCGCACCTGGCCGGGCGCGATGCGGCCTTTCCAGCGCGCGAGGAACGGCTCGCGCACGCCGCCTTCCCAGGTGGTGGACTTGCCTTCGCGCAGCGCGCCGTTGGAGCCCCCGTGCCGCCCCAGTCCGGCCGCACCGCCGTTGTCGGAGCTGAACAGCACCAGCGTGTTCTCGTCGAGCTTGAGTTCGGCCAGCGTCCTGAGGACCTCGCCCACCGACCAGTCGAGTTCCTCCACCGCGTCGCCGTAGAGGCCCCGGCGGCTGCGCCCGCGGAACTTCTCACTGGCGAACAGCGGCACGTGCGGGAAGGTGTGGGCGAAGTACAGGAAGAACGGCCTGGCCGAAGCCGCGGACTTGCGAATGAAAGCGCTGGCCTCGGCCGTGTAGCGCGGCGTGAGCTGCGTCTGGTCGGGCTCGGTCTCGATCACCTTCTCGTCGCGCATCAGCGGGATGCCGGGCAGCGTCCGATAGCGGTCGTACACCGACGGCGGCCGGGGCGGGCGGCCCGCGTCGCGGTTGATCTCGTCGTAGACCGTGTTGGTCTTCAGGCTCATGTCGTTCGAGTACGGGATGCCGAAGTAGAAGTCGAAACCGTGGCGCGTGGGCAGGTATTGCGGCCGGTGCCCGAGATGCCACTTGCCCACGATTTGCGTCGCGTAGCCGCGCCCGCGCAGCAGCTCGGCGATGGTGAGCTCGGAGTCCGGAAGGCCGCCGGTGGAGTCCGGAAACAGCACGAAGTTGATGCCGCTGCGCACCGGGTAGCGGCCGGTAAGCAGCGCGGCCCGGCTGGGCGAGCACAGCGGCGCGGCCGAGTAGAACTGCGTGAAGCGGCTGCCCTCGGCCGCCAACCGGTCGAGGTTCGGCGTGCGGATGGATGGATTGCCATAGCACCCCAGATCTCCATAGCCGAGATCGTCGGCGTAAATGAACACTACGTTGGGAGCGCGCTTCGGCTGCGCCACAGCGGGAGCGGCCAGGGACATCAGAAATTCGCGGCGGCGCATAGAGCAAAGATCATATCACGTATTGGCCCCAGGCCAGGACAGAAGTGTGAATTTCCAGCCCGCGCTCCCGAAGGGAGGGCGATAGTGCCAAAATAGAATGAATGGGTCGGCGCATGCACCGGGCGCCGAAGGATCGCCAAACCGCGGCGGGACGGGCCGGCTCCAGCCGAATGGGTCTGTACGAATGTTTCGTTTAAGCAAGTTCACATCCCGTGTGCCGACTGTCTTTCTGACCGGCGTAACCGGCTTTTTGGGAGGCGCGCTGCTGGCCTGTCTCCTGGATGCTCCGTTCGACGGTCAAATTGTCGGTCTAGTGCGGGCCGACGACCAGGAGTTGGCCGAGGAACGGGTACGCCGCTCGGCGGGGCGGTTCGTGCCGCGCTTTGCGGCGCGACTGCCCAGAAACCTGACGGTCTTGCGCGGCGACCTGCTGGCGCGCGACTGGCACGACGCCCCCGAACTGGACGGCGTCACTCACGTCGTCCACCTGGCGGCCAACACTTCGTTCGGCAACCAACGCGGCATCCGCAAGACCAACGTGGAAGGCGCCCTCTCGGTGGCCCAGGCCATGCAGGGACGCCGCATCGAGCGCTACGTTCATACGGGAACGGCCACCATCTGCGGCGCCTTCCCGCCCCACGTCGTCCACGAAGACAACTACCCCAGCGAGAGCGCCACCCACCTGGTGGCGTACACCCGCAGCAAGGCGGACGCCGAGCGGCTGCTCACCGAGCGATACGCGGATCGTCCGCTGGTCGTAGCCCGCCCGTCCATTGTGGTCGGCCACACGCAGCTCGGCTGCAAGCCTTCGGGGAGCATCTTCTGGGTCCTGCGCGCGGTCGAGGCGCTGCGTTTCATCACCTGGGATCCGCACAACCGCATCGACGTCGTTCCCGTCGACTGGGCCGCGTCCGCCCTGACGCATCTGCTGTTCGCACCGCGGCTCAAGCACACCCGCTACCATGTTTCGGCCGGTACCGGCAGTTCCATTCGCTGGAAAGAGCTGGCGGCCGAGTACGCCCGGCTGGCCGGCGAGCCGGCGCGAGACCATTACGAGGTCGGCAAGTTCAGCCAGCTCACGCCCCACCGCGTGACAAAAGCGGTTGGAAAAGGCCATGCGCGCCACCTCCTGCACGCTCTCGAACTGTACTACCGCTTCTGCTCGCTGGACCTGGTTTTCGACAACCGCCGGTTGCTCAAAGAGGGCGTCCCGCCTCCGCCTCGTTTCACCGACTACATGCGGGTCTGTCTGGAGTCTTCCACTTCGAGCATCTACGAGCAAATGCGCATCGACCTGGAGCCCGCGCTTACGCTGGCGTGAGAAGATGGGTAGCGTGAGCTGGCTGGTCTTGCTCTTCGCCATTCTATTTGAAGTGGCCGGGACGCTGACGTTGAAATTCACCGACGGCATGACGCGGCTGTGGCCCACCGTGCTCATGTTCGCCTTCTACTTGGCCAGCCTCTTCGGGCTGTCGGTGGCGGTGCGCCGCATCCCGGTGGGCACCGCCTACGCGGTTTGGTCCGGGCTGGGAACGCTCATCGTGGCCACTGTGGGCGTCCTCTGGTTCAAGGAGGAAGCGACGCCCCCCCGTCTGCTTTCCGCCGTGCTGATCATTGCCGGCGTGGCCGGACTCTATCTGACCGGCGTCGAGTCTTAGTTCCCGTTACGGACGGTCAAAACTCGCACACAACCCCGGCCGAGGGCAAAATGGGGAACATGCTGTAGAAGCTGGGATACGTTCGGCCGGTGCGGCTCTCGTAAGGCCCTGCCGAGTCGAAGTCGCGGTTGTGGCGATTGGTCAGGTTGACGATCTCGGCGAAGAGCGTCGTCTTGGACTTCTTGTGCACGTAAGCCTTGTTCAGCCGCAGGTCCGTGCGCTGGTAGGAAGGAGCCCGCAAGCTGTTGCGGTCCCGTGCCAGCCAGTAGCCGCCCTGCTCCAGACGGTAAAAGCCGGGCAACGGCATGCCGCTGCCGTAGGTAAAGCGCGCGCTGAGATTGACCGTGGAGCGCAGCCGATGGCTGACATACGAGTTGAACGTATGCGGCTGGTCGTAGTCGGCCGGAAACCGCAGCCTCAGGCGGCCGTCGCCGAGCACCGCGCGCCCGTAAGCATAGGAAATCCATCCGGTGAAGCCGTTGGCCGACCGGCGCTGGAGAAAGACCTCCACGCCGCGGGAATAACCGCGCTGCGAATTCGCGAGCGGCGCATTCGGCAGGGCGTTCAAAACGCTCCCATCGCCAAGCAGACGCGGGTCCAGCGCGGGCCGCGCCAGCAGGTCGCGATCCTGCCGGTTGTAGAATTCCAGCCGGATTCGGGTGCGCTCGTCCAGCCGCTGCTCGACGGCGGCTTCGTAGTGCGTGGCCCGCTCCGGCAGCAGACGGCTGCGGGCGAAGACCGAAAAGGACTGGCTCAGCTCCGGGAACTGGGCGTACTGCCCCCAATCCAGTTGCAGCCGGATCTTGGCCCGCGGCTCAGCCGAGATGCTGGCGTACGGGGAGATGACGTCCACCGGGCTCACGCTGTGCCGGTCCCAGCGCATCCCCGCGGCCAGGCGGACCTTGCCGGCGGCGAAGGCCAGAGACTGCTGCGCGTAGCCGCCGGCTCGGCTCCCCGTGCCGCGGGAGACGTCCAGAGCACTCGCCAGCGCCGGCGTGTACACGAAACGGTTCACCGCGCCGTCCTGCCGCAGGCGCCGGAACACGCCGCCGAAGTCCAGCGTATTCTTCCCTCCCCAGATCAGGCTGGCATCGCCGTGCCAGGTCCATTCGCCGTACGCCTGGTCCGCGAGTCCGGCGTGGTCGCGGTTAGCCACGTCGCCCCGCTCGCGCGACCAGGCTAGCCGGTTCGTCACCAGCAGGCGCTGGCTGGGCGTGTAACGCGAAGCCAGGCTGAGCAGCGTGAAGCGAAAGCCGCTGGTCATCACCGCGTTGACCCCCAGCCCGTCGCGCCAGGCGGTCCGGTCGACGGAGGAAGAGCCTTCCAGGTAGCTCAGGCTGAGGTTGTGCCGGGCGGTCAGATCGTAGGTGAGATGCGCCTGCCCGTCGGTGAAGCCGAAGGCCATGGCCGGCTGGTCGCCGAAGTCGATGCGGTTGAGGATGTACTGCAAGTAGCTCTTGCGGAAGGCCACCAGCCACGACCCCCGTTCGCTCTTGCCCCACGGCCCTTCGACCAGAATCCCAGCGTTGGAGGCGCTGGCGCTCAGCCGCACCTGCACCTCCTTCCGGTTGCCTTCCCGGGATTCGACCGCCAGAATGCCCGCCGTGCGGTCCGAATAGCGGACCGGCCAGGCGCCCTGGTACAAGGTCATGTCGTCCAGCATGTCGCCGTTGAAGATGGTCAGCGAGCCGTTGTCGGCTTGCCCGTCGGTGGTGTGGAAGGGCGCATGCAGCAGCACGCCGTCCAGGTACAGGCCTATGCGGTTGAACGGCGCGCCGCGCAGCGAGAACTCCGAAGAGAAGTCGTTGTTCGAGGTCACACCGGGCAGGCTCTGCACGGCCCGTAACGGGTCGTCGGCCAGAACGCTGGCCAGGTTCTTGCGTTCCTGTCCCTCGATGGTCATGGCCGAGGCGCTGCTCTGGGTCGCGATCTCAAACGGTCCGGCCGAGACTTCGACGCTGTCGGTGCGCCGGGCCGTCGAGGAGGTCAGCACGACGTCGAAACTCTTGATTTCGCCGGCGGCCAGGGCAAACTCCTGCCGCACCAGGTGGTAGCCGACCGTCGACACGCGCAGCTCGTAGTTGCCGGCCGGCACGGCAGGGATGCGGAAGGTTCCGTCATCGCCCGTGACGGCACGCAAGGGAGTGTCCGAAAGTTGCACCTGAACCAGCGCGAGCGGTTCGCTGTCGCGCGAGGCCACAACGCGGCCGCGGACTTCCCCCCCCTGGTCCTGCGCGAAAACGGCGGCAACGGCGAAGAAGATCGCGACCACCCAACGCAGACCCATTCTGGTTTCAGTATCCCCGATTTTCACTCTCGGGCGCAAAGCGGCGGGTGCCGTGAGGGAGCGGTTGGAACAGTTGTTTCGTGACGGGCACTAAAACATTCTCGCTCTTCATCGATAGAACCAAATACGGGAGCTTGACAGTCCCGCAAGGAGTTCGTTATGGAGACCGCATCAGTACAGTCCGCAACCGCGTTCGCAACGGACGCGCCGTACACGCCGTCCGAAGTGCTCGTGGAACAGCGCCAGTTGATCCGCGCTGTCAGCGCCCTGAACGCCACCGACCTGTTCGGAGCGGACCGGGAACTGTCTTTCGCGGTGGACCGGGAGTCCCGGCGCATCGTCGTGCGGATCGTCGATCGCAATACCAGCGAGGTGATCCAGGAGATTCCGCCGAAGTACGTTTTGCGCATGGCGGAAGACCTGCGGCATGCGAACGGATCCCCATAGGGCGCCTCAGTTCGGCCGCCGTCCGGAAGGCGCCGGCGGGTGCATCAGCCGGTAGATGTAGGCCAGGATCTCGGCCACGGCCTTGTAGAACTGGGGCGGGATCTCTTGTCCCACCTCGACGGCCTTGTAAAGCCCCTGCGCCAGCGGGGGGTTCTCGACGATGGGGATCTCGTGCGCGGCGGCGACCTTGCGGATGCGCAAGGCCAGGTAGTTCTTCCCCTTGGCGACCACGACGGGAGTCGACATCTCGTCGTGCTGGTAGCGGATGGCCACCGCAAAGTGGGTCGGGTTCACGATCACGGCGGTGGCCGTGGGCACCTTCTTCATCATGCCGCGGCGCAGCAGGTCGCGCTGCAAGCGGCGGATCCGCATCTTGATTTGCGGGTCGCCTTCGGACTCCTTCACCTCCTCCTTGATCTCCTGCTTGGACATCTTGAGACCCTTGCTGTGACGGCGCTTCTGCCGCACCAGGTCCAGGATGCCGAACAACAGCAGAATCGCGCCACCCCGCCAAAGCAACTGCCGGATGGATTCGCTCACGTGCCGGAGCCCGGTGGGAAGACCGTACCTCGGCAGGGTCAGCAGAACATCCAGGTTTCGCCCCACGATCCAGTACACGGCAAAGGCGAAAAAGACCAGCATGCAGGCCGCCTGCACGAGGGCGGGCAGGTTCTGCGCGGGCAACTCGCGCAGCTTCTTGAGGGGATCGAACTTGTCGCCGCTGGGCGCCAGGCGCTTGAAACTGAAACCCAGGCGGGTTACCGCCATCTGGAATCCCAGCGAAACGGCCATCAGGGCGGCGGCTGCCAGACCCAGTGGAAGGAAGACGCGGCCCAGGACCACGGCCGCGATTCGAACCACCTGCGTTACGCCGAAGTCGGGCGCAAACGCCTGCTCGAACAACAGCCGGGAGGCGGAGCGCAGTTCCTGAAACCAGGCCGCGCCACACCAGGTGAAGATCGCCGCGAAGGTCAGAAACTGCGCGGCGCTCACGAACTCGCGGGAGCTGGCGAACTGCCCGTCCTCGCGGGCCTTCTCCAGCCGCCGCGGTGTCGCTTTCTCGGTTTTGCCGCCGGTATCCGCCATTCCTCACCACTTCAGCAGCCGGAACAGGACTCCGAAGGAGACTTCCGCCGCCTGCTGGAACAGCTTCGGGTAGAGAAACACCACCGTGGCCAGCATCGCCAGCGCGGCCAGCATCTTGATCGGGAAAGCCAGGGTGATCAGTTGCAGTTGGGCGTTCAGACGGCCCAGCAGGGCCAGCGCCAGGTCGACGACGACCAGCAGGGCGACCACCGGAAGCACCAGCCGCAACCCCATGCTGAAGACATTGGAAATCAGCGCCACCACGGTTTCGGCGAGCGAACGGCTGAGATGAAAGCTGCCGGGCGGGTAGACTTCCAGGCTGCGCGCGAAGATCTTCAATACCATGCGGTCCAGGCCGGCCAGGAAGAACAGCAGGCCGGTCAGAATCTGGACCAGGCGGATAATGACCGTCGACTCGGCGTCGGTGTTGGGATCGAAGAAAACCGCAAAGCCATAGCCGGCCTGCAAGCTGACCACCTGCGCGCCCAGCAGAAAACTCTCCGTCACCACGGCCACCGCCAGGCCCACCAGCAAGCCCAGCGTGGCGTCCACCGCCAGCCACGTCAGGAACTGCCCCAGGGCGGGTTCGGCGGGAATCAGGTTCGACCAGACGGGAAACAAACTGAGCGTGAAGCAGACCGAAAGAACCACCCGGGCCATGGCCGGTCCGGTGCGGACCCAGGGAATGGGCACGAACACAAAAACGCCGGAAACGCGGGCCAGCGCGAGCAGAAAGCCGTAGATGGCGGTCAGCGGGATCATCGCTCAGGAGAGGAAGCGGTGAAAGTCACCGAAGATCGAAATCGTGTAAGTAATCATCCGCTTAAGCATCCAGGGCAGCAGGAGCAGAATGCCGGCCAGGAACGCCGCCAGCCGCGGGATGGTGCTGAAGGCGCTGTCCTGCAAGGACGTGGCGATCTGCACCAGGTTGATCAGGATGCCTACTGCAAAGCCGATCAACAGCAGCGGGGCGCCCAGCCAAAACGCCGCCAGCAAGGCCTGGCTGATGATGTTGGCGACCGAATCGGGATTCATCGTCTCATAGCTCCGCTAATAGAAGGACTTGATCAGCGATCCCACCACCAGGTTCCAGCCGTCCACCAGAACGAAGATCAGGATCTTGAAGGGCGCCGACAACATGACCGGCGGCAATTGCACCATGCCGATCGAGAGCGTGACGGAGGCGACCACGATGTCGATGACCAGGAACGGCAGGAACAGCACCGCGCCGATCTGGAACGCGGTTTTCAGTTCGGACAGGATATAGGCCGGGATCAGAATCTGCACCGGCAGATCGGCGGGGGTGCGCGGGGCCGGGGATTTCGAAATCTCGACGAACAGGCGCACGTCTTTCTCGCGCGCGTAGCGGGCCAGGAACGTCTTGAGCGGCTTGGACCCCTCTTCCAGCGCCTGTCCCGCGCTGATTTGGCCTTTCTCCATGGGTTCCCAGGCCTGGCGGTAGATCTCGCCGACCACCGGCTGGAAGACCAGAATGGCCAGAAACAGCGACAGCCCGACCAGCAGTTGGTTGGAGGGCGTCGACTGGGTGCCCAGCGCCTGGCGCAGGAAATGCAGCACGACCACGATGCGCAGAAACGGCGTGATGGTCATCACCACCGCCGGCAGCAGCGTCAGCAGCGTGAGGGTGATGGCGATCTGGAGCGGCAGGCTGAGCGAGGAGAAGCCGCTTCCGCTGGCGGTGACGATTCCCAGCGAGGGCGGCACAACCTTCTTCACCGGCGCCGCGCCGGCGAGCGCCGCCAGCGCCGCCAGCAGGCACAGGAGCATGATCGCGCGTTTCACCGGCGGCCCTCGTCCGCGGTTTGCTCGATGGCCGCCGCGTCGGCGCGGTCCAGCAGTTGGCAGCCGCCCGGAGAAATACCTACCAGCAGCACGCGGCCGGCGAACCGCACCAGGTGAAGCGAATGGCTGGCGCTGAGCGGCAGCCGCTCGAGGACTTGCAGACGGCGCTCTCCGTGCGGCCTGACGCCGGCGTGGAAGTTCGCCAGGCCTTTCTTCCGCAGCAGCCACAGGCAGCCGCCCAAGAGGCCCAAAACCGCGAGTACGGCCAGGAATTGTTCCACGACACTATCTCTCCCAACTCGTGATGCGGACGCCGGCCGACCGCTCCCCGGCGACCACCTCGCCGAATCCGAGCAGCGTCCCGCCGACGCGCAGTTCCAGCGGCTCGCCCACTGCCCGGTGCAGGCGCAGAACCGCGCCGGGCCGCAGCGCCATCAGGTCGCGGATGGAGAAGCGCCGGTGGTCCAGCCGGGCTTCCAGGCAGACCGGGACGCCGGCGTAGCGCCCGAGCAGTTCATGGGAGGAAGGGTGGCTCATAAGGCGCGATTACCGGATCAGGTTCACGGTCTGCTGCGTGAGTTCGTCCATGGTGGTGATGACCTTGGAGTTGGCCTGGTAGCCTCGCTGGTAGACGATCAGGTTGGTGAACTCTCGCGCGATGTCCACGGTGGAGGCCTCCAGCGCGCCGCCCACCACCTTGCCCCGGCCGCCGGATTCCGGCAGTCCGACCACCGGCGCCGAGGTCCCCGCGCCCACCCGGAAGTTGTTGTCCCCCATGGAGACCAGCGTGTCGGGGTTGCGGAAGGAGGCGATCGCCAGTTGGCCGATGGTGCGTGTCTTGCCGTCCGAGTACTGCGCCACGATCTTCCCGCCGTCGGCGACTCCGACCGACAGCATGCTAGCCACTCCGCCCCCGCTCTGGGCGTTGGCGGAAACCGCCGAGACCGCGGCATACTGCGTGACGCGCCCGGCCTTGCCGTTGAAGATTTCGAAGGCGAGGTCCTGGTCCTTGGCGCCGTTGGCGAAGCCCTTTACGGACACCGTCGAGGGAGCTTTCGTGGCGGAGTCGAGATTGCCCGAGGCGTCGAACACCAGGTCGCCGGCGACGGGCGTGAAGGCGCCTTTCAGATCGGCGTCCGGGACGCTGATGGAGTAGCTCCAGGTGTTCGGATTGGTCTTGGTGTAGGCGATCGTGACGGTGTGCGGGGCGCCCAGCGAATCGTAGATTTCAAGCGAGGTGGAGAACTTGGTGTCTTTGGGGGCCTGGGCGTTGAGATTGAGGTCCACCGAGAAAGTGGAGGTGGTCTGCGGGATCTTCATCGCGCCCACCGGGATGCCGATGTCTCCCACCGGGCTGTTGACGTTCGGACTGCCGGCGGCGTCCACCCAGCCCTGCACCCTCTCGCCCGAGGCCGTGAGCAGAATGCCGGCCGCATCCAGGCGGAAATTGCCGGCGCGGGAGTAGAGTTGTGCGCCGCCGGCGCTCTTCACGATGAAGAAACCATCGCCCTGGATGGCCGCGTCCAGCGGCGCGGAGGTCAACTGCGTGGCGCCTTGCGTGAACTGCCGCATGGCGTTCACGGCGCCGACGCCCATCACGGATTGGCTGCCCGTGCCGAGCGATCCGGCCACGACGTCCCGGAAGGACGCCGAGCTGGCTTTGTAGCCGGTGGTGCTGAGGTTGGCGAGATTGCCGCCGACGATGTCGATGGCCGCCGCGTTCGCGTTCAGCCCGGAGAGTGCAGTCATGAGGTTCGGCATAGTGGTTTCCTTTTGAGACTAAGCTGCGGTCTTTGGGTCCGCGTTCGGCGCGGCGGGCTGGTACGACTTCAAGTCGTCCCGGATTCCGATCAGTTGTTCGAGTTCGCTGAACTGGGCCAGTTGGGTCAGGAACTGCGTTCCGTCGGCCGGCTTGAGGGGATCCTGATTCTTGATCTGGGCGACCAGCAGTTGCAGGAACGCGTCCTTGCTGACGGTTTCGCCGGCCCGTTTGTTGTTGCCGGCCTGGGTTTGCGCCACCGGGCTTTCGGGAAGCGCCGCGGAGATTGCGGAAGTACTCATGTTACGCACCTTTATGTTTGTTTCGGGATCTTCCGGACAGGGCCGCTTCCAAGTCGTCGTCCCATTCGCCGGAGTTCCGATTCCGTTGTTGTTGCTGGTTCTGGCCCCGGCTGCCGGAGTCGTCGAAGGACCGCTCACCGGAGCTCGAGCCGCTGTTCGGAGGCTGGGAATTGCTCTGGGCGGCCGCCGGCGCTGCTGCCGGCTGAGAGATGTGAGCCTTGATGCCGGTGGTTTCGAGCCGCTCGGCAAGCTGATCGAGCCCGCCGCGCAGCGTTTGCGCAAGTTCCGGGTCCGCGGCGCGGACCGTGACCTTGAGTTCGCCGCCGCGCTCGGTCAGCCGCACTTCCGCCGTCCGGTCTTGCGCGCCGGCGATACGGATGGAAACGTCGATGGGCGCTCGCGCGGGGCGAATGTCCGCTTTAGGGGCCTCGATGCGAGCCGGCTGCTCGGCGGCGGCGACTTTCCGTTCGGGCGGCGCGTCCTGCGGTTCAGGGGGCGGAGCGGAGCGCAACACGAGCGGCGTCTGGAGGGTCTCCCGGGGGGGCGGCGCTTTCTCTTCCTGGCGTTCGAGGGTCGGCTGCGGCCGCGGAGGAACAACGTTGGGCCGGACAGGCTCCGCTTTCGGCGCGGGCGCCTGATCTTCCAGAGTCGCGGTGAAGGCGACCGGACCCGGCACTTCGCGCGCGCCGGTCTCCGGGGCGGCCTGAGGAGCGGGAGATGGGCCGGCCGGTGTTAGGGCCGGCCCACTCTTGGCAGGAGACAAGGCGCAAAACTCGAGGGGCTTTACCTCGGGCGGGGCCGGCAGGATGGCAAGCAGCGCGACCATCCAGTTTCCCTGGTCGTCGCTCGAAGTTGGAACAGACCCCGCTCCCTCACGGTCGCGGCTCGGTAACAGGCCAGGAGCCGAGCCGCGACCGTCAGGGAGCGGTCCGCACTTGCCGAGAACCGAGGCAAAGCTCATCTCCGGCGGTGTCGCGGGATCGCTCAAAGCCGCGAGAATTGGCGGAAGACTCGCGCCTTCGATGCCCGCGACTGCCGGAGAGACTTGCATGCGGGCATCTCCATGCAGGTCAACCGCCAAAGTCCTAAGTGGCCGGTTTCACGAGCAGAGTGGCCGCGGCGGCGACGAGACGTCGCCGCTGGGCGGCGCAATTTCGGCGCTCGCGAAAAAAGCTCTCGGCGGTTTTATCGCGAAACCATGGACTTCTTAGAGATGTTTTCTTTGGCCCCTCGCTTGCACTGGTGCAGTCCATCTATGGACCCGCTTACCATCAGCGCCGCCAGCGGACTCCGCTCCCGCATGGAAACCATCGACATGCTGGCCAACAACCTCTCCAACTCCACCACCGCGGGTTTCAAGCTCGACCGGGAGTTCTACGGCGTCTTCTCGGGCGAGGAGCAGGGAGAAGAGTCGGTCATGCCGGTTATCGAGCGTCCCTGGACCGATTTTTCCCAGGGGCTGCTCCAGCCGACCGGGAATCCTCTCCACGCAGCTCTTTCGGGTAAGGGCTTTTTCGGCGTCAACGGACCTTCCGGACCTCTCTATACTCGCAACGGCGCGTTCTCGCTGAGCAAGGACGGGACCTTGCAGACCGGAGAGGGGTACACGGTGAGGGCCGCGGGGGGCGCCGCCATCCGTGCCGCCGGAACGGGCGAGATTGAAATCAGCCGGGATGGGACGGTGCGGGAGAGCGGCCAGACTCTCGGACAACTCGAGGTCATGGACTTCGCGGACCCGGGCAAGCTGGTCAAACAGGGCGGCAGTTACTTCCGCGCAGACGGCGTGAAGGGCGTCGCGCCGGCGGCGAACCACGAGGTCCACCAGGGAAAACTCGAGGCCTCCAACGTCTCGGGCGCCGAAGCCGCGGCGCGCATGGTAGGCATCATGCGGCAGTTCGAGATGCTGCAAAAGGCGATCACGATGGCCGGCGAAATGAATCGCAAGTCGGTCGACGAGATCGCCAAGGTCGGGTCGTAGGGGAGACAGGAGTAGCAGATGATCAGAGCTCTTTACAGCGCTGCCAGCGGGATGACCGCCCAGCAGCTCAACGTGGACAACATCGCGCACAACCTGGCCAACGCCAACACGGCCGGATACAAAATGCGGCGGGCGCAGTTTCAGGACCTGCTGTACCAGAACCTGGTCCAGCCGGGCGCCTCGGCGGGCCAGCAGAGCGTGGTTCCGACGGGGCTGCAACTGGGCCTGGGGACTCGGGCGGCCTCCAACGAAATCGTCTTCTCGCAGGGCAACTTCTCCGCCACCGAGAACCCGTATGACGCGGTCATCCAGGGCCGCGGATTTTTCCAGGTGCGCCGGCCCAGCGGAGACCTGGCCTACACGCGCTGCGGCTCTTTTCACTTGAACCGCGAAGGCGCCCTGGTGACTCAGGACGGCGACTTGCTCGAGCCGCAGATCACCATCCCGCAGGATGCGCAGTCCCTCACCATCGCCACCGACGGGACGGTCAGCTTCATGCAACCCGGCCAGACCGCGGCCCAGCTCGCGGGCCAGATTCAGCTCGCGAATTTCGCCAATCCCGCGGGATTGAACAGCGTCGGCCGCAACCTGTATCTGCCCACGGACGCCTCGGGCGATCCGACGGTGGGCAATCCCGGCGGCCAGGAGGGCCTCGGCACCCTGTTGCAGGGCTACACCGAACAGTCCAACGTGAGCGTGGTGGAAGAGTTCATCAACCTGATCGTGAGCCAGCGGGCTTACGAGGCGAACTCGAAGGTGGTCAAGGCGGCGGACGAGATGTACCAGCAGATGAACAACGTGACGCGATGACGCCGATCCCATTGCTGCTGGCCGTGGCGCTGCCGGGCTGCCTGCCGGTGACCGGCAAAAGGATCACCGCCGGAGACCTCTCCGCCGCGGTGGCCTCCTTCGCCGCCCTGCCTCCGGACACGGTGCTGGGCTACGCGCCGCTGGCGGGTGTGCGGCGCACGTTCACGCGCGCCGAAATTGCGCGCCTGGGCGCCGTGCACAAGCTGGAGACGGAGGCCGCCGGGGACGTGTGCTTCGAGTGGAAGACGCGCGTGCCGCAACGGGAAGAACTGGAAGCCGCCATGCGCGCCGCTCTCCAGGAGCCGGAGGCGCGCATCGAGATCCTGGAAACCAGCCTGGCGCCCGCTCCCGAAGGCGAGATCGTGTTTCTCCGGCAAGGACTGCCCCGCACGCCCCCGGCGGGCCCCGTAACCGGCGCCGTCTGGCGCGGCTACGTGCGCTATGCGGGTGAGCGGCGTTTTGACGTCTGGGCCAGGGTGCGGGTACTGATTCCCGGGACCAGAGTCACCGCGGCATCTCTCATCAAAACGGGTGAGACCGTCCGGGAGGACCAGATCCGGGTGGAGACGGTGGAAGCGGCCGGATTCGATCCGCAAGCCGTGCGCGGCGCCGCGGAGATCGTGGGACAGGTCGCCAGAAGAGCGATTCAGCCCGGCATGGCCATCCCGCGGAGCTACGTAGAACCTCCCAAGGCAGTTTCCAAGGGCGCGCCGGTCCGAGTGGAAGTGCGCAGCGGAACGGCGCGGCTTCGCTTAGAGGGGACCGCCGAGGCCGGCGGCAACATCGGGCAGACCATTCCGGTGCGCAACGTGCAATCCGGCAAGACGTTTCCCGCCCGCATCACCGCGCCGGGCGCCGTTCTGGTGGCGGGGCGCAGACAGGAAGGAGATACGGAATGAAGCGCATGGCGCTGCTGATGGCGATTGTGCCGCTGGCCTGCCTGGCCGGGCCCCGCGCGGCAAAGGAAAAACAGCCCAAGATGACGCCGCTGGATCGCTTCATCGCCGAGGCCGCCCAGGGCGCGGGCGCGCAGGCGGCCGCCCCGTCCGCCGGTTCGTTGTGGAGCCCGTCGGCGCGGTTCAACGACCTTGGATCGGACGTGCGCGCGCAGCGCGTGCACGACATCGTCACCATCCTGGTGGCCGAGCGCGCCTCGGCGGTCAGCAAGGGCGCCACCAGTTCGGCGCGCTCTTCCAGCGCCAAGTCGAGCATGGGCGCGCTGGCCGGCATCACCCGCGCCGCGGGACCCCTGTCGAACCTGGCCCGGCTGGGGGGCGAGAGCAAACTGGACGGGCAGGGCGCCACCAGCCGGGAGACGGTCCTGGACGCCACTCTCACCGCGCGCGTGACGCACGTGCTGCCCAATGGCTACCTGGTGGTGGAAGGGTCCAAGTCGCTGGTGGTCAATTCCGAAACCCAGCTCATCACCGTGCGCGGCATCGTCCGGCCGACGGATCTGTCCACCGGCAACGCGGTCCATTCCGGCCAGCTCGGCCAATTGGAAGTGCAGGTCAACGGCAAGGGAGTGGTCGGCGACGCCATCCGGCGGCCGTTCTTCCTCTATCGCCTGTTGATGGGGATTCTGCCCTTCTAGGAGGACGCGACCATGCGCCGCAAACTGATTACCCTGCTCGCTCTTCTCCCCGCCCTGGCCCCAGCGGCCCGTTTGAAAGACCTGGTCACGCTGGAAGGCGTGCGCGAAAACCAGTTGATCGGCTACGGCGTGGTGGTGGGACTCAACGGCACCGGCGACCGCCGGCAGACCGTCTTCGGCGTCCAGACGCTGACCAACATGCTGCAACAGATGGGCGTTTCCGTGCCGCCGTCCGCCATTCGCGTCAACAACACCGCCAGCGTCATGGTGACCGCCACGCTGCCGCCCTTCGGGCAGCCGGGCGGGCGCATCGACGTCACCGTGGCGGCCATTGGCGATGCGACCAATCTGCAAGGGGGGCAGTTGATCCTCAGCAGCCTGAAGGGAGTGGACGGGCAGGTTTACGCCATGGCGCAGGGGGCCGTAGTCACCGGCGGCTTCATCGCCGGCAAAGGCGGATCCACCCAGACGGTGAACCACCCCACCGCGGGCCGCGTCCCGAACGGTGCCACGCTGGAGCGCGCCGCGCCATCCGTCGCGCCCGCCGGCCGGCTCCGCCTGCAACTCAAACAGGCCGACTTCACCACCGCCGCGCGCATCGCCCAGGCGCTGAACAAGAAGTTCAACTCGCCGCTGGCCAATGCCGACAACTCCGGGCTGGTGAGCGTGGCCGTGCCGGCCGAGTTCGCCGCCCGCACCACCGAATTCGTGGCCGAGTTGGAAACCCTGCAAGTGGAGGCGGACCGGGTGGCCAGGGTGATCGTGAACGAGCGCACGGGCACCATCGTGATGGGCAAGGACGTTCATATCGCCCCGGTGGCCATCATGCACGGGGCGCTTTCGGTGGAGATCGAGACGACTTATCAGGTTTCCCAGCCCGGGCCGCTGGCATCGGGCACGACTGCGACCGTGCCCCAGGTGGGCGTGGGAGCAAAGGAAGAGAAGGCGCGCCAAGTGCAGCTAAAACAGGGCGCCACGGTGGACGATCTGATTCGCGGCCTGATGTCCATCGGCTCGACGCCGCGCGATATCATCGCCATCCTGCAATCGCTCCAGAGCGCCGGCGCGCTGGAGGCCGACTTGCAGGTGATTTAGAGCCGGTGGCGCACGTTCTCAACGTGCCGCATCGACACTCGTGTCGATGCTTGGGCGCCCACAAAGGAACTGAGGGCAGATATGGCAGTTGAGATTACCTCCCTATCGCCGTCGCCGGCCGTCCGCGAAGACCCGGCAAAAGTCAAAGATGCCGCCTGCCAGTTCGAGGCGCTGCTCATCGGCCAGATGCTGAAAGCGGCGCGCGAGGCCGGCTCGTCGGGCTGGCTCGGAACGGGCGAGGATCACTCCGGCGAATCCGCGCTCGAGATGGCCGAGCAGCAGTTCGCGCAGGTCATGGCCGCGCAGGGCGGCCTGGGGCTGGCGCGCATGGTGATTGCCGGTCTTCAGCACGCCGAGAAAGCGGCCAGCACTCGCGACTGAGCCGCGGTGATGCAGCCCGGAATCAGGCCGCCGCCGGTCGCCGCCTCGGCGGGAGTCGCGGTTTGCTCCGCTGTCTCCGCGGCCGCGCCGCACAATCCCTGGCGCAGAGTCTCCAGGATTCCCTCGGCTTCCGCCAGCATCTCGCCGGACCGCCGCAAGTGCGCCTGAGTGAGCCGGTGTTGCACGAAGCCATAGAGCTCTCGAAGCTCCAGGGCGAAGGCCCCGCCGCGCTCGAGGTCGAGCGAGCAGATCAGTTCCGACACCGCCGCGCCCGCCTTTGAGACCGCCCGGCCGCGGGTCCCGATGTCGCCGGCCGCCAGGGCCTGCCGTGCGTCCCGGACCGACTGAAGCGCGACGCGATACAGGATGCGGACCAGTTCGCTCTTGCTGGCGGTCAGGATGGAGTTCTCCAGGTAGTTCTGGTGAGGATTCAATGCGTTGTACGTCGGCACACAGGATTCATCGTGAGAATCTCCGGGGATTTGAGGACCGGACAGAGAACGGGCGGCACGGGATCCGCTTCCCGCGGCGCCGCGGGAGCGCCAGAGACAGACCGCGCTACGCCTTACCAGGTGGCGAGTCCGCGTCGAACGCGCGCTGAATGGCCATACTGACCTGCCGCATGCGTATCGCTGCAAGCGGGCGCGGCAAACGCTCTCCGAGAAGGGATTTTTTGAGCGCTGTAATGAAGTGGCCCTTCAGCCAGGATGGCCCTGGCAGTCCCGTCTCTCCGGGCTCGAATCGCAAGGTGGTTGGACCGTCGGCGCCTTGGCTGCCGAACGGAACGATCAAAACGGAATCGACTCGTTCGCTCATATTGCGGGAGTCCAGCGACACTACCAGGACCCAATGGCGCACCGGCGGGTTTCCCAGCATCGCGGTCCAGATTTCGCCGCGCCGGGGAGATGCGTTATGGCTGGTCAAAGTCCATCTCGTTAGCTGCAACGCTCAGGGCGTCTTCGAGATCGGTCTCTTCCGCGGCCGCCTTCGAGGTCAGGCCCTTAAAATAAGCGGCAGTCTGGCGCTCCAAAGTTGCCCGGTTGTCCAGCCTGCGGACCATTTCCACTGCCTTGTCCACAGCCTCTCCGACGCTTTCCGCACTGCCAGCCTTCACCATACTGTGCAGATAGGCAAAATTGTCCGCGCCAATCGTCGTCGACAGCTTCTTGCGGTGCGCCATGTCTCCTATGTTAGGAGACAAAAAGTCTCCTTTGCAAGGACCTCATAACGAGCAAGTTCTTGCGAGTGCCGAAGCCCTTGAAAAAGAAAACCGGGGCGACCGCGCGCCGCCCCGGGTCGAAAGGTCCTGGAAGGACCGTTTACCAGTACACCTTCATGCGCACCTGCACCTGCCGGGGGTAGCCGTTCTGGCTGGACGCCCGGTGCGGGAAAATGGTCCCGAAGTTCGCGTCGTTGGCGTTGGTGGTAAAGGTCTCGCGACCGTAGTAGTTGTGGTTCATCAGGTTGAACGCCTCGAAGCCGAGTTGCACGCGCAGGCGCTCGCCGATCATGGTGCTCTTGTTGAGGGAGGCGTCCATGGTGAAGGCGCCGTGCTTGCGGATCTGGCCCGAGCGCGACGGGTTCACGTTCGGAGCGTAGCTGGGCAGCAGCATCCAGGAGTAATTGGCGTGGTCGGTGCCGCAACCCTGAGCCACCGAGAAGGCCTGCGGGGTGACGGCGCCGTTGTTGTCCATGCGCAGGACGCAGGGCGACCAGCCGCGGACCTGGTGGGCCTTCCAGTCCACGTTCTTGATTCGCGGGTCCTTCAGCATCAGGACGTTGCCCGGCAGGTCCACCGGCTCGCCCGAGCTGTCGTTGTAGAAGGTGGTGAACTGCCAGCCCGCGATGAGCTTCTGCTGGATGCCGGTGGCGCCGGCGCCGAACTTTCGGCCCTTGCCGAAGGGGAGATCGTAGACCACCGTGGCCTTGAAGATATGCGGGCGGTCCATGTAGTAGAGACCTTGCTGCTTCACGTCGGCGTAGGGGTCGTTGAAGCCCCAGCGCTCGATTTGCTTGGACAAGGTGTAGTTGGCCAGCAGGTTCAAGCCGCCGGAGAAGCGCTGGTTGTAATTGATCTGGAGCGAGTTGTACCAGATCCGGCCCTGGTTCAGGCCGAGCTGGGTGAGATCGCCGTTGTACTGCGGGAACGGGCGCGCCATCTGGAACTTCTGAACCGTGCTGCCGGTGTAGAGACCGGTTCCAAGGAAGGGTGCCAGGCCCACGAAGGGATTGGGCGTGGTGGCCTGGCAATTGGCCGGCGAGCCGCCTTCCAGGATGTTGCAGGTTTTGCGATAAGCCAGGCTGGGCAGGTTAGTGGCCTTGTTGGTTTGCAGGTTCATGGTCCGGTTGCCCACGTAGGAAGCCTCCAGCGTCGAGGTGCGGGTCAACTGGTACTGCAAACCGAAACTGAACTGGTGCACGTACGGGATCTTGAAGTCGGCGTTGTACCAACTGAAATTCTGGCCGACATAAGTCAGGTAGCCCTGCGACGCTCCCGGCGCCACGGCCAGGCCGTTGGGGAACGGGTTGTTGAGCAGGTCCTTGATGGGAGTGCGACCGGAATCGAGCGAACTGACCAGCGGGGTGCTGGTCGAGTAGCCGGTGGTCTGGAGGTAGTCGTTCGAGGGGTTGATGTAATACAGCCCCCAGCCGCCGCGCGCGACCAGCTTGCTGCCGATCTGATAGGCCGCTCCCACCCGCGGCTGCCAGGTGTTGGAATAGAAGTCCGCCGCGCGGGTCGGCTTGCCGTTCACTCCGGCAAACTCCAGCCCGCCCTTCAAGTTCTTCAACTCCGGATACAGTGTCTGCATGGCGGCCGGGATAAGGGCCGCCACCGGGCTGGCGGCGGTCTGGTTGAAGCCCCGGTTCAAACGGTTCCACTTCTCGTCCGGGGCCATGTTGGCGTCCCAGCGCAGGCCGAGGTTCAGGGTCAGGTGGCGCGAGATTTTCCAGTCGTCCTGGAAGTAGAGCGCCCCGTACCACTGGCGGAAGAACGGATACAGCGGGTAATTCGTGGAACCGCCGGTGGGGACGCCCAACAGGAAGTTGGCGTACCCGTCGCCCGACAGCGCATCGCTTTGGTTCCACGCCCTGCGGGTCCATTGGTCGCTATTGCTGAACTGGAGAATGTTGCCCGAATTCTGCGTCAGGTAGTGGTTGCGCCGGAGGTCGGCGCCCATCTTCAGGGTGTGCGCGTTCCGGATCTTGGTGATCGACCCCATCAGCGCATAGGTATTGGTGATGTTAATCGACTGGTAACGTCCCAAAGAGGTATAGCCCGAAAAGTCCCAGCGGCCGAAGTAGCGCGGCTGCGGCAGCGCGTTCACCAGCGACGCGGGCAGTCCCAGCGAGGTCAGGTCAAACCCTTCGTTGGCGCGGCCGAAGCCCTTCTCAATGAACCGGTTGTAGGAGGCGCGCACGTTCAGGACCAGGGTCGGGCTGAGGGTGCTGATCCAGTCGACGACGTAGGCGTCGTTGATGCGCTGGAAGGGCTGCTGGCCGTCGGTGCCGATCTTGTTGTCCAGACCGTTGACCGCCCGGTCCTCGGTGCGGTCGTTGGAGGCATGGCGCATGAAGGCCCGGTGCTTGTCGCCGATGCTGAAGTCGAACTTGAGAATCATGTTGTAGAACTTGTCCAGCGCCGCGTAGTCGGGCAGATCGAAGTTGGCGGTGGAGTAACGCACGCCGGGGGTCTTCCGGGTGGGCAGCGGCATGTAGCTGGTGACTTTCTTGGCGATGGGGTTGATCATCGAGGCCGGAATGACATTGCCCGCGAATGGCCGGCGAACGGGATCCCCCGCGGCGTCGCGGCTGTAGTCGAACGGATTGTAGATGGTGATGCCGCGGCCGTTGGCGTCCGCCAGTTTGCTGAAATCCCCGTTGCGCATTTCGGCTTCCGGGTAGGAGATGTTCAGGAACTGCGGCCACGCCTCGCGGTAGTTCTCGATGCTGCCCAGGTAGAACGCCCTCACCCGGCCGTCCTTGGAGAGGAGCTTCGGGATGGTGAGCGGGCCGTCCAACTGGAAGCCGTACTGGTCCAGATAGTGATTGGGCCGCGCCGCCCCGATGGCGTTGTTCTGGAAGGTGTTGGCGTCCAGCGGCTTGCGGCGCAAGAACTCCCAGGCGGTGACGTGGTGGCTCTGCGTGCCGGACTTCAGCACCACGTTAAACACGCCGCCGCCGGTCTTGCCGTAGGAGGCGTCATACGAGTTGGACTGGACGTTGAACTCCTGCACGGCGTCCACGATGGGCACATAGGCGATGTTGTTGCCGCCCATCTGCGCGTTGTTGGGCGCGCCGTCGAGCAGGAACTCGTTGTTGGACATCTGGGAGCCGTTCACCGACCATTGTGCGATGGCTCCATTGTCGAAGGGCCGCTGCCAGATGGCCGCGCCCCGGAAGGTAACGCCGGCCATCATCGACCCCAGCATGAATGGATTGCGCGCGTTGAGCGGCAACTCCGCCACCTGTTGCGTGTTCACCACCCCGCCGCGCGAGGCCGTCTGCGTCTCCAGCAGCGCGGCTTCGGCGGTGACCGTCACGGTTTCGGTGAGCGCGCCGACTTCCAGGCCGACATCAATACCGGCGATTTTCGCCGCTTCGAGAACGATGTTCTCGCGGCTGAACTGTTTGAAGCCGTTCGCCGACACCGTCAGCCGGTAGTTGCCGGGACGCAGGAACGGAATTGTGTACGCGCCAGCCGAGTCCGAGTTGGCGCCGGCGGACTCGTTGGTGGCGACGTTCACGGCGGTTAACTTCGCTCCAGGCACGGCGCCGCCGGAACTGTCCAGAACGCGGCCCGATATGGTGGAGCGGAACTCCTGGGCGCCGGCGTGCATGATCGCCAGGATCAGCAACGTCAGCATACGCAGCCAAAAACTGCTCATAGGTAAACCCCCTTTGTTACGCGTCCGCCCGGGCGCGCGGCCCGGACGTCCTGGGCAGGAATTGTAGCACAGGGTTTACATGAATCACAGGGGGGGTGTCCTGGCACTGGTATTCTGGTAGTTCATCGCATCCCCATGAGCAAGATCCTGGTCACCGGCGGCGCCGGCTACATCGGTTCGCATACCACGCACCTGCTGCTGCGGCGCGGTTACGACGTCACCGTGGTGGACGACTTGTCGCGCGGGTACCGGCACAACGTCGCACCAGAGCGGTTGCGTGTGCTGGCGCTCGCCGACACGAACGGCCTGCGGCGGCTCCTGGAGGCCGAGCGGCCCGAGGCGGTGGTTCATTTCGCAGCTTACATCGCGGTCGGGGAGTCCATCGGCGAGCCGGAACTCTATTTCTCGAACAACGTCGGCGGCTCGCTGTCGCTGCTCGCGGCCATGTCTCAGGCGGGCGTCGGGCGCCTGGTGTTCTCATCCACGGCGGCCCTGTACGGCATGCCCGCACGCACCCCCATCACCGAGGACATGCCCATCCAGCCGGTGAGCCCGTATGGAGAGTCCAAAGCCATGGTCGAAAAGATCCTGGGTTGGCTGGGCCAGTGCCGCGGGCTGCGCAGCGTGGCGCTGCGGTACTTCAACGCCTGCGGCGCGGAACCCGGCTCGGGCCTGGGCGAGGAGCACGATCCGGAGACCCACCTGATCCCGCTGCTGCTGCGCGCGGTGCGCACCGGACGGCCCATCACCCTGTTCGGCGGCGACTACGCCACGCCGGACGGCACCTGCATCCGCGACTACATCCACGTGAGCGACCTGGCCGAGGCGCACATCCTGGCCGTCGAGTACCTGGCGGGCGGCGGCGCGTCGAATGCGTTTAATGCCGGCACCGGCGCCGGGCACTCGGTTTTCGAAGTGCTGCGGGCGGTGGAAGAGGTCACCGGCGGCAAGGCCCCTTTCATCATGGGCCCGCGGCGCGCGGGCGACGCCGCCGTCCTGGTGGCCGATTCCGGCCGGCTGCAAACCACGCTGGGCTGGAAGCCGCGCTACACCGAACTGCGCGAAATCGTCCGCACGGCCTGGGAGTTCGAACGGCGGCGGCCGTTGCGGTAAATCCGCCGTGCCGGTAGAATGGCCCGAATGAAGCTCATGCCGGTCCTGTTTGCCGTTTCCGCCCTGGCCCAGACCAACTACGATCTGCTGCTCAAGGGCGGCCACCTCATCGATCCCAAAAACCGCATCAGCGCGCGGCGGGACGTGGCCATCCAAGGCGGGAAGAACGCGGCCGTGGAGGCCGGCATCCCCGCCGCCGCGGCGCGCAAAGTGGTGGACGTCTCGGGACTCTACGTTACGCCGGGGCTGGTCGACATGCACGTGCACGTCTTCTCCGGCTGGGGCCCGGCCTATACCGGCGAATCGAGCGTTTCGCCGGACGACCACGCGCCGCGCTCGGGCGTCACCACGGTGGTCGACGCCGGTTCGCCCGGCTGGCGCAACCTGGACGACTTCCGGCAGCACATCGTGCGCCACTCAAAGACGCGCGTGCTCGCCTTCCTGAACATCGTGGGCCGGGGCATGTGCGGCAAGCCCGAGCAGGACACCGCCGACATGGAGCCCAAGCCCACCGCCGAGTGCATTCTCAAAAACAAAGACATCCTGGTGGGGGTCAAAACGGCGCACTACACGGCTCCGGACTGGATCGCCGTGGACCGCGCGGTCGAGGCCGGCAAGCTGGCCGGCGTTCCGGTGATGGTCGATTTCGGTTCGTTCCGTCCCCAGCGGCCCTTCGAAGACCTGGTGGGCCGGCACTTGCGGCCGGGCGACATCTACACGCACATGTACCTGGCCGCCGTGCCCATGCTCGACGAGCGCAAGCGCGTGCGGCCGTACCTGTTCGAGGCGCGCAAGCGCGGCATTATCTTCGATGCCGGCCACGGCGGCGGCAGCTTTGTTTTCCGCCACGCCGTGCCGGCCATGCAGCAGGGCTTCGTGCCGGACTCCATCTCCACCGACCTGCACATCACCAGCATGAACGCCGGCATGAAGGACATGCTCAACGTCATGTCCAAGTTCCTGAATATGGGAATGACAATGGAGGACGTAATTCTGCGCTCCACCTGGAACCCGGCGCGAGAGATCCATCGCGAGGAACTGGGCCACCTTTCGGTGGGCGCGGCCGCCGATGTCAGCGTGCTGCGCCTGGAGAAGGGCAACTTCGGATTCGTGGACGTGGCGGGCGGACGCCTCCGGGGCACGCAAAAACTCGGCGCCGAACTCACTCTGCGCGACGGCGCCGTGGTCTGGGATCTGAACGGCCTGACCCGCGAAGACTGGGACAAGCCCGCCCAATAAACCGCCACCGGGGGCACTGCATGGAGCCGCCTGTCACCGAATGAGCAGCGGCTCCAAGTGCTTGAGGACGGTCTGGGCCACGATGGCGTTGCCTTCGGCGGTGGGGTGCAGACCGTCGGATTGCATCAGTTCCGGCCGCGTGGCTACGCCCTCCAGGAAGAAGGGCACCAGGGCGGCCTTCTTCTCGCGCGACAGGTCGCGAAAGAGCTTTTCGAAACTGCGAATGTAATCAAACCCGTAATTGCGCGGCAGGGTCATGCCGCAGAGCACGATCTTCGCTCCAGCGCGCTCAAAGATGTCGATCGTTTCCGCCAGGTTCGCCCGCGTGGCCTCCACCGGCAGGCCGCGCAGGCCGTCGTTGGCGCCCAGTTCCAGAATTACGACCCTGGGCCGCAAGCTCGCGGCGGCCTCGGCGCGCGACAGCCCTCCGCCGGTGGTGTCGCCGCTGATGCCCTCGTTGACTACCCGGTAGCGGTAGCCTTTGCGGTCGAGTTCTTTCTGGAGAAAGTCGGCGTAGCTCGACCCCGGGCCCAAACCGTGACCGGCCGAGAGGCTGTCTCCGAAAGCCAGGATCACGGGACGATCGTCGGCCGCCGTCCGGACCGGTTGCGCGGGGGGCTTCGGTTCCCGCCCGCATCCGGCCAGAACCGCCATCGCGCCGAAGACGAAGTAACGCCGTGTCATTACCTGCCATCATAAAGGAAGATCGAATGAGCGACTCCATCCTTTGCTTGCGCGGCGTGACCAAGTCGATTGACACGGGCACGCATCGCGTGGACATTCTGCGCGGCATCGACCTGGACATCGCCCCCGGCGAGTACGTCGCCGTCATGGGCGCGTCCGGGTCCGGCAAGTCCACGCTGCTGGGTCTGCTGGCCGGCCTGGATTCCCCCACCGGGGGCTCGATCCTGCTCGACGGCACGGAGATCTCGCGCCTGTCGGAGGACGCCCTGGCCGAACTGCGCGGCCGCAAGATCGGCTTCGTGTTCCAGAGCTACCAGCTCATTCCCACGCTCACCGCGGAAGAAAACGTCCTGCTGCCCGCCGAGCTGGCCGGCGACACGAGCGAGGCCGCCGCCGGGCGCGCCCGCGGCCTGCTCGTCGCCGTCGGACTGGGAGACCGCCGCGACCACTACCCCGTGCAGCTTTCCGGCGGCGAGCAGCAGCGCGTGGCCATCGCCCGCGCCTTCGTGCGCCAACCGCCCGTGCTGCTGGCCGACGAGCCCACCGGCAATCTGGACTCGAAGACCGGTCACCAGGTGCTCGAACTGCTGCTGGCGCTGAACCGGCAGATGGGCGCCACCCTGGTGCTGGTGACGCACGATCCCGAGCTGGCCGGCCACGCCACGCGCATCGTCACGCTCCGAGACGGCCTGGTGGTGAGCGACGAGCGAAAGAGCGCGGCATGATCTTCCGCGCCCTGGCCTGGAGGATGGCATGGCGCGAAGCGCGCGCCGCCGCCCCCAAGTTCGCCTTCGTGATCTTCGGCGTGGCCGCCGGCGTGGGAGCGCTGACCGGCGTGCGGGGTTTTTCCGCCGCCTTTGAAACCGCCCTCAAGCGCGAAGCCCGCACCCTGCTGGCGGCCGACCTGACCCTGCGCCAGTTTTCCGCGCCCACCGGCGAACAGCTCGCCGGCCTGGAAACCTGGACCCGCCGCGGCGCCCGTTACTCGCGCATCACCGAAACCGTCTCGATGATGAGCGCCTCGGCCGCCGCCACTCCGGTGCTGGTTTCCGTTAAAGCGGTGGACCCGGGCGCTTATCCCTTCTACGGCCGGGTGCAACTCGAACCCGCGCGGCCTCTGTCGGAGGCGCTCACGGCCCAGACCATTGCCGTCTCCGACGATCTGCTGCCGCGCCTGGGCCTGGCGCCCGGTTCGCCGGTGCGTCTCGGTTCGGCCGAGTTCACCGTGTGCGGTGTCGTGCGCCTGGAACCGGACCGCATGACCGGCTCCCTCAACGTCGGCCCGCGCGTCCTGATCTCGCGCCAGGGCCTGGAGCGGACCGGACTCATGATCGAAGGCTCGCGCGCCTCGCACCGCATTCTGTTCAAACTTCCACCGGGCGGGATCGCCGTGGGCGAGATGCGCGACGCGCTCAGAAAGCAGTTCCCAGGAGCGATGGTGGCGGACTACCGGGAAGGACACCCCTTCATCGCCCGCGCCCTGGAGCGCTCCACCACCTTCCTGAGCCTGGTTTCGCTGATCGCGCTGGTGGTCGGCGCGCTGGGCGTGGCCACCGCGATTCACTCGCACCTGCAACAGCGGCTGGACTCGATCGCCATCCTCAAGTGCCTGGGCGCGCGCTCGGCGCAGATCATCCGCATCTACACGCTGCAAACGCTTCTGCTGGGCCTGGCCGGAGGCTTGGCCGGCGTGGCGGTGGGAGCGGGGGTCCAAAAACTCTTTCCGCTGCTGCTGGGGCGCTACTTCCAGCTTCAGGCGATCCCCTGGAACCCGTCCTTCGCGCTGGAAGGCATCGCCGCTGGCATGCTGGTGACGCTGCTGTTCACCATTCCGCCGCTGGTAAGCATTCGGAAGGTCAAGCCCGCGCTGATTTTCCGGCGCGAGATGGCGGAGGTGAAGCCGCGGCCGGCGGAACGGCTCCGCCGTCAGGCGCCGTCGCTGGTGTCGGGCGCCGTGATATTGACCGGGCTGGGCGGTGTGGCCGGCTGGCTGGCCGAATCGGCGCGCATGGGCGCTTACTTCATCGGCGGGCTGGCGCTGGCCTTGCTGATCCTGGCGGGCGTGGCCCAACTGCTTCTGCGCGGGCTGCGCGTGGCTCTGCGCCAGGCGCCGGTGCGCCTGCCGGTGGCCGTGCGCCACGGCGTGGCGAACCTGTATCGCCCCGGCAACCACGCCGCCAGCGTTTTGGTGGCGCTGGGCATTGGCGTGATGTTCACGCTTACGGTGTACCTGGTACAGCGTTCCCTGCTGGTGGAGGTCGCCGGAGCGGCGCCGCCCGGCTCGCCCAACGTCTATCTGATCAACATCACGCCCCGCGAGCAGGAGACCATGGCCCAGTTTCTGGCCTCGCGGAAGGATCTTCAGGCCCCGCCGCGCCTGACCCCGATGGTGTCCGCCCGCCTGCTGCTGGTCGGCGGAACGCCCTTGGACCAATTGCCGGCCCGGGAACACAGCCGGCATCACGCAAGATCCAACCGGCAGGTCACCTGGGCGGAAACGAAACCGGCCGGCCTTCAGGTCCGCCGCGGCGCCTGGTGGGCCGCCGGCGAAACCGCGCCGCTGGTTTCGGTTTCCGAAGACTCGGCCGGCGACTGGAAGATCGAACCTGGCATGACCCTGCGCTGGCGGAGCGCCGCGCGAGACTTCGACGTCCGCGTGGCGGCCATCCACCGCGCCGAAGCGGTGGGTCCCGGCGAGCAGTACGGGTTTGTCTTCAACCGGGCGGCGCTGGCGGGGTTTCCCGCACAGTGGTTCGGCGCCGTGCGCCTGCCGCCGGCCCGGGTGGCCCAGTTCCAGCGCGAGGCCTACCGGCGCTTCCCGACAGTCACCGTGATCAACGCCGCCGACGTGCTCAACATCGTGCAGGAAGTGATCGACCAGGTGGCGCTGGTGGTGCGCTTCATCTCGGCATTCGCTATTCTGGCGGGCGCGATTATCCTGGCTTCCACCGTCGCGGGCACGCGCCTGCGCCGCGCCCGCGAGGCCGCGGTGCTCAAAACGCTGGGCGCCCGGCGCAAGCGGCTGGTGGCCATCTTCTCAGTGGAGTTCGCCATCCTGGGCGCGGTGGCGGGCCTGATCGGCGGGGCGCTGGCCACCGCCTTCTCGCGGCTGCTGCTGGCCCGCCTCTTCGACGCCCGCTTCCGCTTCGAACCGCTCCCCAACCTGGCCACCATCCTGCTCGCCGTGGGCCTGGCGCTGGCTTCCGGCTGGCTGGCGTCGCTGCGCATCCTGCGCCAGCGGCCGCTGGAAGTGCTGCGCGACGAATAAGCGCCAGCCATCCTCGTGATAGACTAAAAGATTCGACCCCCGAGTACGTCCCGGAAGTGCCCTTTCTCCGCCGGATCGGGGAGTAAATACACAGTGGAGGCTGCCGGAATGCCGCTTGGCATGCGACACATTTTCACGTCGGAATCGGTGACCGAGGGTCACCCCGACAAGATGGCGGACCAGATTTCGGATGCGGTTCTGGACGCCGTAATGAAGGACGACCCCACGGGCCGGGTGGCCTGCGAGGTTCTGGTCACCACCGGCCTGTGCATCGTGGCCGGCGAAATCACCACGAACACCTACGTGGACGTGCCGAAGCTGGCGCGCGAGGTGATCGCCGACATCGGCTACACGGATGCGGCGATGGGCTACGACGCCACCACAGTCGGCGTGCTGAACGCCATCCAGTCCCAGTCGCCCGATATCGCCATGGGCGTGGACGTCGGCGGCGCCGGCGACCAGGGCCTGATGTTCGGCTACGCTTGCGACGAGACCGCCGAGCTGATGCCGCTGCCGATCCTGCTGGCCCACAAGCTGTGCCGCCAGTTGAGCGACGTGCGGCGCGCCAAGGGCGTGAGTTTCCTGCGTCCGGACGGCAAGAGCCAGGTTTCGGTGGAGTACGTGAATGGCCGGGCCGCGCGCATCGATGCGGTGGTGGTTTCGACTCAGCACGAGGAGATGCCCATCGAGGAGCTCCGCGCGCAGGTCAAGAAGCACATCATCGACCCCATCGTTCCATCGGACATGGTCGATGCGAACACCAAGTATCACATCAACCCGACCGGCCGCTTCGTCATCGGCGGGCCGCATGGCGACACCGGCCTGACCGGCCGCAAGATCATCGTCGACACGTATGGTGGCATGGGCCGTCACGGCGGCGGCGCTTTCTCCGGCAAGGACCCCACGAAGGTGGACCGCTCGGCCTGCTACATGGCGCGCTACATCGCCAAGAACCTGGTGGCGGCGGGCCTGGCCTCGCGCTGCGAAGTGCAGCTCGCCTACGCCATCGGCGTGGCCGAACCGGTTTCGGTGATGGTCAACACCTTCGGCACGGGCAAGATCGGCGACGAGAAGATCGTCGGCCTGATTCGGGATCAGTTCCCCATGACTCCGGGCGGCATCATTAAGCACTTGAACCTGCGCCGCCCGATTTACCGCAAAACCGCGGCGTTCGGCCATTTCGGCCGCGCCGAAGCCACGTTCACCTGGGAAGCGACCGACAAGTCCGGCGCGCTGCGCAAGGCAGCCGGTCTCTGAGGCGCTGGTAAAAAGGCAGATTAAGACCGCGGGGGTCGCCGCCCCCGTATCATACATCCATGTCAGAAAGCTGTTTCCGCGCCATCGAGATCACGGTTCCGGTAGAGGAAGTCGACCGCGAAACCGAACGCGTCGTCGCCGCCTTGCAGAAGAAGGTCCGCATCCCGGGCTTTCGCCCCGGCAAGGTTCCGGCCACCATGATTCGCGCCCGCTACGCCAAGGATATTCGCGAAGACGTCCTGGAGAGCCTGGCTCCCAAGCACTTCACCCGCCGCGCCGAGGCCGAGAACCTGCGCGTGGTCGGCTCGCCCAAGATGAAGGACGTTCATTTCGAGGCCGGCGAGCCCCTGAAATTCACCGTCGAGTGCGAGGTCGCCCCGGTATTCGAACTCGGCGAGTACAACAACCTCACCGTTCACTATGACGAACCCCAGGTTGGGGACGAGGATGTGGCCGCGCGCCTGGAACAGTTGCGCGACGAGAAGGCGGATTACATCAACATCGATCCCCGCCCGGTGGCCGACGGCGATTTCGCCGTGGTGTCGCTGAAGAGCCTGGCGGGGATCGAGGATCCGCCCATCGAGCAGGACGAGATCCAGTTCCACGTCGGCGGCGAATCCACGCTTCCGGAATTCGCCGAGAACCTGCGCGGCGCTTCGCCCGGCGACGAAAAGGAAATCGAGGTCAGCTATCCCGCCGACTACGGCCAGGAACGGCTGGCGGGCAAGAAAGTCCGCTTCCACGTTGGCCTCAAAGCCATCCGCCGCAAGGAACTGCCCGAACTGAACGACGACTTCGCCAAGGACCTGGGCGACTACCAGAACCTGGAGGAACTGCGCGAAGAGGTCCGCCGGGCGATCTACCGGGAGCGCGAGTTCCTGGCCAAGCAGGAGTCCAAGAACGAGATCGTCGACAAGCTGGTGGAAATGCACCCGTTCCCGGTGCCCGAGACCTTCGTCGACGGGCAGATCGAGTCCTACGCCCAGCAGTACCTGGCCACCTTCACCGCCCGCGGCATCGACCCGCGCACCATCAACATCGACTGGGCCAAGCTCAAAGAATCGCAGCAGGACCGCGCCGTCCGCGAGGTGCGCGCCTCCATGATCCTGGACCGCATCGCCGAGCGGGAAGCCATCGCCGCCATGACCGACGAGGTAGACCGCGAACTGCACCGCATCGCGCGCCAGGAACGCGAAGCTGTGGCCGCCGTGCGCATGCGCCTCGAGAAAGACGGCACCCTTCGCCGCATCGCCAACCGCATCCGCACCGAAAAGACCCTCAACTTCCTGTTTGACACGGCCCGCAAGGAAGCCAAGGAGTAGGCGGGCGGCGTATTACACTGGTGGACAGTGGGTTCCGCCGCGGAGCGAATTGGGAACGACTCATCTGCGGTCGAAGCGGCTGTGGTGCCGCCCGAACAACCGCCCGCCCGGCAGGGAGCGGTGGTCGGTCTGCTGGAACAGTGGATGGCCGGCGACGGAGCCGAACGGCGTGAGACGTTCGAGTTGCTTCGGCGCGCTCTCGACGAACAGCGTCCGGCTGGCTGCTAGAGCTTGCGATCGCAATCGGCGAGAGACTTGAGTGCCGCGGGCCGGACCGCGCTATTCTGAAGGCAGAATCCTATGCCGCCGGATATTCAGCATGACCCGAAAATCGCGGAGATCGTCTCCCGGTTGGTTGCCTCGGTGGACCCGGATCGAATCATCCTGTTCGGCAGCCGGGCGCGCGGGGAGGCCGGCGCCCGCAGCGATTTCGACATCCTAATCGTCAAGGCGAGTTCCGAAACCCGTTACCATCGGCTGCGCCCGGCAAGGGCTTCGCTGTTCGGGGTCGGAGCGCCCGTCGATCTGCTCTGGTACACGCCCGAGGAACTCGAAGACTGGGCCGATGTGCGCGGGCATGTGGCGGCGGAGGCCCTGCGCGAAGGAGTCGTGCTGTATGCCAAAGCGGCCGCGTGACCTGGCACGAGTCCTCCTCGGCAGGGCCGAGTTGGACCTCCGCAGCGCTAAGCTGCTTTTAGAGGGCGACGACCTCGTCGACCCTGTCTGCTTTCACATTCAACAGGCGGCCGAGAAACTGTTGAAGGCCCTGCTGTCCAGCGCCGGGATTACGCCCCGCTTCACGCATGATCTGGGCGAACTGCTGGCGCTGGCGCAAGTCCAGTGCCCGGCACTGACCGAGTTCAGTGAGACACTTCCCTTTTACACCGATTTCGCCGTCGCCGCACGCTACGACGAAGTCGTCCTGCTCTCACGTAGGGAGGCTCTCGAAGCGCTGAAGACCGTCGAACGCCTTCACGTCGCTGTTCTGGCTACGTTTCTGTAGTCACTTTCCGCCCACAGCCCGAAACCTGGACTTGCCTTGACAATGCCGAGAGACCGCCTTATTGCTGCACATCAACCTAAAAACGGCAGTTGGTCCGGCATGCAACCACTCCCTTACTTTTACTGTGTCATAAACAACAAAACCGTGCTAGAATGTTTCCGTGGCTGCGCAAAATCCGGCGCCAGCACCACAGGAGAAACGCCTCGCGGCCTATATGGACTGGCTGGCGCAAGCCGTGGGGCACGCGGA
>JACQZT010000262.1 GCA_016213755.1 Acidobacteriota bacterium | reverse complement strand
TGGCCCAGCACCTCGCGGCGCCAGTTGGACGCGGCCGGTCCCTATCATCTGGTTTCGAATTATTCGGCCTACGTTCAGGACGACTGGAAGGTCACCCCGTCGCTGACCCTGAACCTCGGTCTGCGCTACGAGCTGATGAAGCCGCCGCGCGAGAAGTTCGGCGCCTGGTCGATGTTCGTTCCCGCCCTTGGAAAGCAGATCGTCTCGGGCCACGGCACACTGTCGGATTTCGACGCGCGGATCAAAGCCACGGGACTTCAGCAGTACATCGTCATGGCTGCCGACGCCGGGTTGCCGCCGACCATCGTCCGACCGAACTATAACAATCTCGGCCCGCGCTTCGGCTTCGCCTGGCGGCCGTTCGGCGGGGCGAGGACCGTGCTGCGCGGCGGCTACGGGATCTTCTATGGAAGCAGCTCGCTGTATCGCATGGACGAGTACAGCGACATCTACCCGTTCTCGATCAACGAGTCCTACAGCGCGGTTTCGTCCAACCCGCTCGCGGTGACGGTGTCGGACCCCTACCCGGCGGCCCGGCGCAGCGTCGGCGGCGTCACCAGCACCGCCGGCGGGCCGGTCAACCCGAAGGCGCAGTACTTGCAGTCTTACAACTTCACTGTCGAGCGCGAGATCGGCCGGGGCACGGTTCTCGATATCGCCTACGCCGGCTCGAAGGGCACGCACCTTCAGCGCCGCTACGACATCAACCAGCCGGGGCGCGAGCTGGCGCTGCGCTCGGTCCGGCCCTACGCCGGGTTCAACACCATCAACATCATCTCGGACGGCTCGAACTCGATCTACAACTCGGGTTCCGTCACCGTCCGCCGGCGCTTCAGCAAGCGGTTGTCCGTCCGCGCCGCCTACACCTACGCTAAGTCGCTCGACGAAAGCTCGAATACCGGGGGCACGGTCCAGTACAATTTCGCCAACGCCCAGGACTCGCGCAACCTGAAAGGCGAACGCGGGCGGTCGGATTTCGACATAGGACACTCCTTCGTCTCCAGCTTCGTCTGGACGCCCGGTTTTTTCCGCCATCGGTTGCTGCGCGACTGGCAGGTTTCCGGCACCGGCACCATTTACACCGGTCAGCCGTTCACGCCCAAAGTGGCGAACTTCAACTACACCAACGGCGAGGCCAGCCGGCCCGACCGGGTGGGCAAGGGCACGGTCCCCAATCCCACCATCGATCAGTGGTTCGACCGGACCATGTTCCCGGTGGTGCCGCTGGCCTCCTACCGGTTTGGCAGTTCGGGGCGCAACATCCTGGACGGTCCGGGCGCCGTGATGGTGAATGCCTCGCTTTCGCGGCGCATTAAGTTCGCCGAGTCGAGAGCCCTGCAACTGCGGGTGGAATCGTTCAACCTGCCCAATCATCCCAACTTCAACCTGCCGGAGAACCGGGTGGACATCATCAGCGGCGGCTCCATCACGCGGGCCAAGAACAACCGGAACTTCCAGTTGGGCGCGCGGCTGGAGTTTTGAACCAGAAGGAGAGCTGCCGTGGCGACTGACCTCACGGGCTGGGCGGCGGCCCAGATGCTGAATGCGGCCCTGGGACATCCCATGTCCACGGCGATGTACGAAGGGCTTTGCGCCGGCCTCGCCGCTACACGATCCCGGAGATGTCCCTGGAAGAGGTGGCGCGATACATCCAGCGTTCGTTCGGTACCAAGAACGTGGTAGTGGCCGGCGACCCGAATCTGAGGGTGAAGATGATCGGAGACGAGTGGCTGAAGCCCATGGTCCCCGAAGTGCCGGTGCGGTGGATCTCCTCGGGCGACCCGTTCGAAGTCCCGCCGATCCGGATAAACTAGAGACTTGGAGCATTCACAAGCGAACCAGCATGGCAGAGTCAAACGCGATCGAGGCCGCCGGCCTCTCTAAGTTCTATCGGGACTTTGCCGCCATTCGGGACGTTTCCTTCACGGTGCCGCAGGGTCAGGTGGCGGCGTTCCTGGGTCCCAATGGCGCGGGCAAGTCCACCACGATGAAGATATTGACGGGCTACCTGGCGCCCAGCGCGGGAGTGGCGCGCGTGGCCGGGGTGGACGTCGCCCGGGACCGCATCGGCGCCGCCGAGCGCCTGGGCTACCTGCCCGAAAACGGACCCCTCTACCCGGACATGACGCCGCTGGGCCTGCTGCGCTTCTTCGGCGAGGCGCGGGGCCTGGGCGGCGCGCGCCTGAAGCGGCGCATCGACGACGTGGTGGCGCGCTGCGCCATCGGCGCGGTGCTCGAGAAAAGCATCCGCAAGCTGTCCAAGGGTTTCCGGCAGCGCGTGGGCATGGCGCAGGTGCTGCTGCACGAACCCGACGTGCTGATCATGGACGAGCCCACCGGCGGGCTGGACCCCAACCAGATCCGCGAGGTGCGCCGCCTGATCCGCGAACTGGGCGCCACCAAGACCGTGCTTCTTTCTACGCACATTCTGCAAGAGGTCGAAGCCGTGGCCGACCGGGTGATCCTCATCCACCGCGGCCGCATCGTCTTCGACGGCACGCCCGCCGCGATGCAGGGCGATTGCCCGACGCTCGACGAAGCGTTCCGGGCGTTCACGGAGGGAGAGGCATGCGCACCACCCGCGGCGGCGTGATCGGCGCCATCGTCAAGCGCGAGATCGCCGGCTACTTTTCCACGCCCACCGGCTACGTCTTCATCTCGCTGTTCGTCTTCCTGAGCGCCGTGGCCGCCTTCTGGCAGGAGCGCTTCTTCGCCACCAATCTGGCCAACCTCGACCAGCTCAACGCCGTCATCCCCTACCTGCTGGTGTTCTTCATCCCCGCCGTGAGCATGAGCCTGTGGGCCGAAGAGAAGAAACAGGGCACCGAGGAGTTGCTGCTGACGCTGCCCGCCTCGGACGCCGAGATCGTGCTCGGCAAGTACCTGGCCGGCCTGGGCATCTACAGCGTGGCCCTGGTGTTCTCGCTCAGCCACGTGGTGGTGCTGGCCTGGCTGGGCCGCCCGGACGTGGGATTGCTGGCGGCCACCTATGCGGGTTACTGGGGGATGGGCGCGGCGCTGCTGGCGCTGGCCATGCTGGCCTCGCTGCTCACCGACAACCTCACTGTGGCCTTCATCCTGGGCGGTCTGTTCTGCGCCGTGCCGGCGTTTCTGGACCGCGCGGGCGCCATCCTTTCGGGCGGCCCGGCGCGCCTGGCCGAGCGGCTGTCGCTGGCCGAGCAGTTCCGCGACCTGGCCGCGGGCATGGTGACGCCGAGCGCCCTGGTCTACGTCGCCGGACTCGCCGGCGCGGCGCTGTATGCCAACGTGGCGCTGGTGGGGCGGAGGCGCTGGCCGTCGAAAAGCGCTGAACGCCACTACCTGCTGCGCGCGCTGTCGCTGGCGGTGGCGGTGGCCGCCGTCACTGTGCTGGCCTCGCACGCGCGGCTGCGCTGGGACGCCACCTCCGAGCAGATCCACTCGCTGGCGCCGGACACCCGCAAGCTGCTCCAGTCGCTGAATCCGCGGCAGCAGGTGTTCATCTACGCCTACTTCAGCCCCGAGGTGCCGCGCAGCTACGTCGAGGCGCGCAACGGTCTTTCGGCCATGCTGCGCGAGTTCGGCGCCGCCGGGCGCGAGGCGGTGAATGTGCGCATCGTCGAGACCGTGAAGTACTCCCCCGCCGCTCGCGAGGCGCAGGAGCGCTACAGCATCCGTCCCTACCGGGTGCCCCTGGCCGAGGAGAGCGCCCGGGTGATGAACGAAATCTACCTCGGCCTGGCCTTCACGTGCGGTTCGGAAGAATTCGTGATCCCGTTCTTCGACCGCGGACTGCCGGTGGAATACGAGCTGATGCGCTCGATTCGCGTGGTCTCCGGCGCCCGGCGCCGCAAGGTGGGAATCCTCGACACGCCCGCGCGCCTGTTCGGCGGCATGGACTACCAGACCCGGCGCCAGACCCAGGACTGGTCCATCGTCGCCGAGCTGCGCAAGCAGTACGAGGTGGCGCAGGTCTCGCCCGACGCCGGCTACCCGGAAGACCTGAGCGTGCTCGTGGCGGCGCAACCGGCTTCGCTCACCCAGCCGCAGGCGGACCGCCTTACCGCCTGGGTCAGGCAGGGCAAGCCCGTCCTGCTGCTGCTCGACCCGATGCCGGCCTTCAACCTCGAGCTGGCTTCCCAGGCCGACCTGCGCCCGCTGCTCGATTTTCTGGGCGTCAACTGGCCGGCCGAACGCGTGGTTTGGGACAACTACAATCCGCACCCCCAGTTGAAGTCGCTGCCCAAGGAAGTGGTCTTCGCCGGGCGGGGATTCAACCCGCGCGAGGCGGTGAGCGGCGGGTTGCAGGAAGTGGTGCTGCTCTATCCCGGCGCGATCGCGCCGCGCAGCGACGCACAGACCAAGTTCACGCCGCTGATCGAAACCACCGCCGACTCGGGCGCGCTGCGCCTGGACGAGCTGGTGCAGCGCTCGCTGTTCGGCGTGGCCCTCAATCCGAATCCGCCGCACAAACCGGACGGCCAGAAACGCGTGCTGGCGGCGCGGGTGACCGGCGCGGCCAACGCCATCGTGGTGGCCGACCTGGACCTGATGGGCGAGCAGTTCTTCGAGCTGCGCCGCCGGGGCCTCGAGAACCTGAACTTCGACAACGTTACCTTCCTGCTGAACGCGGTGGACCAGTTGGCCGGCGACGACTCCTTCATCGCCCTGCGCAAACGCCGGCCGCGCCATCGCACGCTGGAGGCCGTCGAGGCCCGCTCGCGCGAGTACGAGGCGCGGCGGCTGAACGACATGCAGATGGCCGAGGCCCTGGCCGAAGAGCGCCTGAAAGAAGCCCAAGCGCGCCTGGACCGCGCGGTGCGCGAAATCGATCGGCGTCCGGATCTGGACGAGCAGGCGCGGCAGGTCATGATCGCCAATGTGCAGTCGGTGGAGAACCGCCGCCTGACGGTGGCGCGCGGCGCCATCGAGGACGAAAAGCAGCGCCAGATCGAATCCGCGCGCGCCGATATGGAGAACTCCATCCGCGGCATCCAGAACACCATCAAACTGATGGCCGTGGCGCTGCCGCCGGCGCCGGCCCTGCTCCTGTTCCTGTTCGTCTCGCTGCGCCGACTGGCGCGCGAGCGCGCCGGCACTCCCGTGGACCGCCTGGTGGAGGACCGCACGCGATGAATGAGACCGTCAAGACTCTGGCTTTCGCGGCGGCGGCCCTGGTCCTGGCGATCGCCGCCGCGCTGGTGGAGCCCGAGCGCTCCACGCCCTCGATCCTTAGCGATCAGGGCGAGGCCTTCTACCCCAAGTTCACCGACCCGCAGGCGGTGCGCAGCATCGAGGTGGTGG